>DAOSJS010000144.1:0-9472 GCA_035367355.1 Candidatus Hydrogenedentota bacterium
AACCGCACCAAGGACGAGAGCGGCGAGCTTCTCGAAGCCTTGCGGGCCGAGCGTCTTCGCGCCGAAGAGGAGTACGAGAGCGAAACCATCCGGCTTCTCCAGGAAACAGGAGACACCTGGGATGCGAACATCGCGGCGGCAGAAGCGGAATTTGCCCTGCCGCTGATGGAAACGGAACTCCAGGCCCGGGAAAGCATCCTCGCCGGCCTCCGCCTGGCCCAGGCGAGAAAGACCCTGGAACTGGAACGGGCCCGCGCTGCCATAACCGAGCTGACCACGCAGACCGGGGCGGCAGATGCGCTTGATTCCATCGCGACGTCATGGGACATCGCGCTCCCCAGTGAAAAAGAGGCGATTGCGCCGGTGGCGCCGCCGATGGAGAAAACGGAGGCTTTGCGCGAAGAAGAGCTCGAAAAACGCGCGGAAAAGCGCCTGCTTGTTGATTCGGAGCGCCGGGAGAACATCCGGACGCTTCTGAAGGACTACACCAAGAGCCCGCATCGCAGACTCCAGGATGAACATGAAAAACGCTTTGAAGACATCCTGGAAATGCTGGATAAGCAGCTGCCACCGCCCAAAGAGCGCCCTGAACCCGAAAAAAGTCCAGAAATTCCCGAACTGGACCTCGAAACGCCCGTGCAGCTCGATGCCTTTCGTGTGGAGACGGAAGGGGGCAATCCCGTGGGCATCCTTCTTCAAAAGCAGCTTGCTGAAGCGCGTTTGACGCTTGCATCCGCTCCGGTCGAACTTCAGCATATAGAGCGCGAAATTGCCAGCCTCCGCTCCGACCTCGACGCTCTGCAGGCCGATTACCACGCCAAACGCAAGGCGTTGGTGATGCTGGACCGTGCGAAGCAATCCGATCTCGACCGCATCGACAAAGAGCGCCTCTACGGCCTGATGCGCGAGCAGCGCGTCACGGAAATGAAAGTGGACGAGTTGTCGCGTGAACGCACGGCACTGGAAGAGGCGTTGGAGCGCGATTTCGCGACCGGTCTGGATATGTTCACGAGCCTGGCCGCAAGCCATCTCGAGGCGGAATTGGCGGTGGCCAACACCATTGACGAGTTTCAGGTCGTTTCGCCCCCCACGTTCCCTGAAAGTCCGCCGCGGCGGCAGTACATCGTTTACGGAGGAGGCGCGTTTGTGGCCTGCTTCTCCGTCTTGTTCGTGCTGGCCGCATTCGTCGTGATCCTGCGCACGCTCATCCGGAATATTCAGACCAGTGAGGCCCCTGATACAGCCACACCGGACTGATCCGTCGCAGCGGCGGCGTAACGCAGCAAACGGAAGCCCGGGTCCGCAAAATTTCACCGCAAACATGCACGACATCATCCTGACCACGCTGAATGCCCGGTACAGCCATACGGCTTTTGGCTTGAGGTATCTCTGGGCCAATCTCGGGCCGCTTCAGCCCCGCGCCGCCATACGCGAGTTCGTCATTGGCCAGGAACCGGCAGAAATTGCAGAGGCGCTGCTGCTCGAGCGCCCGCGGATCATCGGCATCGGCGTCTACATCTGGAATATCGAGCCGATCGAAAAGCTCGTGCAGATACTCACCTCGGTGTCGCCCGAGACCGTCATTGTGCTGGGCGGCCCGGAAATCAGCTACGAATACGAAGACACGGCACTCTACCGGATGGCCGGCTATCTCGTCCCCGGAGAAGGGGAACTGGCGTTTCGCGAGCTGGCAGAGGCGGTTTTGAGCGGGGAGCCCCCGCGCCAGAAGGTATTCGCTGGGGGACGCCCCGAACTGGAGTCGCTGGCTCTCCCCTACACGGCGTATTCAGACCATGACATCGCCCACCGGACGCTTTATGTGGAGACATCGCGCGGGTGCCCGTTCAAATGCGAGTTTTGCCTGTCGTCGCTGGAGCCTGGTGTCCGTGAGTTTCCCCTCCCCCCCATTTTCGAGGCGCTGAATGCCCTGTTCGCCCGTGGGGCGCGGCAATTTAAGTTCGTCGATCGGACGTTTAACTTGCGTGAAGATCGCGTGCTTGCCATGCTGGACTTTTTGCAGGCCCGTCTTTGCGACGAGATGCAGGTGCATTTTGAAATTGTGCCGGATCGCCTGCCTGTGCGCGTCCTCGAGCGCATGACGGAATTTCCACCCGGCGTGTTGCGCCTGGAAGTGGGTGTCCAGACTTTCAATCTTCAGACCCAGGACGCCATATCGCGGGTGCAGGACCTCGATGCGACTCTGGCCACGCTGCAGTTCTTACGAGAGCGCACGGGCGCGCTTCTTCATGCCGACCTCGTGCTCGGCATGCCGCACGAAACCTGGGACAGCATTCGCGACGGGTTTGACCGGCTGCTGGCCGTACGGCCACAGGAAATCCAGGTGGGCATCCTGAAACGCCTGAAAGGCGCGCCCATCGCCCGGCATACAAAACCACATGAGATGATCTACTCCACCTCGCCTCCCTACGAAATCCTTCAGACCGCCACGCTCGATTTCCTGCAGATGCAACGGCTGAAACGCTTCGCGCGCTATTTCGAGCTCTATTACAATTCCGGCAATTTTCCTGCGTCCCTGCCGGCTCTCTGGGCGGACCAATCCTCCCCGTTCGAGGCGTTCATGGCCTTCTCCGACTTCCTGTGGGCCACTCTCGGCCGAACGCATGCGATCAACCTCACCCGGCTCTGCCAGGCCCTCTACGCCTACCTCACCGAAGTCCGCGGCATCCCGCCCGGCGCAGCCGCCGATGCGATCCAGGCCGATTACAACCGCCGCCCCGGCCGTACCGAAAAACTCACCTTCCCCCGCCCAGCCGAGGAGAAATAGTCTGAATCAGCCCACAGCCCCGCGTGATGGCGCATAGATGGACGGAGAATGGCCGCTTCAAGGGGCACCTCGAATTCAACAACACGCCATGCCTCTCACGGAGGGATAACGGTCCTCTCCGCGCGCGGGGTTGCGTTTTCAGGCAAGGGCGGCGATTAGGTCAGTGTGCCGGCGTCAGTTGGGATCGTAGCCGTGGACGACTTCGGTGATGTTGTTGCCGGCGTCGACGTGGACGATTGCCGCCTTATGGCCTCGGGCTTCTTCGGCGTCCATCATGGCGTAGGTCAGGACGACGACGATGTCGCCGACCTGTCCCAGCCGGGCGGCGGGTCCGTTGAGGCAGATCACGCGGCTGCCGCGCTCACCTTCGATGGCATAGGTCTCAAAACGGGCGCCGGTGTTCAGATTGAGCACATGCACCTGTTCGCAGGAGAGGATGCCGGCCGCTTCCATGAGTTCCGGGTCGATGGTGATGCTTCCCGGGTAATGGAGTTCGGCCTGCGTGATGGTTGCCCGGTGGATCTTGCTTTTTAACATGCACAGCATCATGGGTCTATTCCTCGGAGTCGGGGACGGTGAATTTGATGTTGTCGATGAGCCGGGTGTCTCCCACGCGGGCGGCAACGGCGAGCAGAATGGTGCCGCGGACGCGATCGAGGGGCGTGATTTCCCCGGCGTCGGCCAGTTCGATGTAGTCGATGTCGACGGCGCTCATGGCGCTGCGAACGGTTTCGATAATGATTTGTGGATCGCGTTCGCCGGACTGAAGCAATTCCCGGGCGAGTGAGAGTCCGCGCGACAGAGCGAGGGCGCGCTGGCGTTCCTCGGGATTGAGGTACTTGTTGCGCGAACTCATGGCCAGGCCGTCGGGCTCGCGTATGACGGGCATTTCCACGATTTCGATGCCCATGTCGAGGTCGCGCACCATACGGCGGATGACAGCGGCCTGCTGGGCGTCTTTCTGGCCGAAATAGGCCCGGTGCGGCCGGACGGCGTTGAACAGTTTGGCGACCACCGTGGCAACCCCGCGGAAGAAGTGAGGCCGCGACCCGCCACAGAGACCCTCGGTGATGCGTTCGACGTCAACGTAGGTCGCATATCCCTGGGGGTACATCGTGGCATCCGTGGGGAGGTAGATGGCACTGACGCCCACTTCGGCGGCGAGGGCGGAATCGGCGTCAAACGTGCGTGGATATTGGTCAAAATCTTCGCCGGGCGCGAATTGAGTGGGGTTCACGTAGATGCTGAGCACCGAGAGATCGTTCTGAGCAGCGGCGGCGCGCATGAGGCTTTCGTGGCCGGCGTGCAGGGCGCCCATCGTCGGGGTAAATCCGATGGTCTTTCCGACGGCGCGCTGTGCTTCCGACCAGGCGCGCATGGCGTCAGCTGTATGAAAAATGTTCATCGGTGGCCGTGTTCCTCTGTGGGAAACGCGCCTTCGCGGACTTCGCGGATGTAGTTTTGGAACGCCGTTTCCATGACGCCGCGCACATCGCCAAAAACCTTGCAAAAGCTGCGCTGGGGGCCGAACCCGAGCATATCGTGCATGACGAGGACCTGCCCGTCGCAGTGGGGGCCGGCGCCAATGCCGATGGTCGGGATGCTGAGCATTTCGGTGATTTCGGCCGCGGTATCCTGCTGGACCAGCTCAAGGACGATGGCGAAACAGCCGGCCTGCTGGAGGCCGAGCGCTTCTTCCTTGAGTTGTTGCCGGGCCTGGTCGCCCCGCCCCTGGACCTTGTATCCGCCGAGTTGGTGGACCGATTGAGGGGTGAGACCAATGTGGGCCATGACGGGAATGCCGGTTTTGACGATTGCGGCGATGCTATGCCCGAACTTGTCCACAGAGCCTTCGAGTTTGACGGCCTGCGCGCCGCCTTCCGTCACGAAGCGGCCGGCATTTCGGACGGCGTCTTCAGCATCGAGCTGGTACGACAAAAAGGGCATGTCGCCGATGACCATGGCGTGCCCTGCGGCCCGGGATACCAGAGACGTGTGGTAGATCATCTGGTCCATGGTCACGCCAAGGGTATCGTCCCTGCCCTGGACGGTCGTGCCGAGTGAATCGCCTACGAGAATGGCGTCGATGCCGCATTCGTCGAGCAATTTCGCGGAAGGGTAGTCGTAGGCGGTGAGCATGGTGATCTTCTCCCCCGCCTCCTTGCGCTTACGAAAGGTCGTGGTACGGATTCGAGGCATCCTAGATCCTCCGAACCGTGACGTCGCCGTCCCGGTCCCTTCAGGGCTCCAAGCGGAGCGGTTCGTGGCCTAGTCGCCGGATTCCGGGTTGCGGATCCGGCCATGCAGGTTGGGTTGCGCAGCAAGCTGGGCAACCGTCATGCCGGTGAGGGGATCGAGCGCCTGAGGCGCAATCTCCGCCATGGGGATCAACACGAACGCCCGTTTCCGAAAATCCGGATGGGGAATGGTCAGGCAGCTGGTTTCTAACACCAGGTCATCCCACAACACGATATCGATATCGATAACGCGGGGACCCCAGCGTTCCGTATGCTGCCTGCCCAATTGGCGTTCGATGGTTTTAATGGCGTCAAGAAGTTCAAGCGGCTGCAGTTCCGTCTCGACTTCCGCGGCCATGTTGAGGAAGCCCGGCTGCCCGGTCACTCCGTACGGTTCCGTCTCGTAAACGCGGGAACGCCGCGTTACGGAAGTCTCGGGAAGCTGCCCCAGCCTGGCCAGGGCAGCTTCAAGATTCTCTCGACGTACCCCCAGATTGCTACCGAGACTCAACTGTACGGCCATGCTACGCGCCTTACTGCCTCTGTCACTGGGGCACCATGGCCTCCTCCCGCCACCGGCAACCAGCGTAGGATACCACAGAGCCTGAGTGCAAACCAAGGTAAATCTGCCTAGTGGCGAGTTTTGTCAGATGCACTAATCTCGGCGATTACGAGCACGGATGTTGTCAGGAGACTCTGAAAGGGCACCGTTTCCTGGCATCGAGACAGGCTCTGTCATTCCCTGCATCTTCTCGCATCGGGAAACGCCTTACACACTACGCGGCAATCGCATTACATAAGCCCAGGGAGCGGCCTTACCCCCCCATTCATTCTGTCCGGGAGAGTGCAGTCTCCATCTGACTGCAGGACATAGGTTTTGAAAGATTTTCAACGATAACGGCCTCTGTTCTGCGCGACTGGCCAGGCGAAACCGCAATCAGGGCACGCATTTTGCGATGTGCAGTCGAGATGTTTTCACAAAAGAGTCTTGATATAGCGATGTGTTTCTGTTAGTATTTTGACTTGAGAAAAGCTGCGGTTGCTCATCTGGGAAGATGTTTGTCGAGAGTCGGCCCGGCTGCGTGTCGAGAGGGAGAGGGGTCATGAGCGCGTACACGGTGCGGTTGTCGCCGGACGCGGCAAGAGTGTGGGAGCTAAACCCCACCAAACGCAACGGTGCGTCCTGGCGAAGCTGTCAACTGGCGACAGCGATGCTTCAGGCCCGGGTTCACGGATGCCACATTTTTTTCATTGTATCGCCCGAGGGTGATCTGCTTGCCCAGGGGGATACCGGCATGACCCAGGGCAAGGATTCCCGGTTCGTCCAGAAGACGTGACCATGCCGCGTCAGCCCCGGCGTCTGGACGGGGAAAGGCGTGCCCAAACCCGCGGGAAGGTTCCATCTGCCGCGACTAATCCTCATCCAGGGTGTCGTCGGCCCATTCGCGGTTATTACGGGAATGCCGTTCCGAACTCTTTCGCGGTTTTTCGGTCTCGGGATCCCTGTCGATGCGCTCGTAGCGCCGTTTATCCTTCGTTTTTCGCCGGCGTTCACGCCGCTGCATGGATTCATCGTCCCAACCGTAATCATCCGGGAAATCATTCGCGGGAGGCATTTCCCTTCTCCTTTTTCCCAGCGCCGTACATCGGAATCAGTTTTCCTTCAGAAGTGGGGTATCTCACACATAAGCGAGGTTATTGGAAGCGAATTCCCAGGAACCGGTACAGGAGTTTGGCCATGGTGAACTGCGGATGATGCAGTCCGGAGATGGGGGCCAGTTCAGAAATGTCCAGCCCCACAACTTCGCGCACCTTGCACAAACGCCGGAACAGCGCATCCAGATGCTGCCAGTTCAATCCTCCCGGTTCTGGAGTACCCGTGGCGGGCATTACTGCCGGGTCAAGGACATCGCAATCGAAGGTCACATAGACGCGTTTCCTGCAGGCGCCGATCACCCGCTTGATCCAGGCGTCCTCGCCGGGCGGAGCCCCGGGGATCTCATGCGCATAAATGACAGGGGTACGCAGAGCATCCGTTTTATCCCGTTCTTCCCGGCATTGGCTTCGGATGCCCACCTGAACGATGTGGCTGTGGAAATCGAGCACGCGGGTCATGGCGCAGGCATGATTCCAGGGTGAGCCGTCATATTCATCGCGGAGATCGCTGTGGGCATCGAGCTGAAGGACGGTCAGCTCGTCCCAGGCTTCGCAATGGGCCTGTATCGCACCGACCACCGCGGTATGTTCGCCTCCCAGCGTGACGACAAACTTGCCTTCTTTGATCCAGTGCGCGGTTTCGTCGCGGAGCACCCGGGCATATTGGCGCCCATCCCGTTTGCCGGGCGCAATGGGCGGCAGCGTGGCAATGCCGGGAATGGCAGCGACCAGCTCGAGGTCGAGGGCGGCGTCGAAGAGTTCCACCTGATGCGACGCTTTGAGAATGGCCTGCGGGCCTTTTGCGGCGCCTTTGCCGTACGACGTAGTGCGCTCAAACGGCGCCTGTTGAATCACGACCGGCGAAGATTGCAGGGCAGACTGGCTCCGTTCCAGGGCAAGGAAATTCTGTGAGATAGGTAACTCGCGCCGCATGGTTCTTATTCTGAATCGTGATCCAGCGCCTCAAACACGGCCTTCATCAACAACGGCCACACGAGGGTGGCATCGGCCGGAACTTCCGCGTACTTGCCGCCGTCTTCAGGCGCCACGAACTTGCCCCAGCTCACTCCCTCTGAATACGTGCAGCCCGAAAGCCCGCCCCAGTGCACCGGTTCCGGGCAAATGCGCACGCCGTACTGGAAACGCACTTCCGGCAGCCGGATGTTCAGGCGGTCGGCGGTGATGTCGTAGAACGGGGCGACCTGCTGCGACCAGTTGCGGGGCACACCGCCGCCAATGGTGAAAATACCCAGACGTTTGGCGCTGCCCGCGAACCGGGCGTAGTGCTGCAAATCGAGGAACGGATTGAAAGGCGGCAGGGCCGTGAACACGGCCTGAGGATCAGCCTGGTCGCCCTCCCTAATGCCCAGTTTTTTCATGGCCGCTTTCATGGCCCACGTGGCAAAGTCCAGGCCGAGTTCACTATCGGTGAACGCAGGGATGAACACGGGCACGCCGCGCTGGTAGGCGCTGCGCAAGATACCCGGGCCCTCATCCTGCTGGTCGAGGCGGCGGCCAACTGCCCGGCAAAAAGAGGCGGAGGACCACATCCCGTCGGGTGGGTCCTCCGCCGCCAGTACATCCGCCACCAACTCGGCCACCGAGTTGAGGTTCGTTTCCATCTCCAACGTGTCGTAAATGCGGTTGTACCCTTTTTCGAACAACTCCAAGTCGTCCGCGTCCGGGCTAACAGCGTAGTGAGTCAGGCCGATGGATTCAGTAAGGCCGTGGGCCATCAGCGCACCCGTCGCCACAATGACGTCCACCAGACCGCGGTCCACCATCTCACAGATGATGGAACCCTGTTTGGCGACCGTCATGGCGCCGGACAGCGTCAAAACGACACGGCACTCCTCATCCCGGGCCATCGTCAGAAGGGTATCGAAGGCAAGACCGAGCTGTCGTCCTCCGAACGCCGTTTTGCCCATGCCCCGTACCAAGCCGGAGAACGACTCGACCGAATCGAGCCGCAGGCTTTCGAGCGGGGTTAAACCGTCTTGCCTGCCATCATGCAGTTCGCGTGAGGACACCGATTCCCTCTCGATCCAAAGACGGTAACATGGCGCCATCCTCGGCGTCTTGGTCCACGGCAAATCGGCCGAATTCCCGCACTTCGACGTCGCCCAGATCAACCTCCTCCCGGAGATAGAACAGGACGTCGCGCGGATCGGTCGTTCCGCAAGTGAACATATCCATGGCGATCAGCCCCAGGTCCGCATAGGAGTGGGCGGAGCAATGGCTCTCATCCAACATGACCACTGCGGCAAACCCGGGCGGGGAGTCCTGGCCAAATTTGTACCGGACTTGTGAGACGACGGTCGCGCCCGCACGTTCCGCGGCGCGTGCCATGGCATTCAGGACCAGCTTGTCGTTAAGGCACACTTCACGTGCCACATTGCGGCAATCGATCAGTAGATGTCTTCCTTTATACAACTCATAAACCCTCCTTGTCGCATGTAGATGCGTCGCGCCGCCTTACGCACTACTCCTTGCTCAAGGGAGGCCTGAGCTTGGGGACGGCTAATCCTCAATTCAACTACGCTTCACATACAAAGCGGGGAAATTTAAACAAACAACACCCCGCTTGTCAAGCAAAAAATGTATTGTGTAAACGCAAAATAGAAATGTCCGCTTTTCTGCCAAATAGAAATGTCCGCTTTACGCTGGGGGCGAGCGGGTTATCCAAGGGCTGTGGGCAGGTGCGCAGCAGCTGTCCCCAGCCCGTCCTATCCACAGCCGGCGCGCAGCGGAGTGCAGAACATCGCGGAAGGCAGCATGGCCCCGGCGACCTCCA
>DAOSJS010000145.1:0-9408 GCA_035367355.1 Candidatus Hydrogenedentota bacterium
GCGGGCGTGGATCGAAAACAGCGTGAACAGCCGGGCGCTCTTCGTATGCGGCCAGGTGTGTAAAAAACTCACTTGTGACTGCGCCATTCCCCGATAGTCTACGGCCGGAGGCATCGGCTGTGACCAGATCCGCGGGCGACATGAATCCTTTAGAAACCTGGCTCGGAGTGCACAGGAAAGTATCGGCTGAGAGGCGGACGCTGATATTCCCGTCGCTCGCGGCAACAAAGCCCTTCTGCCACAGGCGGCGGCCTGTTTCACAGATGGCCTCTCGCAATGCCTCTTCGCTGTGCATACCTGCCCTCTAATCGCCGGAATGGATCCGTCCGCTCAGTAGACGGGCGTGCACCAGGAACGGTATTTGTCGACCTTGCCCATCACAACCTGGAAATAGAGATCCTGAAGTGCGCGGGAGATCGGCCCCGGCGTACCTCCTCCGATCACGCGGCGATCGACGGACCGCACGGGCGCAACTTGGGCGCCGGTGCCGCAGAAGAACACCTCATCGCATACATACAGTTCGGTGCGGGACATGGGCCGTTCCACCACGTCCATTCCCAGTTCGTTCCGGGCCAGTTCGATGACGGTGTTGCGCGTGATCCCAACCAGAATATCGGCAGTGGGCGGCGTGGTAATGAGCTGGCCGTTCATCACCATGAACAGGTTCATGGCGCTGCCTTCCGCAACGCTCCCGTCTTCCCGGAGAAAAATGGCTTCGTCAAAACCGGCCAGGCTGGCCTCCGTGGCCGCAAGCGAGGAATTGATGTAGCTGCCGGTGCTCTTGGCGCGGCTCGGAATGGCGTTGTCGGACAGGCGCCGCCACGATGAGACGACAACATCCAGACCCGACTCGATGTCGCAATATTCGCCGAGTTTGATGATGTAGCAGCAGAGCCGGCTCTCGACGCCGCTCAGGCGCGGACCGAGGGATAATTCGCTCTTGTAACACAGGGGGCGGATATACACGCCCTCACGGAAACCGCTCCGTTTAATCAGTTCGACGCAGATAGTGGCAATGTCTTCGGGTGTTTCCGGGATTTCCATGCACAGGATGTTGAAGTTCCGCACCAGACGCTCCACGTGCTCCGCCAAACGAAAAACCAGGATGTTGTCTTCGCTTGCGGAATAATACCCGCGAATGCCTTCGAAGAGCCCTGTGCCGTAGTTGAAGGCGTGCGTCATAATGCTGACTTTGGCTTCCTCGACCGGTACATAGCGGCCTTCGAAGTAGACAATCGGCCCCGGTTCCATCAGCTTACCTTTACCCATTGAATTTCTCCCGAAAATCGTTCTGAGATACATGCAGAAATCCGCAGCCCGGATCGTGGCTGGCCAGCCTGGAAAAACCGCTGTCTGCTGCACCCGGGCCTCAGACGCACGCAAGCCCAGCGAAACGGAACTGCCCCCGGGCATCGCCCGTGGGCCGGCGCCCGCCTGAAGGCCTCCAGTATCGCGCTTTGGAGCAGCGCGATGCAAATGCAGCTCTCAACCGGCACGCACTGCGGATGAACTTGCCCCAGACTGAACAAAGCGGCAGATTCCCAGGCGTTGAAACCGGCCTGACACAAAAATGGCTAAGCTCCTTTATTTTGGAGAAGCTTAGCCATAAGCCCGTCTCACCGAGCCCAACTACCGTGTTATGCCGGAAAGAAAAACCCGGTGTATCCTTCAATGCGCCGGGAGACTAGTCCCTGTCGCAGCCGAAATCCGGCATTGGCAGCTCGATCCCGAAAATCCCGCCGAGGATGTTGTTCAGGAATCCGAAAATCCCGCCGATGATACTCTCGAGCCAGCAGAAAAACGTACTGAAAATCATGGTACTCTCCTTCTTCGAACGGTTAGACACTACTTACCGGAACGCTCAACCTTACAAGTGGCAACCTCAAATGTTACACGCCCGGCGCTTTCGGCCAGATGGTGTCACGATGGGATTGAGCGTGCCGGCATGAAAGCGCATTGCGCCTCCGGCCGGCGTGGAGCCTCCAAGCCTCCCAATCGGATTAGCTGAGACGGCCAGGGGCAAGTTCCATCAGTAGAAGCCACTGTGTCAGGCGCTTGACAGCTTCATCAGCACCAGCCCTGAGACTATGAGGATCGCCGCAATGATTCTTGCGGCGTTCACCGGTTCCGACAAAAACACAATTCCAACAAGAAAAGCGCCTACCGCTCCTATTCCAGTCCAGATTGTGTAGGCCGTCCCGAGTGGAATCGTTCGCATGGCGACTGCCAGGAGCCAGAGACTGGCTATCATTGCGGAGATCGTGATGATTGACGGTATGAGCCGCGCAAAGCCATGAGACTCCTTCATTGCGTAAGCCCACACCACTTCAAGGACACCGGCCACGAGCAGACAGATCCAAGGCATTGAGCTCCCCAAAATACAGGGGGCCAGGCCGTCCTGGTCGTTACGTCCCTGGATGGGGGAGGTCGTCCTCCTTCAGGCGGCGCTATGCTAACCCGCGAAGGAAAATCGATCAATCCCGTTTTCCGATGAAGAGACGGAATTACGGCTCACCTGGAAAGAAGAGGTCAACTGGCTATTCTGTTGGAGCGCTCTGCCGTCTGAGCTGCCGGGAAGTCGAACGCGGGCATTTGACTTAGTCGCAGGTATTGAGGAAAATCAACGTGATACCACGACGAGCCAACCTGTGTAGGAGGAATACCATGGCGACCGCAAATTCATCATCACTTGCCCTGTTCGGCGGCACTCCCGTACGCGATGCCGGGAAACCCTGGCCCGCCTGGCCCATCTTCGACGACCAGGAGCGCCAGGCTCTCATGGAGGTGCTGAATAGCGGCAAATGGTGGTATGGCGACCGGGTCGCCCAGTTCGAGCGTGAATATGCCGCATTTCAGGATGCCGGACACTGCATCACCGTGACGACCGGCACCGCGGCGGGCGAGGTTCTGCTGCAGGCCATCGGCTTGCAGCCCGGTGATGAGGTCATTGTTCCGCCGTACACGTTTTACGCGACGGCGAGCATGGTGATCCGCCGGGGCGGCATCCCCATTTTCGTGGACATAGATGACTCGTGGTGCATGAATCCCGACCTGGTCGAGGCGGCTATTTCGCCACGGACCCGCGCGATCATGCCGGTCCATCTGGGCGGCCGCATCTGCGACATGGACCGGATCAATGAAATCGCAGCGAAACACGGCATCCTTGCGCTCGAAGACGCCTGCCATTCCTGGGGCGGCAAATGGAAGGGAAAAGGCACTGGAGCGCTGGGCAAAGCCGGCATCTTCAGTTTTCAGGCCTCGAAGAACATCAACGCGGCGGAAGGCGGCGCTATCGTGACAGACGATGAGGAGCTGGCGGATCTCTGCCGCTCCATCACCAACTGCGGCCGCCAGAAGGGCGGTGCATGGTATTCGCATCCCAATCTCGGTACCAACGCCCGGCTCACCGAGTTTCAGGGCGCTCTCTTGAGCGTTCAACTCACGCGGCTTGAAGAACATAACCGGATCCGCGAGAAAAATGCCGCCATTCTCGACGAAAACCTCTCGAAGATTGAAGGGTTGTCAACTCAGCTCGGAGACGAGCGAATCACGCGTCGGGCCTATCACCTCTACTGCCTGCGCATCGACCCCGAGGTCTTCAGCTGCTCCCGCGAGAAGGTCATCGAAGCCGCCAAGGCGGAAGGGTTGCCCGGCATCAGCGAAGGGTATGCGGTGCCGCTCTATGAGCAGCCTTCGATCGCCAATGCGCCCAATGCGCCGGACTATTCGAAGCAGGAATGCCCCGTGGCGCGTGACATCTGCACCCGGAGCGGCATCTGGATCGGGCACACAACCCTGCTCGGCTCCGAAGAAGATATGCACGACATCATCGCCATTTTTGAGAAGATCAAAAAGAATGCGGAAGAGCTCGACCGGGCCTGACCCGGACGAATGGCTCGCCAGGAAACAGGCCGCCGGAATGATGCACAACAGGGTGCGGACGGGAGGAGTGTCATGGCAGGCAACGCCAGCGCTTCCCCCAAAAAGACCGGCGACCGGCCGCCCGGACAGACCGCCACCTGTGCCCATTGCCGTTATGAATACCCGGTGACGGAACAGCGGTGCGTGATCTGCGGATACCCCTGGCCCTGGCTTGAGACAACGCAGACGCCCGAGGCAGGGCCCGAGCGTAGATAACGTGCCCGGAATTTGCCCTGAAATCGTGGTTTCTGTTACAGTTTTGACATTCACCGGGCTTGGCTTGCGTCTTGAACCAGGTTCCGTGAGAGCGTGTGTGCGGCGTGCCGGACAACGGGCCTCGAAAGCCCGGCCGCCAGCGCAGACAACCCCGCCGGGGCGGCGGGTGCAGAGAGGAAAACCGAATGCCTTCCCTTCAAAAAATCCTGACGTATGCGGTAAAACACGGCGCTTCGGATGTCCACTTGACGGTCGGAAGTCCCCCCGCAATACGCCTGGACGGCACCATTCGCTTCATCGGCGATGACCCCATCACCAACGACGACAATCTGCAGTTCATTGAAGAGATCATGACGCCCCAGGATCGAGAGGAGTTCATGCGGACCGGCGATTCCGACCAGGCGCTCAGTTTTCCAGGCCTGGGCCGTTTTCGCGTCAATATCCTCAAGCAGCGCAACTCCGTGGGCATCGTCATGCGTCACGTCAAAGCCAAAATCCCGAGCTTTGAAGACCTCAATCTGCCGCCCGCGATCGAAAAGCTCACCCTGATGCAGCGTGGCCTCGCGCTGGTGACGGGCACCACCGGAAGCGGTAAATCAACCACTCTCGCCGCCATCATCGATAAGATCAACGCCGATCGCCGGCTCCACATCGTCACCATCGAGGATCCCATCGAGTTTCTGCATTCAAACAAGAAAAGCATTGTGACGCAGCGGGAACTCCATATCGATACGCGCGACTTCCATGCTGCCCTTCGGGCCGTCATGCGTGAAGATCCTGACGTGATTCTGATCGGTGAAATGCGTGACGCCGACACCTTCCAGGCGGCAATGGCCGCCGCGGAAACCGGCCACTTGGTCTTCAGCACCCTGCACACAACGAATGCCATGATGACCGTTGACCGCATCGTGGATTTGTTCCCGTCGAATCAACACACGCAGATCCGGTCCCAGTTGTCGCTTCAACTGACGGCGTGCATAGCCCAGCGCCTGATTCCCAGTGCCGACGGGGTGGGGCGTGTTCCGGCGGTTGAGGTCATGTTCAATAACCCGGCCATTGCCCAGCTCATCAAAGAGAACAACGTGCGCCAGATTCCCAACGTGATCGCCGGCGGCCGGGAAGATGGTATGCAGACCTTCAACATGAGCCTTTATGATCTTATCAAGAAGGGGCTTATCAGCGAGGATCAGGCGATGGCCGCTTCGGACAACCCCGAAGAACTGTCCATGAATCTACAGGGCATTACCCTCAGCCAGGGCCGGGGTGGCATTATCCGCCGCTGAGATTCCCGCCTCCGTCAAGAGGAAGGAAAACGGGCTGCTGCCGACGCGCTCCCCGTAGACATGTCGATGCGCTGAAGCGTGTAGACCGCGTGAAAACGCCCCGGAAGCTGCCATTCGTTCGCCCGGGTGAGGCAAACCAGCGTGCTTGCGTCCTGCCAGTCAAAATCGACACAGGATTCGCCCAGACGGACCACGGCCGGCGCAAAAGAATCCAGCGGGCTCGCCGTCAGGCGGCCGCGTGCCTCCTCCTGCCAGGCCACGGTTGTACCATCCGGTGAAAATCGCTGCTTTTCAACGGCGTGCCCCAGATCCAACAGGGTCTTGCGGCTCCACGCGCCACTGGCTCCTGAAAATTCATGTACAGCGCCCCGGCGCGTGAACACAAGCACGGCCCCCTGACTGGTAATGCACGGCCTGCCGGTTGCGCCGCCTTCTTCAAGCACGCATTCAAACGCCTCTCCAGGGAATTTGCCAACCCAGACCTTCCCCCCTGCTGCCGAGACAAACGCGCAGAGGCCGCCGCCAGGTTCACAGGCAAAAGCGCCGGATTCGGGAGGTTCTGGCAGCGCCAGCGGAACGGTCGTGGTGTACGGTGGAGGCGATACCGCAAATCCTGTTTCCGCGGCGCCGCTCTGGCGCAGGAGCAGTTGCTCTCCCAGCCAGCCGACTGGAAGGTTCCCGGCGCGGCCCGTCAAAACGCGGATGTGTCCATCGTGTCCGCGGATATAGGTCTGCCCGGCGCCAAACGCCAGAAGGCTGTTCCCGGGAGACCACAGCAGTGGCCCATTCAGCGGGGCAGGCAGGCGAATGCTCTCAATGCTCTTCCGATCGTTGCGCAATAAACGGATGCTCCCCGCCCTGTGGCTCTCCCACACATTTACCTGTGCAACCGCGATGGTTCCGTTGGAATCCGCCGCGATGCTCAGCGGCCAGTCGCGGCGTGGCCAGGTGTTGTTCGCCCGCACCGCGTCGGGGCATTCAAAATAGGGATCGAGAGTCACGCGGGAGACGGGGCTGTCCACTGCAAACGAAAACACTCCTCCATTCCCCCCCGCGTCAATTGCATGCAGATCCACGCCCCGGGCGGTCACAACTCCTATGGTCAGCGGTTGCAGGGAAGGCATGTCGCCGTGGTTGGAAATAGTGACCCGGATTGCTCCATCGCCCGCGCTGACATCATCTACTGCGTAATCAAACAGCCCGGCATGGTCGAACCAGGCACGAAACAGCTCCCCCAGATCGCGCCCGCTTGCGACCTCGAGTGCGTGCCGGAATGCGTCCAGGGTGATAGCGTTGCCGCGGTGCGTGTGCAAGACATTTCTGCAGGCTTCCCAATACGCGTCTTTTCCTGCGCCGGACTCCAGCCACCGGGCGAGAAATGCGCCCTGGCTTCCTATGCGTGATGCCGCATTGGGCTCCGAACGGGCCAATTCCAGTGCGCCCAGCGCTCGGAAGGGCTTCTCCAGGGGTTGAGGGAACTGGTTTTCGAGATGCTCCTGCAGGGCGCTCTTCCCCTTTAATTCGCGGAGGGCTGACCAGCCCGAGTGAACCGCAAGACCTTCAAGAAGCCACGCGCCACCATCGGGAAACAGAGGAAACCAGGCCGGAGAAACCGTCTGGCCCCACCATTTGTGTGCGAGTGCGGCCGCCGTGGCGGCCAGTGCGGTGCTTTCATCCTGTTGCGGCGTCCGAGGGAGAGCAATGATATTGAGCCCAAGATATCGCGGCGTACGGTAGCGGCGGCTCAGAATGGCGTACGTCGGCAGTTCGTGGCCGCCCAGCAGCGCGCGAAGCGCATCCTCTGTCTCCGGCAGGCTGGCTGCGAGCGGTTCCGCGATGGCGGCGTCGCCGGGTTCGAAATAGACCGTGCACTGGAGGTCCCCATGGGTGCCGGCTCGACTGGAATATCCTCCGGCCAGCAGTGGAATTCCCAGCGCTTTGCATGCCGGCTGAATGCGGTAGCTGCGGAAGCCTTCGACGGAAGGAAATGTCTCCTGTGCGTCGCCGGCCAGTACGAGATCGCCCCTGATCGTGACGGCGCAGTCAAATTCAGCGAAACTGCCGAAGTCCACGGGATGCCAACACGCTGTCCAGGGAAGCCAGACTTCCTCCGGATGGATTTCTGCGTCAGTCAGCGCAGTCGCCGAGATGTCTCCTGAATACGAGACTGCGATTCGGGTGCACTCCCCCGGCGCCAGCCGCTTCGGAAGGGCGGCGCGGACCAGGCCTCCCCAGCGGGAGACCGGAAGCTTTTGGCCGTCGCACAGTGCAGAGAACGAGTTCAGGCCGGGGTTGAGGATAAATGAGACCACGTCGAGCCCGGCGCCGCTGCATTCGATGTCGAGCGTGCCATGGCCTTGCAGGCGCCCCGTGTCGGGATGGATCTCAATCCCCAGGGTCTGGGCAATGATGCGCTGGGATGCGGCGGCCCGGGCCATGCGCGCATCCAGAAAGCGCTGCACCCAGGGGGCGCCGCCGGGATACTGGCCGAACCGTTCTTTCACGGCACGATACGAGAGAAGCGCCCCCGCCAACAAAACCAACAGCCCCGCAAGAAAGGCTGTCCTCGCCGTTCGCCGCCTCTTTATTGAGTCACGACCGCTCAATGTGCTCCGTTCGATTCAGCTTTTCGGCTCAATACGGGGGAACCCATCGTAGACGATCTTCACGAAGTCTCCGTCGCTGAGAATAGACATTCGGGCTGCTTCCGTAACGAGCTCATTAATGCTGCTGTTCGCGGGGGTGGCGATGAGCCGTTTTTCATCAATTTCGGAAATGATTTCCTGACGTTTCGTCAGGGCGCTGCTCTCCGGCATTCCAGCCGTTTCCCGGCGCAGGCGGCCTATGCACCCCAGAATCGCCGCTACAGAATCGTATCCGTAGCCCATGGGCTTATATCCCACACCTTCCCACGAGCCCAGCTGGAAAAAGTCTGGATTGACGAAGTTGAAGGCCGTTCCGCCCGGCCCCAGGCCACTCAGGTAGGAATGGCTCACGCCGCGAAACTGGTCGTTGTGCTGAATCAGCCCCGTCTTCCCCGGGCCTTCGCAGTACAGGACCAGTCCCTGCTCATTCGGTCCCGCGCCTTCGTCGGGGTAACCCAATCCGTTGATGACGGACAGCACCGCATCGTTTTCGAATACGACCCGGCCCTGAGACCAGAGATACCCCGTATTGCCGTTGGGGAATGTCCCCTTGACGCCATGAACAGATACCCCGGCCGGTTTCAGTCCCGTGATGAAATAGGTCAGGTCAACGTAATGGCATCCAATGTACACGAAGGGGTCTGTGTTTTCGCAGGTGAACCAGTTTTGGAAATTGGAGTGCCGGTAGAGGTACGGCTCGATCAGTTTGGCCTCGCCCATAACGAAATCGCCGAAATGGCCCTGTTCATAGCGTCCACGGGCAATGAGCGCGCGCCGGTCGAAGCGCTTGTGGTATTCCACTCCGACGAAAAGGCCTTTCTGCCGCGCCACTTCCTCGATCTCAACCGCCTGGGCGTACTTGAGCACCAGCGGCTTGACACACAGCACGTGCTGGTTGTTGTTCAACGCCTCCATCACCACCGGGTAATGCAGCTGGTCGGGCATGGCCACCACTACCGCATTATACGGCTCCATCGCGGCCAGCACCTCTTTGTAGAGCTCAGGGAAACTGGCGTCCGCAGGCTCGTTCAGGGAGGGGTGTGCAACAAAATCCTGCCCGGGAAAGGCCTGGGCAAACTGCGGATTCTCTTTCAACGCGCGCAAGGGTGTGTTGTTTAGCGCGCAAATGTGGATCTCGCCCACCACCCCCAGCCGCTGCAGATGGTAGATGGATGGAAGAAGCAAATCGCAGGTGATCATGCCTCCGCCAACAATGGTCACATCAAAAGCCTTCACATTCGCCATGTATATCCCTTTCCATGATCGTGTGCAAAGCACTTTTGCGCGCGCCGTGGCGTACTGCGCGCTTCATGTCCAGCCCGGCGCGAAGCCGTCACGACGGC
>DAOSJS010000146.1:0-9380 GCA_035367355.1 Candidatus Hydrogenedentota bacterium
GTTTTCCGGAACGGGGTGCATGGGCCAATGACTCGCCGGGGCATCGGTATCCGGGCTCAGCGGCCCGGTCTTATGGAAACCCGGAAGCGCATCGCTCAGGTCCAGCGGTACGCGCGGCGTATCACGACGGAAGACTGAGCGTGTACGCCTGACCCGCGGAGCTCTACAGGCTGAGGCCGTGTGGAGATAACCGCAAGATGAGGAGGAAAGGAGGGACATATGAATGCCCTTGTAGCCGTTCGCGGCAATTTCTCGGGCGATTTGAGCCCGAATCCGGTGGATCGGGCCAAGGCAGCCACAGAATTGCAGTCGATGGAGAAGGCGCGCCTGACGCATGTGCTCAAACAAGCCGGACTGGTGTTGAAAAGCAAAGGCGCCGAGGAGGCGCACGCGATGAAAGGCAACCTTGATCGCGACGCTTTTCTTCGCCTGCTGGTCCTGGAGATGCAGAATCAGGATCCCCTGAACCCGGTGGACAACACCGAGATGATCGCCCAACTGGCTCAGTTCTCGTCGCTGGAGCAGATGAACAACCTCAATGAGAGTTTTGAAGCCCTCAGCGGCAATATTGACCAGTTAAATTTCATTTCGGCGAGTGGGCTCGTGGGACACGAAGTGACCGGGATTGATCAGGACGGCAATGTCGTGCAGGGGACGGTTCAAACCGTGCACCTCGACCAGAGCCTCGTCTACCTCAACGTGGATGGGAAACTGATCTCCATGGCCGGCGTTCTGAGCGTGGGACACGCGCCATGATCAACCCGGTACAAGCAGCAAACATGCCGGAAAGGCTCGCCGCGGGGCGCCTGTCTCAGGCTTCGGCGACTCTGCCGCAGACGCCCTTCTCCGATGTCCTTGCCCAGGCGCAGCGTACGCAGTCCGCGCTGCGATTTTCCGCGCACGCCGCACGCCGGCTTCGAGACCGGAATATCGCTTTGTCCGAAGCCGACGAGACAGCCTTGCGCGAAAGCGTTGACCGCGCAGCCGCCAAAGGCTCGCGGGAGACCTTACTCCTGACCGAAAACGCGGCGTTTGTGGTGAGCGTCGCCAATCGGACCGTCATCACGGCCGTTTCCCGGTCGGAAATGGCAGATGCCGTATTCACCAACATTGACAGTGCCGTAGTCGTGGCCCCCGGCCCGGCTCGCAGTTGAAAACACGAAGCTCTTGGGCCGGACCCTGTTCAGGGGGGCCCTGGCGCCGCCGACTGAACGACGCGGCGCGCTGACAGGAGGGTTCAGACAATGGGTACAGCTATCTACACGGGCGTCACGGGCCTGCAAACGCACCAGCGCCGCATGGACGTGATCGCCGCCAACATTGCTAATGTCAACACGCCGGGATACCGTGCGGCACGTGCGCTCTTCCGCGACCTGTTTTCACAGACGCTGGAAGGCGGGCGCGGTCCGGTAGACGGATTCGGTGGCTCCAATCCGGTGCAGATCGGCCTGGGAGTCCAACTGGGAACCGTCGACACCATCCACACGCAGGGTTCTTTGCAGACCACCGGCAACAACTCGGATTTGGCCATTCAGGGCACAGGATTTTTCGTCCTGAGCAACGGGATCAGCCAGTATTTTACCCGTGACGGGTCGTTTACACTGAACGCCCTGGGGCAGCTAATCGATCCCGCTACCGGTATGCGCGTTCAGGGATATCTGGCCGATGAGACCGGCGAGGTCAATGTGAGTGCCATCCCCACCGACTTGGAGGTCCCCGTGGGCGGCACGTCCATTGTCCGGGCAACCGAACAAGTGATGGTTCGGGGCAACCTGGACTCCCGGGCCGTCGCGGGCACGGCCGTACGGCGCCGGGTCAGCGTGTTCGATTCGCTTGGCACGCCTCGGGAGTTGATGACGACTTTCCGGAAGATTCCCCAGGTAGGCGTAGGCGGGACCAATTACAATGCGTGGTCGTATATCGTCGAGTACACCAACACGGATTCGCCCCCGGTGACTACTCAGGTCGGCGAAGGCGTTGTCCTGTTCGATGTCGAAGGCAACTATTTTGATGAAGGCACCCTCGTCGGCGGCGTTTTCACCACACGGCCCGCGGGAACACCCGAAGTGTCGGTGCCGCTGGCAGCCTTCGGCAGTCTCGACTCGTACCCGGATACTCCTTTCGAGTTTGAGATCAATTTCTCGTCGGTCACCGAACTGGCGTCGGATAGCGATGCGACGGTCACCAACCAGGACGGGTTCGCCCGCGGCACGCTCGAAAGCTTTAACATTGCCCGCGACGGCACGATCAATGGCGTGTTCTCCAATGGACTTACCCGCGTCATTGGCCAGATCGCGCTGGCCTCGTTTGCCAACGTCGGCGGACTGGAGCGGGATGGAAGCAACCTGTTCCGGGACACCCCCGCGTCGGGCACGCCGCAAATCGGGCTGCCCAATACCGGGGGGCGCGGCCAGGTATCCGGCGGCGTACTGGAAGGCTCCAACGTGGATCTGGGCACTGAATTCAGCAACATGATCGTCACCCAGCGCGGATTTCAGGCCAATGCCCGCACCATTACCACCGCGGACACGCTGCTCCAGGAAACCGTCAATCTGGTCCGATGAGCCGTAATGTGGCTCCTCCGTGAAGGCATCCGGGGGCGGTTCGCGCGGCTGGGCCGTGCGCGCCGCCCCCGATTTTGCAGCGTCTGCCGAAAAACCGGGCATGACCCCCCGCAACGGGCTGGTTTCAGGTTGTGGGTTGACACTCAGAGTGTTAGACTATTGCAGCATCTGCAGAACGCATTTTGAGAGGGGAGCTCAACAAAAGGCGTAGCGTATGGATATTGCCACACTGGTGGGTCTGATTTCCGGGGTCACCCTGGTAGTCGTCTCAATTCTCATGGGGGGAAATCCAGGCGTCTTCTGGAGCTCGTCGTCGGTCGTGATTGTCATGGGAGGTACCCTGGCGGCGACCCTCATCAATTTTCCCCTGGGCGACGTGTTGAGCGTGATGAACACGGTGAAGAACGCCTTCTTTCACAAGGATGTTCCGCCCGAGAGCCTCATCCCGCGGCTTGTCAGCTTTGCCACCATCGCGCGCCGCGAAGGCATCCTTGCGCTCGAATCCCACGCCAGCGAAGCGGAAGACGAGTTCCTGGAGAAAAGCGTGCAGCTCGCCATCGATGGCACTGCTCCAGAGCTCATCAAAGACATCCTCACGACCGAACTGGCCTTCATGGAAGATCGCCATGCCATGGGGCAGTCTATCCTGGTCGCCATGGGTACTTATGCACCGGCGTTCGGGATGATCGGCACACTGATCGGCCTCGTACAGATGCTTGCCACTCTCGACGACCCGTCCAAAATCGGCGAGGGGATGGCGGTTGCACTCTTAACCACCTTGTATGGCGCCCTTCTGGCCAACATGGTCTTTCTGCCGGGGGCCGGGAAACTCAAAGTCCGCACCAGCAACGAACTGCTGGCCAAGGAATTGGTGATCGAGGGCATTTTGTCCATTCAGTCGGGCGACAATCCCCGGGTTGTCGAACAAAAGCTGAAGGCATTCGTTTCACCGGCCGTTCGCCGGCAGGTCAGCGCAGTGTAATATGCCCAAAGGAAAACGCAACAAAGGAGGCGAAGAGCAGCCGGGCGCGCCAGGCTGGATGGTGACCTATGGCGACATGATGAGCCTCTTGCTCTGTTTTTTTGTACTGCTGCTGTCCTTTTCGTCTGTCAGCGAAAAAAAGTACAGTCAGGCCATTCACTCGTTGAAAGGCGCACTGGGTGTGCTCCCCAGAAATCTCTCGGTCATTCAACCTCTGCCCGTGGAGCAGATGGCGCCCAAGCGCCAGCGTACCATCGAACGCATAGGCCGTATGATCCAGGAACGCCTGCTCATCAACAACAAGGCCGAGGACATCAAAATCGAGTTTGATGAAGAAGGCGGCCTGAAAATCAATCTGCCGAGCCGGATTTTGTTCGACACCGCGAGGGCCGAGCTCAAACCCGATGCGTTTCCCGTGCTTGAGGATATCGGTATGGTTTTGAAAGATCTCCCGGGTGCCAGCATCGAGATCCGCGGGCATACCGATATCCGCCCCTTGACCCCGGGTGGAAAATTCGAAGACAATTATCATTTGAGCTATGGCCGGGCGAAGAGCGTCATGGATTTCCTCCATGAGCGTGCTCAGATTCCACTGGGCGTCTTCGAGGTGATCGCCTGTGGACCATCGCAGCCCATTGCTACCAATGAGACGGAAGAAGGGATGCAAGCCAACCGGCGGGTCGAGATCAATGTCCGCGGCGACTTTTCTGAAGAGACGACGAGCGAACTACGGAAAAGCATCGACCAAATGCAAAGCGGCATCGGTCTGAAGCCGGAACAATAAGCGAGGGACGTGTTTATGGCTGATGAATCACAACCCGCGGTACCCGCGCCGAAAAAATCCTCTTTTATCGGCCTGCTCATCTGGTTGAGCCTGGCGTTCATGGTTGCGGTGCTCGGCGCTCTGGCACTTTATTTTGTGATTGTCCGCCCCCGGCTGACGGAGGAAGCGCTGCCTGCGGATGCGGCTTCCGCGGACAAGCTGAATCCTGACTCCGTTACGGTGGACTTCGAGGAATCCGTGGCCTCGGTAAAAATGCCCGAAGACAGCCAGCTCCCGGCATCGCTGCTGTCGTTTCAGGTATCGCTTGAGTGCAATGATCCGGCCACGGCAGCCCTCATAGGGAAACACATGGCGCGCTTTACGGATATGATCAACAAGCAGCACGAATTCCGGACGCGGGCGGAACTCGACGATCCGCGTGTCAAGACCGAAATCCAGAAGACGATTCTACTCGAGGCCAATACAATCCTGAAACAACTCCAACCGGGCCCGCCCAACCCGAATATGCGGGTTACGGCGGTCTTTCACAAACGGTTCCTGGTGAGCGATTGAACGGAATGGAAGCAGAAGCCAAGCAGCCTCATGAGCACGAGTTTCGCGAGGTGAACCCCGGGGGCGTCTACGGGACAGAACGCGTGTCACTGGACGACCTCAGAGAGGTCAAGATGACCCTTACCGCGCACCTTGGCTATTGCTCGATGACGGTTCGCGAGGTCCTGGGGCTTCGGCGCGGTTCGGTCGTTTCCCTGGATCGGCAGGCCGGGGAAATGACGGACATCTATGTCAATGGACTGCCACTTGCCCGGGGCGAGGTGGTGGTTATTGCGGACGTGCTTCACGTCCGTATCGGGGAGATTATTGGTCAGGAAGATCGTTCAGGGCTGGAAGAAGCGCATGAAGACGCAGCAAGCAAGTAGTGGCGCGCGCCTGATCCTGGCAGCCGCGCTTGTCCTGGGATGCGTGTGGGGAGTCTGTGCCCAGGATCCGGCCTCGGAACCCGTGGAAACCCTGGTTCAGCCTGAGGACAACAACGAGTATGAGGCAACGCTGCCCCCGCAATTGGATCTCCGTTCGGATTTGACGCCAACGGTCCCTCCGGAGCCCGTTCCCGAGATTCCAGCCGTGGTGGAGCCTGCAGAGCCGCCGGTTGAACCCTCAGCGGAAAGCCCCGACCCGTTTATGGAGCAAGTGAACCGGGAACTGGCTGCCCGGCGCGGCACAGCGCCCGATTCCGCCGGCGCGAACGAACCAGCGGCCTTCCCCGTGACTGAGAGGCGTCCGCGCAGCCTTCTCCGGGCGTTTGCGTGGCTTCTGGTCGTGATTGCCCTCATTCTGCTGGTCTATTACGTTCTCCAGCGGCGCGGACGTGGCGGTCCACTGCGGCTCGGGAGCCAGCTGGGCACCGTTCTGGGGCGAATCTATCTCAGCCCTCGCATGTGCCTCCACTTCGTCCGCACTGGAGGCAAAGTCCTCGTCGTTGGGCAGACGCAAAACGCCTTGACCTTGATCGCGGATTTCAATGAAGCTGAATTCGCAGTCCCGGTGGAATCCGCAGCGCAAGGTGCAGCTGGCGAAGCGCCGGCCGAACCCAAAGCCGACTTCCTCTCGCTTCTCCGCGACGGTATCTCCCGAATCTATCGAACCGGCGTCGAGCATGATCAGGCGTCTGAACCAGTGGAACCGGTAGGCGAGGACGATATCGCCGCATTGCGGGGGGACATCCACCGGTTGCAGGAATACCTGCGGGACTCTATGCGTGAACCCGAAGCCTAAGCTGCTGCTGATGGCCCTGGCCGGCGGGGCCGCGTTGCTGGTTTCCGCGGGCGCTCTCGCACAGGAGGCGCCCGGCGGGACCGGTCCACTGGGTATCGAGAACGTCTTCCGGGGCCTGGAAGGCGCCGCGGCCCCGGACCGTATTTCCACCACGCTGGCCCTGTTTATTCTCCTGACAGTTCTCTCGCTGGCCCCGGCCATAGCGGTCATGACGACCTCGTTCCTGCGCATCGTCGTCGTATTCGGCTTCCTGCGCCAGGCCATGGCCACACAGCAGACCCCCCCAAACCAGGTGCTGATTGGACTGGCGCTGATTCTCACGCTGTTCGTCATGTCGCCGGTATACCGGCAGGTCTACGATCGGGCGTACCGGCCGTATGTCGAGGAAGACATTGGATGGCAGGAGGCCGTGGACAATACCATTGGTCCAATGCGTGATTTCATGTTCCGCCAGGTACGCGCCAAAGACCTTGCCCTGTTCATCGACATTTCCAAAATGGAGCGCCCGCGCACCCGCGACGACGTGCCCACGCTTACGCTGGTTGCCGGCTTTGTCCTGAGCGAGATCCGCATTGCGTTTCAGATCGGTTTCATCATCTATATCCCCTTCCTGATCATCGACATGGTGGTTGCCAGCACCTTGATGTCGATGGGGATGATGATGCTGCCGCCGGTGTTCGTATCTCTTCCCTTCAAGATCATCATGTTCGTCCTGGCCGATGGCTGGTATCTGCTGATTCAGGAACTGGTAGCAGGGTTCAAGTAGGCAGGGCATGGAAGATGGACAGGAAACTGGCCGCCATTATTGCAGGCATCGTATTTCTCGCAATCCTTCCCCTGGTGTGCCAGGTGACGAAAGACCCGGTTCCAATTACAGTGGAAGACATCAAAGCCGCGTTCCGAGAGCGCAACTTTTCGATCGCGAACGAACATACGGTTAACCGTCCGCGTTACCAGGCCGACGCGGAGATCTTCATGACCATCAATGGCGCCCCGGTGTATTTGTTCACGTATTCCAATGTGACTGTCATTGAACGGGAAATGAAGAATATGGAAGCGGATGCAAAACGGCTCCCGGCGGCTCTGGGCTCGGGGAATGCGGTCAAAGCCGTTCGCAACAAGCATTTCGTCGTGCTCATTGTGTCGAATAAGCTGGAGCTTCGCGAGCGCATCAGCACCCTGTTTGTGTCTCTCCGAAACCCGGGTCCACCGCCGCCGCCGCCTCCGGAAGATCCGATGCTGCATCGACGCTTCTGAAGCCGCCTATTCGAATTCTCCCAAACGTTCGGCGAGCAGGCTGGCCGCGCCCAGCGCAACCGCGTCATCACCAAGCTTCGCGGTGACGATGCGGACGTTCCGGCGAAGGAAGGGCATGGCGTGCTCTTTGACCCCGCGCTTCACCTCCTCCAGATACAGTTCCGGCATGGCTTCCACCAGGCCGCCCCCGAGCACTACCGCTTGGGGACTCAGCATGTTGATGGCATTCCCCGTGGCGACTCCGACGTAATAGGCCGCTTTTCGTATTACGTTTTCGACCTTTTTATCGCCCGCCTTCACCGCCTCCGCGAGCACTCCACTGCGGATCTTCGAGAGGTCCGTTCCGCAGTTCGCCAGGATGAATGGTGCATCGCCCCGGGCCGCAAGCGCCGCCACATCTGCGGCGATCGCCACCCGGGAGGCAATCGCCTCGAGACAGCCCCGCTTACCGCAGCCGCAGTACGGGCCACCCACTTCCATGGTCATGTGGCCAAATTCACCCGCCGCCCCCGAATAGCCGTAGAAGATCTTCCTGTCGATGATGATCCCCGCCCCGATCCCGGTTCCCGGGAATATCCCCAAGATGTCTGAGCAGTCGCTGACTTCGCCAAACCGGTACTCGCCATAGGTACCGGCGTTCACGTCGTTGTCCACCACGACCGGCGCCTTGAATGCCTTCTTCAAATACTGAGCCAGTGGGAAGTCCTTCCAGGCCAGGTTGGGCGTGTCGATGATCACCCCGGTTTTCGGGTCAAGCGGCCCGGGCGAACCTACGCCGATTCCACGGATCGTGTCCACCTGCGCCTCGTCGAGCGCCGCCTGAATTGTCCGGGTCAGCCGTTCCTCCGTCGGTTCGCCTTTATTGGATTTGCTTTTGCGCTTATTTCGCCCCCTGGCCTTGAATTTGTGGTCATATACGACCGCCATGAGCTTCGTTCCGCCGATGTCGACACCGACGACATGCTCTCCCTGCGACAAGAATCCCGTCATGAGCGTTCTCCATTGGTTATGAGATGAAGGATAGCACGTCAGCGTTCGGCCGTTACAACACTGCGCCGGGGCCGGGCGTCAGAAGGTTTCTTCTTCCAGGAGGCGGATGCCGACAATTCGCGCCAGTTTAAAACTTCGCGCGGCGCCGTGCTGCTGGCAGTGGCCGCTGACGGAAGGAGAGGAGCCGCTGATGTCGAGCGCGACCGGGTTCAGTTGGCGGGTGGCGGGGCGGGCGCTCCAGGTGGACTGATAATTGATGAGCACCGGGTGGCGGCCGTCAATGGCCTCCTCGAGGATCTCCCGCATGGTGCGCGGCGGGTACGACGGCAACGGCACGAGAGCCGGTGCTTCTTTCTCTTCTTGTTCGGGACGGGCATCCTGGCGCGGTTGCTCGTCGGACTCCTCCAGGTTGCGGTACTCAATCCAGCGCGGCGCCCACGTTTCTGGCGGTTCCGGATCGCTGGTGTCGCCGGTCTTGGCCATCGTAATGCCGTGTTCGCGCAAAATCCGCTTGAAGGCAACCAGGCTGCCCTGGCGGACAACCAGCGCATATAAACCCAGACGGCCCTCAGTGTGCTTTTCAATGCGGGGCACTTCCAGAATCGCGTCGCAGGTTTCAGGATCTTCAAAGCGTACGATGATCGCGGTCTTTGATCGCGCTTCACCAGCCTCGCCGGCCCAGGCCCGCAGCGCCAGCCGGTAACGCGCTGCCAGCGGATGCTTCGAAAGGGCTTCAATCTGCGCTACCAGCAGGGCGGCATCTTCCTCGGTCTTCACCTTGGCGCGGTTGAGCGATACTGTCATGCCACGGGCCGGGCCTGCGCTCTCCACGTGCCCGATCTCCTCTAACCGGCTTCGCAGGAACAGATTCGCGTCTTCCCACGACGCGTGCAGGTGGAGACCTTCGCCCTGTTCGAGCGCCGGCGGCAGCGCATGCGTGTAATCCACTACCGCAGAGCCTTCCGGCCCGGCGTCCGTAACGAGGAAAAATCGATCGCCCAGACGTTTGCAGCCGGTCAGGGTGGCGGCC
>DAOSJS010000147.1:0-9378 GCA_035367355.1 Candidatus Hydrogenedentota bacterium
TGCACACAGCGATCGTGTGCGGACAGAGAAAGGGCTTGGGGTGCGCGCTCAAACGGCTGAAGGCCAGCCCCTGCCGGTCAGCTTTTCGAAGACGCTGTGGGCGCACGTCGTGGAGTTACCGGCGCAAGACGACCTGTGGTCGGAGGAGCGAACGGCGCTGGCGCTCAACCACGATCTGGCGACCACCCAGCAAGGGCGGATCATTTTCCAGAAAGACTATGACTTCCATACCAATACCAACGACCGAACCACAAAGAATCTGATCGGCTTCAGCGCACACCTGACGGATCCGGAGACCGGAGGCGAACCGTTGGGGCTGCCGGTGCAAATCTCCAAAAACTGGCATGTGATGCGCAACTGGTCACGGGCGATTGCCCTGCTCGCGGCGCCTCCGGGCGACCGCAGCCTGGAACTGGTTCGCGTCAACGCGCTGTGGGCCGGCGTGCCGGCGATCTCCCATGCCCAGCTCTGCCTGATCGGCTGGGGCGGCAACCAGCTATGGGAACAGGTTGCCCTGGGCAGTTTCGGCGAGGCGATCTGTTACGATCCCAGCGTCAACTTGCAGCGCTCGGTGGTGGACGACATCCGCCCGGCATTCGTCTGGGGGATGAGCGAAGAGCCGCAAAAATGGGTCTGGACGACAAATGTGGGAGGCGCGGACTTCCTGGTGGTTGAAACCCCGGAAAGCCAGGCTGACCGGAGGCAATTCGAACAGCAAATGCGCGAGTTGGAAGCCGGCGATAGGCGGCCCGGCGACCGAATCTATCCGACATGGCGCTTGCTGCCCGATGGACAGAAGACGCTCTATCACAAGGCCGGGCCGGTTCTGAGCGAAGTGAGCTACGGCGGATCCTACGCCGATGGCCGCATCCGCAGCGACGTGACGACGTATTCGTGGCGCAGCGACGACTTTTTCCGGGCGGTCTTTCACATACGCTATGACTGCCTGGAGGCTGTCGAATTTGAACGGCTGGCGTTCTTTCAGCTCGGCGCGGACTTTTACAATGATAACCTGTTCACCACGATGGCGCGCGGCGATGAGGACGGCCTGACCGAACAGTGGTCGCCACCGATGGGCGAGGCGGCGGGCTACAGTCGCCGAAACGAACCCGTCGCCGGCGCGAACCCCTGGTTCGCGCTGATGGGCACTCAGCCCGAAGATGACCGCTTTCCCCATGCGGCGTGGGCCAATCGGATGCTGGTCGTACGCGAATGGCGGGCCCGTTTGGGAGGTCGGGATGATGTGCCGATCCATTACGCCGTGTACGGGACGAGCAATCGCACCGAGAGCGCGGTGCTGGAGCTGTCGCCCCCCGCCAGCCTGGAACGCCTGGAGCCAGGAGACTACGTGGAAACCTGGCTGGAAATGAGCGTTCTGCCGCAAAAGGCGCAAGATTACTACGGCGAAAACCGTGCCCTGCGCGAACAATTGATGAACTACCCAGACAGTTGGCCGCTGGCGCATTGGGTGGCCCGCAGCCGCCCCGAGATTATGGTGCACGAGGGTCACCAGCAACGCTCCTACCTGCCGCTGATTCGTGCGGAGCAAGACCGGGCCGAGTGGACCATGACGGCGGGGCACGGTTGGTGGCCGGTGACGATCGACAACTTGAGTCGCCCGGGTCCCTACCGGCTGGAGGTCAAGGGTGAAGGTGACTGGCAGGTGCTGGAGGCCAGTTCGGAACGCCAGTTCATCCGCCAGACCGACGGCAATCCCGCCAACGCGACATGGAGCCTCAGTTACAGCTTTGAGCTTCCCGAGGGCGAGAGCCGCCGTTACCGTCTGGCGCCCGAGGATGCGGCGTCAGAATGAATCGAAGCTCAGCGCGGAGACCAAAGGAAAGGTAGGCAGCCATGAATCCATCCGAGACGTCGGCTAAATCAAACGCAACCTATACCCCAGCCGAATCCAATCTCGCGGCGCGCCGGTGGTTTGAAGACGCCCGATTCGGGCTGTTCATCCACTGGGGCGTCTACAGCGTGCCGGGTCGGGGTGAGTGGGTCATGGAAGTGGAGGGCATCCCGATTGTCGAATACGACAAGTTCGCCCGGGAATTCAATCCCGTCCGCTATGACCCGGCACAGTGGGTCGCCTTGGCCAAGCGGGCAGGGATGAAATACATCACGATTACCACTCGCCATCACGATAGTTTCTCGTTGTGGGACTCGCAGGCGGGTGAATTCAATGTTGTCCGCAGCACGCCCTATGGCAAGGATTTGCTCAAGCCGCTTGCCGAGGAGTGCCGCCGCCAGGGCCTGAAACTCTTCTTCTATTACTCACACCTGGACTGGCGCCATCCTGACTATTTTCCTTTGGGCAATACCGGCCACAGCGCGGGTCGCGCCGAAGGGGGCCAGTTCGACCGCTACGTTGATTTCATGCTCGCGCAGCTTACGGAACTGCTGGGCGGGAATTACGGCGAAGTGGCCGGGATCTGGTTCGACGGCTGGTGGGATCAGCAGATCAAGCGCATCAAGCATCTGGATCGGCCAGACGCGCCTCCGACCGAGACCCAGATTGATTGGCGTCTCACCGAGACCTACGAGCATATTCATCGGCTGCAACCGGCGGCTCTGATCGGCAACAATCACCACCTGGAGCCGTTTCCGGGCGAGGATTTTCAGATGTTCGAGAAGGATCTGCCCGGCGCCAACACCACCGGGTTCAGCGAGGATGCCCGCATCGGCGCCCTGCCACTGGAGACCTGTGAGACGATCAATAACAACTGGGGCTATCATGCGGGCGATCACGCGCACAAGAGCACGCGCGAGTTGATTCATTATCTGGTGCGGGCGGCCGGAATGGGATCGAATTTTCTGCTCAACATCGGTCCACGCCCCGACGGCACAATCCAGCCTGAATTTGTCGAGAGACTGGAGGCCATCGGCGACTGGCTGGCCGCTCACGGCGAGTCGATCTACGGCACGCGCGGCGGCCCCATCGCGCCCCAACCCTGGGGCGTAACGACACAGAAGGACGGCCGCGTTTACGTGCATGTGCTCGCGCCACCGGAGAGTGGAAGTCTTACGCTGCCCGGCGGCGCCCGCCTGGGTTTCGCGCGCGCGCGACTGCTGGACACGGGGCAACCGCTGGAGCTGCGGACCAGGGATGCGGATGGATATCTAAGCCTGCCGACCCGATCTGACGACTTGGCCGACATTGTGATCGTTCTGGAGAAATAAAACTGGCGCATTGGCCAGAGCGATTGAAAGCCAGTGCCCGGAATGGAGTTGACAATCGCGCTCTTTTATTAAAAGGTTTTAACTTCCCTGTATTGAGCTGAGAGCCCTCTTCGAACAGATTAACCCACAGGAGGTAGCCATGTTCTTCATGATGCATGACGCAAGATTCAACTGCCCTGCGAGTTTGAGGTTTGTGATCGGATTGGGCCTGATCACGGTGCTCCCGGCATTGCTCCGGGCCGAGGAGACGTTGCCGTTGATAGCGAACGGAGAGCCCTCCGCCCGCATCGTTTTGCTTGATCCGCCGAGTGTATGTCTTGACCTGGCGGCGGGCGTGATCACGAAAACCGTGGAGCGGTGGAGCGGTGGAACTGTTCTGCCACGGGAACGACCCACTGAAGCCGCCGCCGCACCCGCCCCGGCCGGCGAGACGACGATTTTGCTGACGACGCTGACGGCACTGCGGGAAACGTATCCCGAGCTGATTCAGGCCCACCCCGCGCTGTTGCGGGCGAACTTCACCGATCCCCACGGCTTTTCATTGGCGGCGGTCGATTTGCCGGACGGTCGCCGGGCCATGGCCGTGGTCTCCTCCACCGAGCGGGGTGTGCTGAACGGGGCGCATTATCTGCGCGATTTTCTGATCGACGGCTCCGCTGGCGACCTCTCGCTCAAGACCCCTTCCGTGGTTCGCTCGCCCCAGATGCTTGTGCGCGGCACCTACTGCCTGGCCATCTATGGCGTGATGCCGCAGTACACGGTCGAGGACTGGAGAAAAGTTTTTGAAGGGTTTGCGCGTGACGGGATGGAACGGGTCTACTTCTGGGTTTCGGGGATGTTCCCCAGTGAAAAATTTCCGCAGACATTTGATCGGGATGCATCCCAGGGGACCGTCATCCGTGAAACCGGGCAGATCCGTGAAATCATCCAGGCCGCCCATGATGTGGGGCTTAAGTTGTACCTGGGATCCGGGGTCTTCGCGTGGTCGACCGTGGCCTACCTCGGCGAGGGTCTGGAAGACGCCGCCGCCGTGGGGGTCGGGGGACTTTGCCCGGAAAATGCCGAAATCCGCCAGCGACACATGGAATACTTCCTGGAGATGGCGGATGCGTTGCCTGAGGCCGATGGCTTCTTCTTTGAACTGCGCGACGAACATGGGGAATGTCAGTGCGATGAATGCCAGGTTCCTGTCGACTCGCACGGCTCAAAAATGTACGGCGAATATCTGATCAGCTTTGTGCAGCAGTTCACGGAACAGTTGTGGCGGAAACACCCAACCTTCGGTCTGTGCGTCAACGTCGGGTATGACGAACACAAAGACGATCCGAATTTCTATGCCCAGATCACCCGCATGAATGATCCACGTTTCGAGTGGCTGGATTGTCGCTGGAGTTGGACCTTCCCGACCACCCTGGGAGAGCGCGTGCCCGGGGTCTACATCTCACGCCGGATGATCCATTGGGGGCCGTTTTATTCCCGGCCGTTGCGGGAAATGGTGGAGATGACCTCCAAAGCGGCGCGCGAGGGATACATCGGCTATCTGCCGGCCTACGAACCCGGCTACTCCACCGCGGACTTTTACAGCCACGAAATCCCCTATCCGATGGATCGCCTGCCGTACCTGCTGACCGGTTTCGTCTATCGCGAACTGACATGGGAACCCATCTTCGCGGGTGAGGAACTCCAACAGCGCATCCACGATCGATTCTTCTGCCAGGAGGCCCCGCTGGAATTGGCCGACGACCTGCAAGACCTCCGCGACTGGGTTGTCGCCAACGCGGCCGCGATCAACCGCTTCTCGCAGGACTGGATCAATTATTCGGCGGTGCGCGTGCCTTACCCCAACCTGGGGGAGGAAGTGGCCAAAGTCGAGCAGATGGAACCGGAATACTACGAGGGGCAGGCCACGCCGTTGCTGAAACAGGTCAAGACTCTGCTCCAGATACGCGACGAGGGTCTGAAGCGCCTGGCCGAAATCGAAGCCAATGTGGAAGCCAATCGTTCGGATGCCACGCCGAAGACCTTGGAAACGCTGGACCAAATGCAACGTCTGATTGACGATTCGCGCGCGAGCTATGATCGCGCGGTGCCCGAGCCGGCGGCTTTGGATGATTATCTTGCGCGCCTCGAGGCCCTGCTTCAGCAATAGCCCCGGGCAGATGGAATGAAATTCCCGCAATGCCCTGCCAGCATTGCGGGAATTCTAATTTTGCCTGCCGCGGAGATTCGCCCCGATTCGTCACGTGAGATAATCAGTGCATTTCGACGGCGCAGGTTCCCAGGCAGGGGCGGTAAAAGTTAAACTGAACATTGGGATGCAGCCCCAGCAGTGACATCGGAACTGCAGTGTCCACAATTTGTTTCGCGATCATCAATGTGGTCAGGCGCATGCCAAAGGGATTGTCATGCGTGCCGGCATGCCAGATTGAAACCTTTTCGGCTCGCCAGGTTTCGCGCGGGCCGACGCTCACGGCATGGGTCGGCACGAGCGTGAGATTGCCGCCGCCCGAAGTCCGCGCATTCTGGATCAGGGTGAGCGGATGCAGCTCGACCACCCGCGTGCTCAGCCGCAGATATTCCTCGGCGGTCGGGGGCGCTTCCTTCCATGGGCCCTCACGGCGCAGGGGATCGTTGAAGGCCCAGTGTTTAACCTCGCCCTGGCCCCCCTGCATGACGACGCAGCGGGCTTGATCCCAGCTGCTGAGATAATCCTTCGGATCTTCCGTGGGAAAATGCAGATTTTCGGCCGGCATGGCCAATTCCGGTCTGATTCGATCGAAACATAGTTCCATATCGGCCCGAGCGAAGGACAAGGGGTGATCCCTTGAAACTGAACGCCCGTCAATCACCCATTCATCCATCCCCCAGAAAAAGGCGTGGCGCAAATCTAGTTGCAGCTCATTCACCAACGCGGCGACGAGCGGCAGTTGTTCGGTCGGACCGATGGGTCCGCAAATCCCGGCTGGGCTGTCGGGCGTGGCCTGACGCCAGGCGTCGATGTATTCAAGCGCCTCGGCCAGGTAGAATTCCTCAAGCGTGTCATGGAAGACAATCCGAAAGCCGTCGCGCGCAAGACCCGCGATGTCGGCGACATCCAACCGGGCCGCCTCTTCCAGAAGCTCCGCATCGAGTGTCGTGTAATCCCACCACTCCGGCGCAACTCGGCTCAACGGGCGGTCCTGCAGGTTTCGACTCGCGCTGCGTGCTTGCTCAATGATCTGACTCGGCATGACGGTTGACTCCATTACAATGAGGATTCAGTTGGGATTACCATCGTGAATTTATTCGGGCGTATGAACCGTCCCGATGAGAAAATCAGCCAGCGCCTCCGACAACGGATCATAGTCCTGCGGAGCGAAGCCCAGATGCAAATGTCGGCGCCACCCTTCGGCATATGAGCCCGGGCGAGCATGCGAGCCGACCTGCGCGGCCATCTCCCGCATCAGTTTGAGGTAATCGACTCCCTGACTCTGGGCGAGCCAATCCTTCTGGCTGACATGGCAGGCCAGCATGCTGGTCTTCTTGTCGAGCACCGAACCGATATCGACAAACAGTTCGGCCGGCACCGGCCGCCGCAGCGGATCGAGCAAGCCCCAAGGCAGGGCGTGGTACAGCGCCACGGGTGCGTCGTAGGGCGCCGTGGGGGGATCCGTGGTGAAGTTCGCCATTCCGCGGGTGAAGGCGGCCGATACCATCAGGCGCGAGGCGTTGATGTGATCCTCCATGTAATCCTCGGGCGCCGGCAGCAGCAGAATGGTTGGCTTGACACGGCGAACGACGGCCGCCAATTTCGCCAGCAGTTTCGGTTCGTAATAGATCCCGAAATCGTGAACCAGGGGCGGATGATAACACGCTCCGATCGTCGTGGCCGCATTCTGAGCCTCCTGCCGCCGCTGTTCGATAATCTGACCGACCGGCAGGCTGGCAGTGCCACAGGAACCATCGGCCACATTCATCATGTGCATCTGATAACCCTGCGCACCCAGCAGGATCAATGTCCCGGCCATCATCAGTTCGATGTCATCGGGATGGGCCGAAACGGCCATGGCGACCTTCGCACTCACGCTTCGCTTTCCCTCCCTGCCGCGGTTGTATTCACGGGTTCCCCAAACGGCCGCTGGCCATCTCCCTGCTCCACATCGATCCACTGGCCGGCATGATCCGCCGAACGGGCGATGGCCGCCAACAACCGCAGGGTCGGTATCGCCGAGAACGCCGATGCGACCGCCGGCGGCTTCCCTTGTGCCACGCAACCGGCGAACTCATCACACTCGCGTTCGTAGCCGTTGGGTTCCTCCGAAAAATCCATTGTCTGTTCGGCGCCGCCCGTCCATTGGCGGAGCGTCGGCGTGCGCTCGATGTCGTAGTCGATGGCGCCTCCGTCAAAGAGCGCGCGATAGCCCATGTGGAACGCTGAACCCGCGGGCCGCTCATAACTGGCATAGATCGTGGCACGGATATCGTCGCCAAAATCCAGCGTCGTTGAAATGTCGGTATAGGCCAGCCCTTCGCGTTTGAGTCCGATCGCCGAGAGGCGGCGCGGCAGCCCGAGCGCATGCTGGAGAAAGTCGATGTCATGGACATGCAGATCGAATAGCGCTCCACCCGACAATCCCAGATCTCCAAACCATTGATTGACCCCCCAGTTGGGTAGCGGGGAAAAACGCGACATTGACAGAACGAGCGGTTGACCCAAAGTGCCTTCGTCGATGGCACGCTTGAGGAACACATATTCGGGCCAGAAGCGAATCACTTGGGCTGACATGAACGGCACGTTCGCCGCTTCAGCCTCACGCACCAGCGCTTCGGCCTGGCCCGGGTCAAGGCTGAGCGGCTTTTCGCAGAGGATCGGCTTGCGCGCGGCAATCGCCCGGCGCACAAACGCCGCATGAGTGGGCGTCGGCGTGCAGATATCGACGGCGTCAATCCCTCGCTTGAGAAACAATTCGGCGTCCGTATCGATGCCACTGACTTTGGAATAGTCGCCGGCCAGACGCTCGACGGCTTCCAACTCCTGGGCCGTTGTCAGCAGGCGCACCTGATCGACATGGGACGATTTTTCGTAGGCCGCCGCATGCGTCCGGCCCATGAATCCCGTGCCTATGATTCCAATACATACCACGATATCACGCCCTCCCTGCTACGGCGGCCTGGGCATTCACCGTATGGATCATCGCACGCAGGGCGGCCGGTTCCGACCCTTTGGCGAATCCGGCGGGATGGCCATAGAAGCGGTAGGCGTAGTCCACTTCATAGCCCCCCTCGTCCAAGGCCGGGTCGGTGGGCAGATAGCCAATCAGTGGGCTGCCGTAGCCGATCAGGGACACATTGCGATCGGGGCACGCCTCGCGCAACGCGTAGGCTGTCTCGACAAAGGGTTCGGCGGCGACGAAGCAGAGGGCCGTTGCGCCCAAATGCAGCGTTCGAATATCCAGCATACAGCCTTCACGAAGTCGACGCTCGCCATCTTGCAGCGTCTCCTCGCCCCAACGGCGCAAAATGGAGGCGATATACCGCAGCATGATCGGATCGGGATCCTGACCCGGTTCGGTGTTCAGGATATTGGTTAATTCGGCAACGAATCGGATCGGTCCTTTGCCGGTCTCTTCGATGCTCCGCATGCCGTCGCGAATCGCCTGAAGTTCATCGCTTCCCATGAGCGCTTGGTACTGCAGGCGAATCGGTTCCGCCGTAACGCCGAATGGATCGGTCGGCAACGGCTTGCTCCACGGAACCGCTTCGTTGTCTCGGGGCAGGCAATTCATGAGACGCGTGACGTTGCCGAGCATTTCCCCCCGATTCATTTCCAATAGCGGTGGATTCAGATTGCCACAAGACCCCTGTAGATACATAAACGGATGCCCGTAGCGCTCGGTGAGACGGCGGCAAAGCTCGGCTGGAAAATCGCCCGTGATCCGACTGTCGCAAACCGTGCATGCATGCGCGGCCCAGATGGCGAGACCGGAAATCGGCTGCCCTTGCTGATCCTCCCAGCGCAGCAGCATGAATTCGTTCCAGACCGGACCGGTCCGCGCCACGGGGGCATCGGGCTGTTGCGCCATCACCACCCGGCCGTCCTCCAGTACCCGACGGCGGTTGTAGTTGCCTTCGGGGACTTCGAGTAGCGCCTTGCGCACTACCGCCGGCTGGAGTGACTGGATTGCCGCCTGGGCCGCCTGAGTTGCGGCAGTCGTT
>DAOSJS010000148.1:0-6059 GCA_035367355.1 Candidatus Hydrogenedentota bacterium
GGCTTCAGGCTGCCCGTGACCTGGCTTTCGACGGCGCTGCCGGCGCTCTTTCGCTTCTCGGTGCGCATCTGCTCGTCGAAAACCGTGCGCCGAAGCTCCGTCTTCATCTTCCGGACTTCATCGGCCTGGAGCGCCGAGACGGCCGTCAACAGCCGCTCGCTCGAGTCGAGGGCCCTGTCTGTATCGTCGCTGGAAAAGGTCTGCTGGTGGGCCCATCGGTTCCGAACGTCCCGCAGCTCGCTCACCAGGGTCCTTTCCGCCTGGCCGAGCGTCCGTCGGAACACGTCGTTCCAGGCCTCCCACATCAGGCGAAGCAGCGCCGCGGAATCCCACTCCGCCAGGGGCTTGCCCGTGTTCAGGCGGTCATCAGTGACGAATTTCCCCGCGCGCTCCCCGGCCTTGTCCTTGTAGAGGTTCCGGAACTCGCGCTCGACGAAGGGAGCAAGGCCAGCCTTCAGGAGGTCCATTGCCTTGCCCACGCGCTCGTAATTGGTGATCGCCATCGCTTACTCCTGATCGAAGATGGTTCCCTGCGGTGATTCCGGTTTGCCTTCTTCCCTTGCAAGACGCACGATTTCGGGCCAGCTCTGCACCAGGGCGTTGTAGGCAAGTGCTTCCTGTGCCCGTTTCTTCCTTTCGCAGATGCTGTAGAGCCGATAGGCCAGTTCCCGGGCCGTGTCGGCCTCGCTGCCAAGCTTTGCGACGAGTTCGGCCGCGGCGGATTCTCCCTGTTCCATGGCTCGTATCAACCGGTGCGTCATGTCCCAGACCGTGAGCCGGGGATCGGAAGCCGGATCCCAGTTGTCGGGGAGTTCGTCAGGCCTGAGGAGCCGGACCTTGCCGCCTCGGGAGACAAGAACACCATCGTCGTCCATGGCCGACACGCTGGTGTCCTTGGCCTTGGAGAGGATTTCCGCAACGCCGTACTCCCCCTCCGAAAAGCCGAACTGCTCGAACCAGGCAAGAGCCCAGCGGCTGTCGGCGTCAAAGTCGCTCTCCTGCTCCGCCAGCGTCTCATCAAGCACTTGGTTGATCAGCGCCAGGGCGTCGCGCACCGGGACAGTCTTTCCCTCGGCATCGAGAACCCTGGCATAGCGGGTGTAAACGGCCATGCCGGGGCCGATGGCGGCTTGGGCTAGATCTACGGGAGCTATATTGCCACGCTGTAAATGAGCAAGCGCCGTGGGCAATTCGGTCTTTAACGCAGCAACGAACTCCCGGCGTGTGGTAGCTGTTGCGCCCGCATTATGTGGGCGGCAGACAAGGATGATGCTGGATGCGAGGGCATTAGTATCTTTGCCGATCATGCGATTACTGAGTTCGGTACGCATTGGCCACGTGCCGCTGACGCCGAAGCCGGCGCGAATTAGCGCATCAAGGAATGTCCCCCAACCGGTGCTCGCCGTACCCGTCTCCGTCTCGTTTTCAGATTGCTTGAAAGCGTAATAGATGGTGACAGGAAAGGCCGGGTGCGCCTGCTCCGCAAGCCGATTCATCGCCTGCGTCATTCCACTCAGGAAGAAGGTCTCGGCCTTCTCCTTGCTGCCGTGGCGGTATGGCGAAGCGATCAATTCCTCAGTCTTAGGAACTGCCAACGTCGCGAAGAGATCGGGGAAGACGGATTTCAACGAATGACGCAGCCAGACATAGAAGAAATCTGACAGATCAGCGTAACCGATGTTATCGTAATAAGGAGGGTCAGTTGAGATGAGTCTGTCTCTCGATATGTCTTGTATCGACGCGTCTGCCTGCGTGGCATACCCAGTCGCCATCATCATACCCGGGATGCCCTTGATCACTCCGTCCACGGAGACTCCGTAATCACCAGCAGCATTCGCGAACGGATTGACATCGGGAAAGTCCCAGGTCATCGGTATCGCCTGTCGCGCAAAAGCAGTCACAGTTTGCTGCCTCTCAGGAGTCCATCTGGCAATTGTGCAAAGAGTGTTTGCCATTCGGTCAACAGCCAATGCCAGATACACACTGGCCGCCTCGGCGTAGGCGGCGGCGCCGGTGCCGCCGTCGCGCAGCGGCGTGGTGTCATCGGGGAGGCCGGCTTTGATGCCGTCGCGGCGGATAAGCTCCATCGCCTCTCCCACCAGATCCGAGAAGGTCGTCAGCGCCACAAGCTGACGGGGGGTGAAAGCATCGCCCCAAGTAGGCATGCCATACATGGGCAGCCGGTCAACATCATGACAGGGCGTCGGTACTTTCAACTCCGGCTTCCACGTCGGCTGCGCCTTCGTTGCAATGGCTTCGTGCTCAGGCGCAGGCGAGAGATAAACGCGCCCGCGATCTCCTTCCGCCACTATTGCCATTAGTCGTGCCCCCATCCGACCAGCCTGGGCCTCCGACCTTATGTAGTCTGCCATAATCGGTGAACCGGACATTACGCAGAGGAAGTTCGCCCCGCGCGCCAGCTTCGTCCCACGCTTCGCCCGCTCGGCATCCTTCGGTTTGCCCGTTTTCACTGTGAATCGGTATCCGGGTGCCCCCTCTTCCTTGCCCGCTCCCGCCGGGGGGGAGGGAAAGAGCATGGGTTCGACGTACGTCTCCTTGCCAGCCTTGGTCGAGAGCATGAATGTAGAGGCGAGCGGCACGTCCACGTTCGCAAACGCCGGGTTCGGGCTCTTCACCGTGCGTGCCCAGAGCCAGGCGATCACCGTGAGTTTTCTGCCCACATAGGGCTTCAGGTCCGGCCGCTCCTTCGCCATTTCGGCTGAAATCTCGATCTTCGGGTACAGATGGCCGATGCGTTTCTCCGTCTCGTCGCGCATCCATTTCCCGTAGTGGCGCACGTCATCGGCGAGGCCCTGAGCACCGCGCCAGGTTTTCTCGAAGAGCGCTTTGTCTTTGCGTGCTTCGGGATTTACCGGCGGCCTGCCGGCAAATTTCGGCGGGATCTCTATCATGGCCTTGTTGATCAGCACCGCCACCGGATTGAGGTCGGACGCGTACGCCTCCAGCCCCAACCGTTGAGCCTCCAACGGCAGCGTCCCGCCGCCGGCAAAGGGATCGTGGAAGGCAGGAAGCTTGTGCCGGTCGAAGAGTTCCTTCGCCCGGGGGTGGTCGGCGTTGTCGGCGCAGGCCCGACGCCAGCTCTGCCAGATCTCGTCGCGGGCCTGCTGCAGCACCGTCTCGTTGGTGGTGTTCTCCCATTTCACGAGCTCCTCGATGATCCGGAAAAGCCTCTTGCGCTCCTTCTCCTGCGCCTTCTCCGTCGGGAAGAGATCCGGCCAGCTCGACGGATCGTCCACCATCTGGGCGAAGATAACCGCCCGCGCGGCAGCCAGCGGCCGTCTCGCCCACCACAAATGAAGCGTGCTCGGATGCCCGTGCCGGATGGACTTCTCCCGCGCCGACGCCTTGTTAATCGCCTCCAGCGGCAGGGCGACCTCGATGAGTTTTTTCCGGATTACAGCCATTCAGGAAATCTCCCGTCGGTTTTGTAGGCAGCTTTGTGCCGGAATTGCAATCATTCGCTTGCAGGTTGCAATACCTGCAATTTCAACCCGTTGATGTGAAAAAGGAATTTACTTAACAGCCGCCCCCGATTGCAACCTGATAGCGATCACTATTCCCCATGGTTGCAATCCGGCCGTTCAGGCCCGGGATACCAATGACCTGCTCGAGTAGCCCCATGGACGTGAACAAGCCCTTGTTTTTTCATCTCTCGCAGCAATACCTGAATTTGATTGCGCGAAAGCGCAGGAAGCACCTGGCGAAGCTCCTCCATCTTGGCGCCGACCGCCTGGTTTTCCTCGATGTGCTTTTGGAGCAGGGCCTTGTTGGTATCCCGGTCAAGTCCGCGTTTTCGCGTGTAGACGCCGGCCTTGCCGAGATGGCGGTAGAATCGTCGGGAGAGAAGCAGGCGTGTTGCCCGGCCACGTCCATGGCGTTCAATGATTTCCTGTTCCAGAAGATGCTCAACCCGTGATTTCAGGATATCGGGCACAGGACGGCCCCGATGAACAAAATCGACCACGAGGAAATCATCCGTGCTGAATGTCGCCAGTCGTTCCCTGCCGATTTCTTCCAGAAAGCGCAGGAACTCCGGATCCAGGATTTCGCCGTAGAGTGTAAGCCATACGGAGTGCGCATCCGTACGGGAAAAATCCGGAAGCCGTTTGCTCTGCCTGATGCACTCCCGGAAGATAAGGTCCACTCCCTGTCCGGCCCGCTCTACAAGCCCGCATTTGCTGAGGACCTCTGCAATGCGGCGGTTCCTGGGATTCTGCTGCCAGAGTATATTCTCCGGGGTGATGCCGGGAGGGAACCCCCCGGGGCTGACAACTTCAATGCGACGGGGATATTGACGGACAAATACGGAGCCGCTGCTTCGGTAGTCGCGATGGCTCACAGCATTCAGAATTGCTTCCCGAACCGCGCGCTCGTTGAAGGTCGGGACGTCCCAGACAAACAACCCCTGCTGGAAATGCTGGAGATCATTGCGCAGGTTGATGAGTCGCCAGATTTCATCCAGTACGGGGAGGAAGCCCTGTCGGAACTCCCGTCGTTCGGCGGCGGGCCCAGGCGCGTCGCTGGACCGATATTCGAATACGACTTCTGCCTGTCCGAGGTATCGTCCGAGGGCTTCCCGCTTACCGAGCAGAATAAGCGCAGCGTACGTCAATTGCCCGCACACGACCAATTCCGCATCCGCAAGGAGTTGTTCCACGGAACGTGAAGCAATGTTCTGGTCGGTCGCTTTCCGTTGCCATAGGCGTCGCAGGGTCTCTATGGCATCCGGATCAAGGTCTTCCAGCCGTGCCGGCGTGCAGAGCTCGGCAGAAAAATCCGGTCCGTATTCATCATGTATGCGGCGTAGCTGTTCGTCGGTCATCGGGACCAAAGAATCCCCTGCCCGCATCAAGAAAGCGCCTTTGTATTGCCAGGCTGTTCCCGGAAGTCGCCCTGGAACATGGACAAGCAATACTCTCTTGCCTTCGTGCATGTACTCTTCAATTGGGATTCGGCGGTGCAATTGCTCGTAAAGACCTGCCTCAGTACGACCTGGCTCAAGAAAAGCCTGTGTTCCGACGACCTCACGCGGCCGCCTGTCCGTGACACCCAGCACCATGGTTCCGCCGCCTTCGTTTGCCAAGGCGACACAGTAGTTCACGAGCTCCTCGAATTGGTAACTGGTAGCCGCAGTTTTGAATTCGATGCGATTCCCTTCCGGACTTGCCAGAAGCACCTGAAACTGTTCAGGGGTTGTCATCTTGGCACCCCCGCCCTTGCCAGCAATTCGCCGAAATCGTAGTTCACGCTCGTGACGCCGAAATCCGGCTCGCGTTGGAATGGACGCCTCACGTAGTGAATGCGATGGGCGTTGCCTGCCGTGAACTCGACAATGGCCAGGATAAAGTCCTCTGGCTTGTTCAGGGAATAGAGGATTTCGTTGCGGGTTACGGTGATCGTGGCTGCGCCGGAAATCCTGCCTTTCACTTCGATGAACCGCAGCTTCCCCGTTTGTGGATCCCGGCTCTCGATATCGTACCCGAGCTTCTCTGTTTCCCGGTCAACAGGCTCGAAGCCCAGGCGGCGCTCTATCTCCATTACGGCGCTGCGGGCAGCCGCAGCCGAAACCGTCGTGTCGATGGCTTGCCCGACAGGTGGTTGGCTTTGTCCCGTCATTTTGAGGATCAGCCCCACCGGAACGACTACCAGCGCCCCCATAACCACTGGGGGCAAAGCTGAAATCTGCCCTTCCTGCTCCAGTTGCTCCATGCGCTTCTGCAGGCGCGCCTGGAGCTCGTCGGCCCGCCGGCGGGCCTCCTTCGAGTTCAGGCGGGCGTTGGGTTTACCAGCCTGCTCCTGGAGTTTCAGCTCCTCGGCCCGGTGATCCCAATAGGTGATTTCCTTGGTCAGCCGATCCTTGACCGCCGCGCGGGTCTTCTCGATCCATTCGAGGCGGCGGCTGCGAACCTCCTGCAGGTGCTCCGGAACGACATGGGTAATGGCGTACCCCTGGGCCTTCTGTTCCAGTTCGCGCGCGATCCATGCGCATTCCGGACGCTCCAGTATGGCCTTCACGTCCGGTTCGTCTTTCCGCAGGG
>DAOSJS010000148.1:6159-9330 GCA_035367355.1 Candidatus Hydrogenedentota bacterium
GCGCATTCCGGACGCTCCAGTATGGCCTTCACGTCCGGTTCGTCTTTCCGCAGGGGCCGATAATCGAGGTAGGGCGCGTAATGGAGGTGCCGGGCTTGGCCTGCCGAATCCATTTCGATGTATAGCATTCGGCGTGAGACGGCCCGGCGCTCCCCGGAACGGGTCAGACTCGCGTCCTGAACGGTATGCTCCAGGTAGCAGAGCACCCTTGGCGCCTCCCCCGTGTCGCGTTCATCGATAAGTACGGTACCGCGTCGCAACAGGTCACGATGACGCTCCAGGGTCAGATCGAGGGTAGCATCGAGAAGCGGGTGCCCCGGGCATATGAAAGCAGCCAACGTCTGGCCCTGGGGTGAAATCAGCGATTTTTCGAATACGGCACGTTCGTAGCGCGACAACACCGGCTCGCCGATCCCGATGAGGCGGTCACGATTGCGAACGGGCGCCGGCACGTGGGTGATTTCGTATCGCCGTGTCTCGCGTTGACGAACGGTCCCGCCGAGGTTCTGGAAGGCCTCCAGGAAGAAGGATTCGATGTAATGCGGCTGCAGCCTCCGCGCTTCGGCCCGCTCCATGTCCTCCCGGACCCGCCGGACACGGCTCACGTCCATGGTCTCGTGGGCGAGGGCGCGCTCTTCCAGGAGGTCTTCCATCCGTGATTTGTCGACGGCGTCGGTGATGACCCTTGTCAATCGGGCGCGCACTTCCGGCAGGTCGCCGTAGCGGATTGCCTCTATGAGGAGGTCACGCAGTGGCTTTCCTTCGAACTGCAGCTTCCCGAGGACGTCGAACACCTGACCGCCGAGGGCCTGTCGTGCCTCCTCGAGCTTGTCCAGCAGGGTTCGGTATACGTCGCCCTCCCGGGTTTCCTCCGCGACAAGATTCCAGAGGTGGCATACCTCGGTCTGGCCGATGCGATGGATTCGCCCGAACCGCTGCTCCAGCCTGTTGGGGTTCCACGGCAGGTCGTAATTGACCATCAGGTGGGCCCGCTGGAGATTGACTCCTTCGCCCGCAGCGTCGGTGGCAATCAGCACCTGTACTTCCGGATCGTGTTTGAAGGCCTCCTGTGCCTTCATTCTCTCCTCTCGGCCCATCCCGCCGTGAATAACGACGATGGCTTCCCGCCGGCCGAGGAGCGTGGTCACCCTCTGCTCCAGGTAATTGATCGTGTCGCGGTGCTCGGAAAAGACCACCAGTTTCTGCCGGACGGACGGGACCGGCTTTGGCCGGCTTTTCGCATCGTATTGCGCCGTTTCTTCCGCAACGCGGTTTACAATGGCCGCGGGTGTGAAGATTTCGGAGAGCAGGTTGGCAAGCTCCCGCCATTTCCGGTCTTCCCCGCTTCGCCTTACCGACAACGCAAGATCCTCGATCTGCCGGAGGGTTTCTATCTCCGCCTTCAGCTCTTCAATGGTGCGGGCAGCCGTAGCCTGGTCAAGGATCTCCTCCTCGGTGGCTGCGACCTCGTTTTCCGGCGCGTCTTCAAGATCTTCTACATCGTCGGGGTCCAGTACCGGCGTTTCATTCGCAGCGCCCATAACGGCGGCGCCGCGCTGGAGAAGCTCGAGCTCTCGGAGCCGTTTCTCCAGTCGCTCCCGGCGACGGCGCAGCGACTGATAAATGGCCTCCGGCGAGGACGCGAGGCGGCGTTGCAGGATGGTGAGGGCGAACCCCACGGTACCGGCGCGCTTTTCATTTGCAAGCTTCTCGGCCCGGTTGAACTCCTCCCGAACGTAATCGGTGACTTGCTTGTAGAGGCGGGCTTCGGCGTCGGAGAGCCTGTAAGGCACGGTATAGGCAATTCGTTCGGGGAAAAGCGGCGTTCCGTCGAATTTGAGCAGCCGCTCTTTGACCATCCGGCGCATCAGGTCGGAAACGTCCGCGGTGTGCACGCCGTCGCGGAACCGGCCCTCGAAGCGATCGCCGTCCAGGAGAGCCATGAAGAGCTGGAAGTCTTCCTCTTTCCCGTTGTGGGGCGTTGCGGTCATCAGCAGGAAATGGCGCGTCAGCGTCGACAGCAACTGGCCGAGCCGGTAGCGTTTCGTGAACTTGACCTCGCCGCCGAAGAAGGAGGCCGACAGCTTGTGCGCCTCGTCGCAGACGATCAGGTCCCAGCGGCAATCCGGGGCCATGAGCTTCTGTTGCACGTCTTCGTTGCGGGAGAGCTTGTCGAGGCGGGCGATGACGAGGTTGCTTTCCAGAAACCAATTGCCGGTTCGGGCAGCCTCAAGCTTGTCGTTTGTCAGAATGTCGAAGGGAAGCTGGAAGCGCTGGAAAAGCTCGTCCTGCCACTGCTCCGCAAGGCTTCCAGGACATACGACAAGGCAGCGCTGCAGGTCGCCGCGGGCGATCAGTTCCTTCATGAAGAGGCCCGCCATGATCGTCTTGCCGGCGCCCGGGTCATCGGCAAGCAGGAAGCGCAGCGGCTGTCGAGGCAGCATGGACTCGTAGACGGCGGTTATCTGGTGCGGAAGGGGTTCGACAAGCGAGGTATGGACGGCCAGGACGGGGTCGAACAGATGGGCAAGCCGGATGCGGTGAGCTTCCGATACGAGACGGAAGAGCCCGCCGTCGCCGTCGAAACTCCAGGGCCGGCCCTGTTCGACAATTTCCAGGCGAGGCTCATCGTGGCGATAGAGGAGAACATTGGCAACGCGCCCGGCCGGATCCTTGTACGTCAGCTCGACGGCTTCCGATCCGAACCACTGAACACCAACAACGGTAACCAGGCAATCCGGAAGGATGCCCCGCACGGCGGCATTCGGCCGCAGGTCCTCAAGTCTGCTCATCCTGCCTTGCCCTTTTGAGACGCTTCTCTGTTACGAGCCTCCCATCGACAGATCGTTTTCCGGCGACGCCGCGTTGCGCGACATTGTTATAGTAAAATGCAGGCATCCCGGCAAGAGAAAAGCATTGCGTAACAAGGAATTACCGCGAATCGCATCGGAAGAAAGGCGCTTTCCCCGGTGACGCGCGGGAATCCCGCGGTTATCGGGCCTTCTCCGGCGCAGTCTTGTCGCTGTTCGCGGGAAAAACAAGGCGGGAAAGTCAACCGTGTGTCGCTTCACGAAAAAAATGGGTTAAGCCTTGCAGCGTTAACCCATTGCTTGTTCTGGAGCGGGCGATGGGAATCGAACCCACGACGTTCAGCTTGGGAAGCTGACATTC
>DAOSJS010000149.1:0-9317 GCA_035367355.1 Candidatus Hydrogenedentota bacterium
CCCCTATTATGATAAAAATATGACTTATAAGTTATCGTTATGATGCCTATAAAGTGTGGTTATTTTCAAAGATCCATACCATGCATTGGGTTCTTCAGGTATTCAGTTGACACCATCCCGCTCAGTCCGCCAGAGCTTCTCTGCCCATATCTGGTGGTTCACACCCGCTGAAGAGTTCCGGGCATTCTCCTGCCCATCGGGCGGCTCAGCTCCCTTGCGAATTGCGCCCGGGCCCTGAACGTTGGTAAGATTTACACGGACAACTTCAATTACGGAGTCTGAGTGCATGCCTCTGTTTACTTTCCAGTGTGCGGAGTGTGGCGCGGAAAAGGAAATCCTGGTGGGTTCCGCGGCTGAGCAACCGGCCTGCCCGTCGTGTGGCGGAAAGAAACTGGCTCGTCTGGCCAGCGCGTTCGCCCCGCGGAGTTCCCAGTCCACGGGCGACCCGGCGCCTTCATGCCAGTCGTGCCCGTCTGCAGGAGGCGCCTGTCCCTACCAACGCTGAGCCCGGTGCCCAGTGCGGAGCGGCTGATGAAAGCATCCGACCCCGTAAACGACCCGCCCCATTCGTTGTGGGATCATTTCAAGCGAGCTTTCCGCCGGCAAAACGCCCGCCGGCCCGTCAGTTTCTATCTCATGCTGGCGATCCTCGCCGTTCTTCTGCTGGGCCTGCAGCTGGCCGATTACCGGGAGCAGCCACGGCGGTTTGCGCTCGTTTTGTCCGTGATGTTCATCTTTTTCTTCATCGTGCTGTGGCGCGCGGCGGTCGAGGCGATGGATATCTACCGCCGGAGCTGCCGCGAGGAACGCGAGCTCTTCCGCAGCACCCTGGGGAACCCGGAATTCAACGAAAAACTCGGCAAACGCATCCGGGAAAGCGCCTCTGCGGTTCCGCCCGACGACGATGCGCCCGCGACTTCAGATGAGTGACGCCCCGGCCCGAATACTCGCCTTTGTCCCCAATTGGCTCGGCGACACGGCCATGGCCACGCCCGCCCTGCGCGCGCTCGCACGGCGCTTTCCTGACAGCCCCCTGACGGCCGTCGGCAGACGCAGCGCCTGTGCGCTGCTGCATGGGCTCCCCTGGCTGCATGATACCCTGTCCATTCCCGCCCAGCCCGGCCCGCTCGCCATGCTCGCCCTGCGAAAGAGAATTTCCGGCGCCACCAACACCCTGGCGGTAGTGTTCCCGCACTCCTTCCGCGCCGCACTGATGGCCCGGCTCACCTGCGCGCGCACCCGCCTGGGCTATGACCGCAACGGCCGCGCCTGGCTCTTCACCCACCGGGTCCAGCCTCATCGTGAACAGGGTGCAATCGTGCCGATCTACATGACAGACGAATACCTCGGCCTCGTCAAGACCATCGGCTGTGAAGACGATGGCGCGGGCCTCGAACTTGCCGCCGATGCGGAGACCATCGCCCAGCTTCGTCCACGTCTCGCCGGCGACGGCCCGCTGGTCGCCGTGGCCCCCGGCGCCGCGTTCGGGCCCAGCAAACGCTGGCCCGCCGAGCGCTATGCCGCCGTCATGGACGCCCTGCACGAAGAGAAGGGCTGCCGCATCGTCCTGCTGACCGGGCCGGGGGAAGAAGACACCCGCGATGCCGTCCTGGCCGCCGTCCGGCACGCTCCCATCATTGCGGACGAGGGCAAACCCACCATCGACACCCTGAAAGCCACGATCGCCCTGGTTGATTTGCTGATCGGCAACGACAGCGGTCCGAGACACGTGGCGATCGCATTCAAAAAGCCCGTGATCTGCATCATGGGCTCCACGTCGCCGCTCTATTCCACGGGTCCGTATGAAATCGGTGAGGTGCTTCGCGTGGACGTGGATTGCGGGCCCTGCCAGAAGCCCGTGTGCGCAACCGATTTCCGTTGCATGACCCGCATCGCCCCCGCCGCCGTCCTGGCGGCCGCCCTGCGCCATTTGCCCGCTGTTCGAAGCTGAAAGCAGGCCGCCGCTACACGGCGCCGTCCAAGAGCCGCAGCAGATAGGCCCCGTATTCGTTTTTCCGCATGGGCTCGGCCAGCGCCCGCAACTGTTCCTCCCCGATGAACCCGGAGCGGTATGCGATCTCCTCGATGCACGCAATGCGCAAGCCCTGCCGCTCCTGGACCGTCTGCACGAAGTTCGTCGCCTGCACCAGCGATTCGTGCGTTCCCGTGTCCAGCCAGGCAAATCCGCGGCCGAGCAGTTCCACCTGCAACTGGCCGCGTTCGAGGTAGGCCAGGTTTACATCGGTGATTTCCAGCTCGCCCCGTGGCGAAGGTTTCAGCTCCCGGGCGATTTCGGCCACCGTACTGTCATAGAAGTAGAGCCCAGGCACCGCGTACTGAGACTTGGGCCGCGCCGGTTTTTCTTCGATGCTCAGCACATTCCCCTGATCGTCGAACTCCACCACGCCGTAGCGCTCCGGGTCGCGGACCGGATACCCGAAGATCAGCCCGCCTTCGCGAAGCTGCGACCCGCGCCGGAGCGATTCAACCAGATTGTGCCCATAAAAAATGTTGTCGCCCAGGATCATCGCTACGGGGTCGTCTCCGATGAAGTCCGCCCCGAGGATAAACGCCTGGGCAAGCCCTTCGGGCCGTGGCTGCACCACATAAGAAAACGACAGTCCCAGTTGCGAACCGTCCCCCAGAAGGTGCTGGAACGACGGCGTATCTTCCGGCGTTGAAATGATGAGGATCTCGCGAATGCCCGCCAGCATCAGCACCGAGAGCGGGTAATAAATCATCGGTTTGTCGTAGACCGGCAGCATCTGTTTGCTGACCGCCATCGTGATCGGATACAAACGCGTTCCGGAGCCGCCCGCCAGGATGATTCCCTTCATGACTTTCCTCGCCCTTCCCTCAGACCGCCGCCCGCCTACAGATGATGCTTCGTCAGATGGGCCTTCAAATGCTCGAACGTCTCGTCCACGTCATCATACATGTGGTACAGATCCAGATCTTCGGGACTGATGACCCCCCATCGCACCAGGGCATCAAAATCCACGACTTCGTTCCAGAACTCCGACCCATACAAGATCACGCAGCGGTTGTTCGGCGTCTTTCGGGTCTGCAGCAGCGTGACCAGCTCAAACAGCTCGTCAAAGGTCCCAAAACCGCCGGGAAACGCTATCAACGCCCGCGAAAGATGCACAAACCAGAATTTCCGGATAAAGAAATAGTGAAATTCGAACGCCAGTTCCGGTGTCTGATACGGATTCGGATACTGTTCGTGCGGCAGGCTGATGTTCAGCCCGACTGAGTCTCCGCCCGCCCGTGCCGCGCCCCGATTGGCCGCTTCCATGATCCCCGGGCCCCCTCCCGAGCACACCACGAACCGATCCCGCGGATCGGACAAGGTCAACGACCACCGCGTCAGCTTTTCCGACAGCGCCGCCGCATCTTCGTAATACCGCGACATGGTAAGCGCCCGCTGCGCCTGAAGATATTCCTGTTCGAGCGCCTCCATGTCTCCTTGCGCCAGTTCGAGCGCTTCCTTCGCCTTCTGACACTGCGCCGACGCTTCGCTCTCCGGCAGGGTCCGCGCCGAACCGAAAAACACCACGGTGTGCTCTACATTCATCCGGTCAAAACGCGCCTGCGGCTCGAGAAACTCGCACAATACCCGTATGGCCCGGGCATCCGGACTGTTCAGAAAACTGAGATTCTTGTACGCTTTCTGTGGGCGCACCAATTGATCCGGCATCACATCGTCACGTTTCATAATGGGCATCCTGTTCTTCGTAGCGAGACCCTTTTGTACACGTTTTGCCGCCCCGCCGCAACCCGGAAGCCCCGGAAAGCCGGGCAGGCCGGCGTGCCGGCCCTCTGGAAAGCGCCCCCTGCCCGGATAAACCGCACACAAAATTCGTCACAAATGTACGTTGATGCCGCCGATGGGTCAAACGCACCGTCTCCGCGCTGCCAGGCTGCCCTGCGAAATCGACAGGCGGCGGCGACTGATGCCGGAAGGTGTATTGGCCACACCCTTTGCTTTCATGCCGGGCATGAGAGGCGTGGCGCAGGGCAACCCTCCGTCGCCCTCCGGGTTGCAGGGGCGGCCATGGTTTTGGGGTCCTGCCCTCGCTTTCCCGCGGCGAAACATTGAGAGCCATCCGCTGCCTGGGGTATGCTTTGCGCTTTGAGGGGCACCCACTGCTGTGGCAGGAGCTATACCGGATCCCGCAACCCGGCTGATGGACGATCTTCACGCAATGCTTGGGGGCATGAAGCCTGTCCGTATGCTTTCTTGAGGGCGGGGACCTCGTGTGGCTTACAGGAGAACACTTTAATGCTGCGAGCACGAATTACAGGCACGGGCGCGTTTCTCCCGGAGACGGTCTGGACCAACGCGAAACTTGAGTCGATGATGGATACTTCGGACGAGTGGATTCGAAAGCGCACGGGGATTGGGCAGCGCCATCTGGCGGCTGCGGGCGAGGGGTCGTCCGATTTGGGCGCACCGGCAGCGCGGGATGCGCTGGTCAATGCCGGAGTAGCCCCGGAAGATGTGGAACTGATCATTTGCTGCACAACGACTCCCGATTACCTGTTTCCGGCAACGGCCTGCCTGATACAGGATCGCATTGGCGCACGAAACGCGGGCGCGTTCGATCTGAATGCTGCGTGTACCGGGTTTGTCAGCGGTCTGGCGACGGCGAACGCCTACATCCGCGCGGGCGTCTACCGCACGGTGCTGGTGGTAGGCACGGAGGCGCAGACAAACCGGCTGAACTGGGCCAAACGCGAGACGGCGGTCTTGTTTGGTGACGGCGCCGGGGCGACGCTCTTGCAGGCCGAAGACGGCGACCGTGGAGTCTTGTCGACGTTTCTGGGGGCCGATGGCTCCGATGGCGATATGCTGATCATCCCTGGGGGCGGCTCGAAAGCCCCACTGACCAAAGCGAATATGGACGGGTCCGGATTGGACATCGAGATGAAAGGCGCGGAGCTGTTCAAACGGGCCACGGTGCTTTTTGAGGAAGCGTCGATGAAAGCTCTGGAATCAGCGAGATTGCGCCTGGATGACGTCGATCTGTTCGTGCCGCATCAGGCGAATGCGCGGATTATCGGCGCGGCGGCAAAACGTCTGGGGCTGCCGGAAGAGAAGGTCGTCCTGAACCTCGAGCGCGTGGCCAACACGACCTCGGCCTCGATCCCGCTGGCCTTGCATGAGGCGGTGGTCAAAGGCCGGGTCAAGGATGGCGATCTGCTGTTGCTCGCCGGTTTTGGCGCCGGACTGACCTGGGGCGCGGCCGTTATCCGCTGGTGATGACGCCGGACAGGAGCCCAGGCCGGAGCGCCTATTGAGGATCGAGAATGCGGACGCGGCGGCCTTCGACGCGAAGCCGCCCTTCCGCGAAGAGGCGGATGGCTTTGGGATAGAGCTCGCGTTCTTTGGCCTGCACCCGCTCGGCCAGGGTATCCGGCGTGTCGTTGTCGAGCACGGGAACCGCATCCTGCAGGATGATGGGCCCGGCGTCGTAGATGTTGTTGGCGAAATGCACCGTGGCGCCGGAGAGTTTGACGCCGTATTCGATGACGGCCTCGTGAACATGGTGTCCATACATGCCTTTTCCGCAGAACGCGGGGATCAGGGCGGGATGGACGTTGATGACCCGGTTCTCATAGTCGCCGGGGATCTGCAGGAGGCTCATGAACCCGGCGAGCACGACCAGTTCCGCGCCGTGACGGCGGACGGTGTCCCAGATCGCGGCATTGAACTCGTCGAGAGAACCGTAATCCTTGCGGACGATGGGAATGGCCGGGATATCGTGTTTTCGGGCGCGTTCGAGGCCGTAGGCGCCGGTGCGGGAGCCGATCACGCAAACGAACTGCACGTCGAGTTCGCCGGAACCGGCACGATCAATGAGATTCTGTAGCGTGGTGCCGCTGCCTGAAAGCAGTACCGCGATTTTCAGTGGCATGGCAAGCTTTCCCGTCCGGATGGACTGCGCGTGGTCAATCTTCCGGCCATTGGCCGACGTAGACCTCCGTGGCCGGCCCTTCCTGATACACAAACCCGTCGTCTGCCCATTCCACGGCAAGCTCGCCGTAGACCAGGTGGACGTTGACGCGCCGCGCGGTGCGCTCGGTGATCATGGCTGCGAGCGCGGATGCGCAGGAACCGCTGCCGCTCGCCATGGTGATGCCGCTGCCGCGTTCCCAGATCCGCATGACGATGTTTTCGCGGTCGCGCACGGTCACGAATTCGACGTTGGTGCGCTGGGGAAACGACGGGTGATTTTCGATTTTCGGGCCGAGCTCGGCCAGGGGGACGGCCGTGGCGTCATCGACGAAAATGACCGTGTGCGGATTGCCGATATTGACGCAGGTTATGGTGAAGGTCTGGCCGGGGATGGCGAGTTTTTCCTCGATAACCCGGCCTGGAGGGCCGATCATGGGGATTTCAGACCGATCGAAGCGGGGCGAACCCATGTTGGAGCGGACCGATTGAACCACGCCGTCGTCGAGGGTCAGCGAAACGCGGTTGGGCCCTGCGCCCGTCAGGATGACCATCTCGGTTTTGTGGGTCATGCCGCGCTCAAAGACATATTTGGCAAAGCAACGGACGCCGTTGCCGCAGGTTTCGGCCTCGCTGCCGTCGGCATTGAAGATGCGCATGGCAAAATCGGCGCCGCTTTCGCCGGGAAGCACGAGAATGATGCCGTCGGCGCCCGCACCGAGGTGCCGGTGGCTCATGGCGCGGGAGAGCGCGCCGGGGTTGTCGACCGGGCAGTGCTGCGCATCGATGAAGAGGTAATCGTTGCCCAGGCCGTGCATCTTGGTGAATTCAATGGTCATGGCGTTTCCTTTATGCGTGCGCGGGTCGAGACGCCACCCCGGGACAGAAGGGCCGCCGTGAAGATGGCGTGATTAGTGCGCCTGTTTCCTGGCCCCGCGAATCAGGCGGTCCAGGAGTTCAGGAAAGGCAATGCCTGCCGCCGCGGCTGCCTGGGGAAACAGCGATGTCTCTGTCATCCCGGGAATGGTGTTGACCTCGATCCATACGGGCCGATCATTTACGAGGATCATATCACTCCGGCTGAGACCCCGGCAACCTATCTCGGTATGCGCGCGAACGGCCATATCTTGTATTGACGCGGTGATTTCGGGAGAAAGCCGCGCGGGGGTGATTTCTTCGGTGGCGCCGGGCGTGTATTTGGCGTTGTAATCGAAAAACGCGGCATTGACGGGCCGGATCTCCGTGACGGGCAGGGCCTGGGGCGGCTCACCGGGAGTGGCATCAAGCACGCCGCAGGTGACTTCCAGGCCGTCCAGGAATTCTTCGATCAGGATGGTGTCGTCAAAGGCGAAGACGTTGAGAAGCGCGTGGCGAAATTCGGGCAGTTCGCGCGGGATGGCCATGCCGATGCTCGACCCCTGGCACGGACTCTTGAGCACGCAGGGAAACCCCAGTTCGCTGTGGACCCGTTTGAGGATCTCCTCGGGGTTGGCGTCCCACTGGGCGCGCGTGACGACCAGATCGCGGGCGACGGGGATGCCCGCGTTGCGCGCGACCGCTTTTGAGCGGATCTTGTCGATCGCGAGGGCGCTGGCGCCGCATCCGGAGCCGGTATACGGCATGCCGATCGTGTCGAAGAGGCCCTGAATGCGGCCGTCTTCGCCATGAGGCCCGTGAAGTGCGATAAATACGCAGTTGACGCCGATTGCCTGCAGGTGGGCGAGGGCTTCAAGAATTCCGCAGGGGCGGGTATCGAGGATCTTCCAGGCGCCCGTCTTCGTGATGATCACGGGTACAGGCTCATAGGTCTGACGGTCGAGGTTGCCCGCGACCATCGCGCCGGAGCGGAGGGAGACGTCGTGTTCGGAGCTTACGCCGCCCATCAGGACGGCGACTTTCGTTTTGCCCATGGTTCACCCTTTTTCTGTGCGGAGCGCCGTGATTTTCGCGCGATCCTGCCTGTTCGGGTCCGCACACGACTACTATACACGCCGGGCAGGGCCGGGTTTCCTCCGGCCTCAGATCAGGCTGGTCGAGAAATAGCGTTCGGCGCGATCCGGGAGCACGGTGGCAATGACGGCATCCGGGCCGAGGCGTTCGGCGATCTGGATGGCTGCCCAGATATTCGCCCCCGAGGATACCCCGGCCAGCAGGCCCGCTTCGCGGGCGAGCGTGCGCGCCGTGGCGATTGCGTCGTCGTCACTGACCTCAAGCACCGTATCCACGAGCGAGACGTCGAGGATCTTCGGGACGAACCCGTCGCCAATCCCCTGGATTTTGTGCAGACCGGGCTCGTGGCCCAGCAGAGCGGAGACGTTTTTGGGTTCCACCGCGACGATCTCGATATTGGGGTCGCGTTCCTTCAAAAAGGACCCCACGCCCTGCAGCGTGCCGCCGGAGCCCAGCCCCGAGACGAAGGCGTCGATGCGGCGCTCGAGCTGGCTCCAGATCTCCGGGCCGGTCGCGAGGTAATGGATCTTCGCGTTGTCGGGGTTTTCGAACTGCTGGGGCACATAGATGGCCGGGTCGGCGGCACGGCGCCGGTCGACCTCGCGCACGGCTCCTTCGATGCTCTCGCCGGCCGGGGTCAGGATGAGCGTGCCCCCGAGGGCGCTGATGATCTTTTTGCGCTCCTCGCTCATGTTTTCCGGCATCACGATGGTGACCGGAAAACCCATGCGCCGCCCCACAAGAGCGATGCCGATGCCCGTATTGCCCGAGGTCGGCTCCATGATCGTCATGCCGGGCCGGAGTTCGCCGCGGCGGACGGCCTCTTCGAGCATAAACCGCGCGACACGGTCTTTGATGCTGCCGCCGGGGTTGAGGTGCTCCGCTTTCGCGAAGATCGCGGCCCCGGTCATCTCTTTCAGGCAGACAATGGGCGTATTGCCGATCTGATTGAGGACATTGTTGGAATACATGCGGGACTCCTGCTCGAACGGAAGCGTAGAAAGTGCACAGCTTAGGGGTGAACCGGCCGCAATGTCAAATGAACAGAGGGCAGCGAAAGGTCAAAAAGCCGGCAAAGAAGGCACGCCTATGGTGCCTGCTGCGCCTCCTGCCACTCCTGCCAGAACTCGGCGCTCAGTCGCTGGGCCTCCGCGATCTGTTCCGGCGTCATTTGGCGCGCTGTGATGTCTCTGTTCTTTTCGGCGTCCGATTGAAAGCCTCCGGGCGGGGTGATCCAGGCGGGGGTCAGCCGGAGGCGATTCCGAACAGTTGGGCGGCGTTTGAGGTCGTTTTTTCGGCGAATTCCTCGAGCGTCATGCCTTTCAGGCCGGCCATGCACGCGGCGGTGTGCTGGATGTATGAGGGTTCGCAGCGTTTCCCGCGGACGGGCTGGGGGGCGAGATAGGGG
>DAOSJS010000150.1:0-9208 GCA_035367355.1 Candidatus Hydrogenedentota bacterium
TTGACAGTGGCGTCCTGCAGATGGACTGGGACGGAACCGGCAACAACCTGGGCGACTTCTTCTTCTACGGCGATGGCGAGGTACTGACCAACGTCGGCGATATGGTTCAGGTCGATGTTGTCGTAAACAAGGAGTCCGCGGATTACGGCGACGGGGGCGGCGGGCTATACCGTTCCGGCCCGGGACTCTACCTTGCCAGCGACACCTCCACCGTCCAGGGAGTCGGTGGCCACTACAGCATCTCGTACATCCTGGGCAACATGGACAACGAAAGTTCGCGACCGCGGCAGGTGATGTCGATGGCCAACCTGGGGGCCTTCGCCACCGGGAATGTACGTTCTGCGGACAACACCTGGGCGAAAGGACAATGGGTTACGCTAAAAATTACCTACACCAGCGATACCGCCGGCAGCGGTAGTGATCACGAATATACCTTCGAATACGACGTCGATCGCCTGGGCTCTTTCATCACGCTCGGGACGCACGTCTCCCCAACGAAAATGCCCTACGTCGGCATCCAGTTCCACACGGCACTCTATGACAGCGATACCGGTGACATTACCTTTCCTGTTGCAAACATGATGTCCGCCGACAATTTCAGTGCCGCTCCGGACTATTCGGCGCCTGTTCAACACACAACTACCGAAACCTTCGATTCCGACGGCACGCTCGCCGACTATCACTTCACCTATTACGGCGACGATCCCTGCTTTTCCGGCGGTGTATCGTCCGCTTCCTTCCCTGTCAACGGCGGGCAAATCACACCTTCCTTTCCGACCGACAATTGGGTGACAGACGTGTGGTGGTGGGAGCCCTCGTACGAACCGATCCCCGTCCAGGTCGGTGATTACGTGGAGGTCGATGTGATCCAGTTGGCGACGGCGATATCCAGCCAGTGGTCACAGTGGGGCATCGTGCTTTCCGACACGAAAACGGGAGCACAGGGCACGGGCGATCAGATCTGGATGACGTTGCGGGCACAGGGGGCCGCCATGTATCCGCAATACAATGCGTATCACCAGGGTACGAATTACGATAACGCGTATTCAGGCGATTTCGGATTTGGCGCCGGCTCTCCCGGTGATGTCTGGACGTTGCGCGTTACCGTTCGTGAGATAACGGCCAGTGGCTGGAAGGTGACGTGCTCCGCCAGCAAGAACGGCGGCCCTTTCATTGATGTGCGTTTTGAGAATGACGCAGGCATCGGCGCCGACCCACCCTTCCTGAACGGGTTCAATTATATCGGCCTCTTCTCGCAGCCGGGTGGGGCGGGTGATGAGGACTTCGTGGCATTTGATAATTTCACGGTTGTCGGTGGCGATCTGGTCCCGGCCGAATTGTCCGAATTTGTCTTTGAATAAGTCGCGATCGCAATTCCTGTAACCCCACGGATTGGGTCCGGCGCGGCCGCTCCGGTCGCGCCGGAACCTGATGAGAAAGGCAAGAGCATGCGGAACAAGGCATTTACCTTAATCGAGTTACTGATCGTCGTCGCGATTATCGCCATTCTGGCGGCGATTGCCGTGCCCAATTTCCTTGAAGCCCAGGTCCGCAGCAAGGTCTCCGCGGTTATCGCTGACATGCGCTCGCTGAATGTGGCCTACACTTCCTATGTCGTTGACTACAACAAATCGCCCATCTTGAACAACAATGACTATCCCGTCCGCAAGGTGACGACACCGATCGCATATATTACATCGTGGCCCATCGATCCTTTCCGTCGCGGGGATCCCGTTAACTCCTATGTCGCCCCTTATCCGGATTTGCCGCTTAACGGGGTCTGGCCGTCAAATGTTCAATGGTTGTGGCTTTACCCGTACAACCAGAATAATGCCACGGGGGATATCTGGGCCACCGGTGGCCTGTGGAAAGCATATTTCACGGCGGGCGATCCGTATAAGGGAAAAGTTGGAGGCGATATCCCTCGTACCTTCACGTGGTCCTTCCAAAGTGTAGGGCCCGACCGCAATCTTGAATTGGGTGTCTTTCAGGTCTACGACCCGACGAACGGAACCGTCAGTAGTGGGGAAGTCTGGCGGCTGGGTCCCGAATGACCTGCAGCTCCCCGATCCCGAAAATACGCGGGAATCGGCCGGTTTTCAAAAGTTCTCATCACAACTGAGTTATTCCTAGTGCGTCCAGAATAGCGAAAGATTGGAGTCTACTTTCATGTCTATTCGATTTCTCATTCCCCTTCTCCTCGCGATTCTGGTCGCAACCTCACCCAGGCTCTGCGCGCAGGTGGATCGCCCCGACCCGACGGAGGTTCCCCTCTATCACGCTCCGGAACCCGTCGACCCGGAGCGCGATCTGACGCCATTGCTGCAGGCGGCCGAGGGCGACTGCATCCTGGTCGTCCAGGGAAAGGAGCCACCCACCATTTTGCTGGGTCAGGAAGATCCAGTGTTGCGTTTCGCGGCGAATGAACTTCGGCGGTACATCGAGAAGATGACGACGGTTCTTCCCACGGTCGAACTGTCTGACGGCGGATCTCCCTCGTGTAGCATCACGATCGTATCGTTCCGGGGGGAATCGCCCGATGATGCTGCCAAGCCCGCAAATTCGGCCGAGCTTCCCGAAGAGGGCACCGACCAATACGCCATCCAGGTGATGAAGGATTGCGTTAAAATACATGGCGGATCACCCAGGGCCGCCCTCTTCGGATCGTACGATCTGCTCGAACAGCTTGGCTGCCGCTGGTTCGGTCCACTTGAGGAGCATGTCCCGCAGACGCCGGTGCTTGCCATTTCTCCCGCCGTCCGAAATGAACAGCCATCATTTGAATGGCGCATCCTTGAATTCATCGCCGGAAGCGACCCGGCCTGTGTCGATTGGATGGCCAAACTCCGGATGAATGGCGCCTGGCCCGAGAAATACACACCCAATGAGGATATGACCGTCCACTCCGCCTCAATGGAGGCAACGGGTGTTCCGGCGATGGTTGAGCGTGGCCTCAGTATTTTCTGGGGCGGACACATCCTGCCCCAACTCCTCTCACCCACCACATATGCTGATCATCCCGAGTATTTCGCGTTGGTGAACGGCAAGCGCCTTGATTCCACCGTCGCTTTTCAGACCATGGCGCAACCCTGCACCAGCAACGACGAGGCAATGAAGGTGTTGACGGAAAATACGATTGCATTCCTGGAGAACCATGACTGGATCGAGGTCCTCTTCATCTGGGGAAATGACACTAATGTCTGGTGCGAATGCGAAGGCTGCCGCGCCCTCGAAAAGCAACCCGATCGTGAGTCGTCCTTTGGTGGGCTTGACCGCTCCGCGTCCTATTGTCGAATGATCAAGATCATCAACGAAGGCTCTCTCCCCGGCATGTCCGTGCAGTTTGACGGTGTGCAGAAGGCGCTGCCCGGCCGGAAAATTGGCTTTAATCATTACTATAATCTTGAGGATCTGCCTTTGGATGCCGAGGGGAACGTGCGGACGGAAGTGCTTCCGGACAACTCCAGCATCATCTCGGCGGTGGATGCCTACCGGCAATGTGATCGCCATACCTTCGCGGATCCCAACTGTCCCCGGGGGAAACGCGTCGAACCTATCGCTCATATGTGGAGCCCTTACTATCCACATTCCGTAAGTTGGAGTTATTACTGGTCGTGGAATTTCATGAAGGGTCTGCCCGTGGGAATGACTCATAAAATAGCCAATGACTTCAGGTTTCTTCATTCCCTCGGCGTCAATGGCGTCGTCGATAATGTCAGTTTAGTACCCAGCACGCTGGACCGTTATGACTTGCGCCCCGCCATCTGCATGACGGATCATTGGCGGTATAATATCATGAATTTTTACACCTACGCCAAGGCAGCCTGGGATATCGACCTCGACGTCGATGCATCCAACCGGGATTTTATCGCGCACTACTACGGGCCGGCCGCCGAGCCGATGGGGCACTTCTGGACTCATCTGGAGGACGCATGGACAGGATTCGGCCAGAAGCCAGAGTTCATGCCCGAAAATGAGGAACTCAACGATCCCAGGAAGATTCACAGCTGGGTGCAAAATCTGCATTATGTCATTCCTAATCGCGACGTCTTTAACGTCCTGGTAGACGACTTGGAGCGTGCCCGATACTTGGCGGCGAGCGCTTATAGCCAGCCGCTCAAGGCCGAGTTCATGCCCTATCTGGAACGTGTGCAACTCCTTGAGCGCGCCCTTTCTGTCTGGCCATCAACCAGTCCGACGGCGTCCTACATGCACGATTAGGTATATTGTTCCCTGATGTGCCCGGCAACGGTCGTGCTTCGGACAACTTCACGATTTCGTCAGGAGCGGTGGACACATGATCCACTGTTTCCCAAGCATTCTTACTTGCTCATGAGAGGCGATACATAACACGATGAAGCGCCGCACATTGCTGTCTCTCGTCTGCTGCCTTGCCCTGCAGTCCTTCCTCCCTGCCGGATCTGGTACGACGATCGACACGAATATCCTGCAAACCGTATCTATCTCTGCGCCCGCCGAGCCGGATGAGCCGATTAAGCTGGCGACCGACGATCTTCGGAAATACCTGGGCCGGATCACCAATCAAGAGATCGATGTTGTCGAAAGGCCGAACTCTGCTAATGGTTTTCCCGTCTATCTGATCAGTCGTGCTGACCGGCCAGACGGGAATGTCTCGCCCGCCGATGCGCTCAGATCGGAAGATTCCGATGCCTTCCGTCTGGTGGTTCGGCCAACCGAAGTCAGGATCATCGGCAATTCTTCGCGGGCCGTCCTTTACGGTGCCTATGACTGGCTGGAGCGTCTTGGTTGCCGCTGGTTCGGTCCACACGAGGAGTTTGTTCCCAGTCTGGACCAGGCGACCTTCACGGAACTGGATGTCGAAGAATCGCCTTCCTTACGCTGGAGAGGCTTGGAGTACATCACGGGGTGCGACGCGCCCATCGTGGACTGGATGACGAAGCAGAAGTTGAATGTCGCCTGGCCGGAAGCCTATCGACCCAAGGATGATCTGAGCGAAGATCCTGATCTCTTCAAGCGCGAGGCCGTCGATGAGATGGTCCGGCGCGACCTGACCATCTTCTGGGGCGGGCACATCCTGAATACACTTTTCCCCCCCGAGAAGTATACCGATCATCCCGAGTATTTTGCCCTGGTCGGCGGCCAACGCCTCAACCCTGATGCCGATGAGTTCGGCCGGCATCAACTCTGTACCAGCAATCCCGAGGTCATGCGGATCCTGACGGAGAATACGATCCGCTTTTTACAAAATCATGAATGGATCGATACGCTGTTCATCTGGGGCAATGACACGACCCAGTGGTGCGAATGCGAAGATTGCCTTGCCCTGGAACCCGCTCCGGATCGAGAATCACCATTTGGCGGTTATGACCGGTCGGCCTCGTACTGCCGCATGATCAAGATCATCTACGAGGGCTCGCTGCCGGGGATGGAGGTTTCCTTCCCGGGGGTACGCGACGTACTCCCCGGACGAAAGATCGCCTTCAACCATTACTACAACCTTGAGTCAATGCCCGTCGACTCGAAGGGCGATCCCTTAAAAGATTACCTACCGGACCGCGCGGTTCTTTCGTCCGTGGATGACTATGTGCAATGCAACCGCCATCCCTTGCGCGATTACGCAATCTGCCCGCGCGCCGCTCGACGCGGCGTGGAGCAGATTGCGAGGGAATGGAACCCCCTGTATGACGACAATGTCTTTTGGAATTATTATTTCGCCGGGAATTTTACCAAGGGGCAGCCGCTCTTAATGGTTCACAAAATCGCCTCGGACTTTCAATACGCCCGGTCTTTGGGGATCGTTGGTACCATCGACAATGTCACTCTTTCACCACCCTCACGGTCCTCATACGAACATTGGCGTTACAATATGTTGAATTTGTATCTGTATGCGAAGGCGGCCTGGAATTCCGAAGTGAACGTGGATGCGACGGTCGCAGATGTGATCGAGAAGTACTACGGACCCGCGGCTGGGCCCATGGCTGAATTCTGGAGCGAACTGGAGCGGGCGACGCTTCACTTTGGTATGCATCCGGATTACATGCCGGACGATGCCGCGTTGACCACCGCGCCGGCTATTCATGAGTGGCTTTGGAATATTCGCTATTTGGTCCCGAATCAGCCGGTATACGAACGTCTTGTCACTCATCTCGCTGATGCACGGATTCTCGCCGCGAAGGCGGAGAATCAGCCCATGAAGACTGATAGAATGATATATGGCGAACGCGTTGGCATACTTCAGGATTATCTGGCTTTCTGGGAAATCACCCCCACCGAAGAAAGATGGACCTATTAGCAGCGAGAGGTTGGCACGGAATCTGTAGTCGTAAGGCTCGGATGAGCAGCAGGTGAATTTTAGCGTGCTTGGAGCCGAGGTGTCGTGATGGTCGCAATTGTCAGTTCGAATCTTTCTATACAATTTCATCCCGTGCTGGATGATTTCTGCCAGGTTCATCTTGTTCAGGCCGCGGGTCAGGTGCAGCCACGGAAAATGCTGGACGATGTAGAAATGATCGTGCGGTCGGATCGTTGGATTTCCTTTGACCGCTTTGATGAAACGGCCGAATTCCTGCGTAATCGTCTGGAGGAGAATGGCCTTCAGGCGGAGATCGAACACCTGCCAACTTCGCCGATGGCGGGCGATGGCCGCTGGCGGATTCCCGAACGGTGGACCGTCCGTCGTGCCCACCTCGACTTAGTGGATCCTTTGCCCATGGAGTTGGCAGACTGGCACCGACAGCCTTTTTCATTAATAACGTGGAGCCGTGCCACTCCAGCGGAAGGCTTGGCGGCCGAACTGGTCATTTTGGATCGGCGGGAAGAGATTGAAGGCTTGAGAACGGGCGAGCTAGACCGGAAATTCGTGCTGACGCGGCTGGAAGTCCGCCCCATCCGCCGTCGCCTCGTTGAAGCCGGCGCCCTTGGCATCATCACCGATGCCGGTGTACGATTTTATCCGGAAGCGGTTCTCTGGCAGAAATTTGGCTGGGGCGGCTGGCCTTTCGATCCCGATGATTTGCGTTGCATCGGGTTTTCTCTTTCGCGCGAGACCGGCCGTGCGCTCCGTCGTGCGATAAGCGGCCGCAAGGCTTCGGTTCATGCCCTCGTCGATTGCTCCTTCGAGACGGGGACGCATCCCATGGTGACGGGCCTGCTTAAGGGAGCATCCGCGCCGCGGGAGGAGATCTGCATCGTCGCCCATGCCTTCGAGCCGGGCGCCGGCGATAATGCCTCGGGCGTCGCCACCGCCATGGAAGCCGCCCGCTTGATCGCAACCCAGATTGAAATGGGTCACTGGCCTGCGCCCCGCCGCTCCATCCGCCTGCTTTGCGGCTACGAAAACTATGGGTCTTTTCAGCGTCTGGAAGAGGGAGAATCCATCCGGCCCCTGGCGGGGATTGATGTCGACGTCGTCGGCGTTCGTCATGAGTTGTGCAATGGACGCATGACGATCTTTCGCGCCCCCGCCTGCCAGTCCGCGTTTGTGGATGAGGTTGCCCAGCGGACCTTTAACGCGGCCAACAAATTGTGTGGCGCCAATTATTCGATGCGCCTCCGCCCAATGATGGGAAGTGGTGACGATCTGGCCAATGATCCAATCTTCGGTTTTCCGCTGCCATGGGTATCGACGTTTCCCTACCGCTCCTACCACAGCTCGGCCGATCTTCCTTCCGTCCTGTGCGAGACGGGCCTGGCAGCGGCCGCTGTCGGCCTGGCCGGGTATGCGTACTGGCTCGCCGCCGCTTCGGACGGAAGCGTGCAGCACCTGGCGGAACAGGTGGCGAGCAAGACACGCCGCGCCTTGCCGGGCATCCTGCGCCGACAGGGGCCGGCGGGCGTGGAGTGCGCGTTGCAGCGGCTTTCAATCACGCTGGAGAGCGCCAAGGCATGGGCCGGCAATTTGAGCGATGCGGCCAGCCGGGCGCGGCTGCTCCGATCCTGCTCACGGCGTGCCGATGCGCTCCTCGGCGACGAGGACTGGAGGGGCGCAATTCGCAAGAGCGTGGCGGGGCAACATCGCCTTGCGGACCGCATCGTGCGCCGCATCCGGCCTCTGATGCCGATGCACGAGGCGATCTCGCCTGACCTGTGTGCCGAGTATCAGCGGCTCTGCCCGTCGCCCGCCGCGTTGTATTACGCCAATGGCGAGCGCGACGTCCGCACGCTTGCCGGCCTGATTGCCCTTGAAACCGGTCAACCGCCCGATCTGGTCCGAACGGCCGAGTATTTCGACCTCCTTTCCAGAATCGGATCCATCGAATTCTTGCAAGAACCGAACGAGGAGCCAACATGAGCACGCAATCAACTCCGGCCCGCCGGGCCGAGCTGACCACCGAACAACTCGAGTCTTACGAACACGATGGCTTCCTCGTGATCGAAAACCTCATCTCGCCGGAGGAACTGGCTGCCCTGCACCAGCGGCAGTATGAGTACACGCACGGCGGGCGCGATACGAGCGCGCTTACCATCCAGTTGGAACCGCGCATCCAACGCGGCGAGTTGAAGGTGGAGCATCCCGGTGACGGCATCCGTAAGATCGATGGTCTGCTCGAAAGCGATGACCTTTTCCACCGACTCGGGACGCATCCCAGTATCGTCGGCGTCCTAAAGCAGATCCTCGGGCCGGACATCAAGCTCTACCGGAACACACTTCTGTTTAAGCCGCCTCGCGTCGGTTCGGCCAAGGGAATGCATCAGGACTCGCCTTATTGGCCAATCGAGCCGATGGAACTGTGTTCGTGCTGGTTCACGCTGGATGCCGCCACGCCTGAGAACGGCTGCATGGGGATTATACCCGGCGGGCACGTGCGAGGGGCGTTACCACACAAATCCGTCACCGATGATTACGTGATGGACGAGGCGACATATCGCGAAGCAGACGTACGGCTTGTCCCCATGCCCGCCGGGGCAGGACTGTTTTTCCACTCACTGTTGCCGCACGCGACAGCGCCGAACCTGTCGAACAAATGGCGCCGCGCGATCACGATGTCCTACATGTCGGCGCGGTCGCGCTTCACGGGCGAAGGGAAACGCCCGATGTTCATGAGAATTACCGGCCAGGATTATCCTGGTTGCGTCTAATGATCTCGGCCATCCGCTATGGCGATGCCCCCGGCGTTGCCTTCCGCCAATATTGAGCTTATTCGCTGAGATACAAGGAGACGTGACATGGCTACCAGGGAATTCCCGCTCGAACCGGTCGAGGTCGACCGGGTCGAAACCCGATGCC
>DAOSJS010000151.1:0-9111 GCA_035367355.1 Candidatus Hydrogenedentota bacterium
CATGAACCCAGCGCCGCCTGGTCCCATTGCTGATTGACGCCCCAGCCGACCAGCGAGAGAAAGGCATGGGATGCGGCTGGCAGCCCGCCCCATAGCGCATTAACACTCGTATACTCCAGCACCACTGTTTGTTCCGCGGGAATGGTCAGCATGGTCAGGCCGCGATACCACGGGCCTTGAAAACGTTGCGGCTGGTTCGGCTGCAGATGCCAGTTCTTGGAGATCTGGATTGGGATGCCCGTCGGGTAAGATTCCTCATCGCGCAGAATGGCCGACAGACCGGTAATGCCGGCGACGGCCCCCTCCTTGTAGAAATTCAGGCGGACCCGGCGGGGATGCGGCGTCGGATTGCTCAACGTCAGTTCGACCCGTTCCATACGCCGGTTACCTTCGTCGGTGCCTTCCGGCGCGCCGTCATTATGCAACCCGATTCGGTACCAACCCTGCTGGCGACTGTAGGTCGCAGTGACCGGCGAGCGCGTAATTGGCGCCAGAGGCCGGGAGGTGATCACCAGCGGCTCTCTTTCTGAGCGGAGGGCTTGCTGAAACGTCTCGGCAGGTTGACTCTTGAATGGATAAAGGATCAGGGAGATGGCCCATTCAGTGTTGGCAGTCCAGCTGGGCACCGCCAGCCGGACCATGCAGCGCCGGTTCTCCAGATCCAGATCCAGCGTTGCACCGTTTTCCGCTGTTAGAAAAGCGAACCCCCGCCCGTCGGGGTCGGCCAGTGCAAAGGCGCCGGATTCGGAATAAAGTTCGGAGTAAAGGTCATCCAGATCAAGCGTGATGGAGAGGGCGCCATTAACAATGGATTCGGCGGGACGCACGGTGAATATAATCGCCAAGCGATCGGGCCAGGCGGCGAATTCCACCCCGCTGCGGTACGCGCCGCTGGTCACCATGGCCGGCGCGCCGGATTCGAAGCCAATATTTTCCATCCAGCGTCGCTGGAAAAACTTGCCGGTATCAACAATCTTGCTGCTGGCGTAATTCGCGCCGATGCTGATGGCTTTGTAGCGGGCCTCGCCGACCTCGATGGCGCACTCGAGCTGGGGCGACTGGACGCAGCGGATGAGTTCAAAATCATCGAAACACCCACCGTAGGGGGCCGCAAATCCAACGCGGTCGCCACCGATCAGGTCGGTGATGTTTTCATAATGAGCGCGCAGGTGACCATTAACATACACCTTCAAGTCAAGCGGATGAGACGGAGATCCCGCCCCGCGCCACTCCAGCATCACCGGCCAGTAACCCTCCTCATCCAGATCGCCTGTGTCGAGCGATCCACCCACCCAGCCGCCATAGTCCGTCGCTGGGTTGCCAGTGGTTGTCCCCCGTCCATAGAACATGTCCAGGCGTGTGTTGCCGGTGGAGTTATTGAACAAGCGAACCGTCAGCCCCGAGCTTGTGTCCCAGAAGTCAAGCTTGTCCGGATCCTTCAGGATTGAGACGCAGGCAAACTTGCCATCGGCCGAACCGGATTCCAAAGGACCGTCGCTTACCGCGGCCTTCATCTTCATCCGATATGTGAGCGCCGGGTCCACCGCATGATTTGCGATGGCGACATTATAACTCCCGACAATAATCATGTTCGACTGGGTGGGATGGGGTTGATACATGACGCCGTCCGGCGCGGTCCATGTCGATTCCTGCGTGCCGCCCAGCATGTTGTCGGCAACCTGTCCATGCAAGGGAGAATTCGCGATGCCGGTATCGAACGAATCACTGAATTGCGTGCGATGGGCCTGATCGAAAACGGCCTCATTGCTCATGGTCAACGCCTCGGCTTCGTCGGGCGGATCGACCAGCGGTGTCAGGCTCTTGAGCGCGAATTGATCCCAATCGAAGGAAAGGGCGTAATTACTGGTCTGAATATTGAAAATCTTGCGGTCATCGCGCAGACCATGCGCCCACCACATGTAGGTGTAGTCCTGGACGTTTTCGAAAACGGCGGGAGGCAACGCTTCGGCCGTCGCTCTGACTCCGGTGAAGGCCCAGGCCAGTGCTATCCACACGATGGCCCTGCGAGCAGTGAACATGCAGTTAGTCCCTCTATGACGTCTCTGTCCAGTCAGGATGCTGGAATCCAGTTACATATTGTTAACATAACATCACCCAACCGTCAATGAATGCGATTAATGGCATTACGATAAACGGCTCTATCAGGATAAATCAACGATTCCAAGCATGGCCTGAATCTCCGCTGACGCGAATTTCAGTCTCCAAGCGTGTGAGGTGTGCCTGAGTTCTTCCATTAGTCAATTCCTCATGGCGCTTCCGAGCCCACTAATGTGTAGCGCGTGATGATTAAGCGCGCCCCCCGGTTCTCAGGCGGGAACGAAATATTGGTGCTTGCGCCCGCGGGGAAGGCCAGCCGGCTATCGGCCGCCGGTGCGTCGCCCTCAGGCAGTATGCGCCATGCAAAGGTCGTGCGGCCACCCTGAAGCGCTTGCTTGAGCAACGCGGTGATATCGAATTCTCTGAACGCATCGCCCGAGAGCTTGGGCTCTCCGGGTTCCCGATAGACGCCGATGTTCCCTAAACTGGAGGATGAAACATCAGCTTCGGAGATGGCCGAGGGATCGGCGGGGATAAAATGCTGAACCACCCAGCGCTGCGTGGTGGCCGAGGTGTCGGGCGAACGCGGTATGTCCGTGAGAGGAATTCGCAAACGCGCCTCCTTGACGTCAGGAGCGGTCAGCCCGAAGACGGTGTGCATGCCGAATGGAATGATGGCGTTGCCCCCTTGCCAGCCCCATTCGATCATGTCGCCTCCAGTTTTAATTTCACCACTGGTAACCAGAATAAATCCCTCTTGTTGCGGGTTGGGCTTGATCACCATCTGATCCTTGACCCTCCCCGCCTCGGATTCCATGTCGCGGGCGAGTTCACTGCGACGCCTCAGCTCAGTTGCCAGATTCTTCCAACGCTCACGTTGTCGCACATCCAGATCCCGCGCTTGCGCGCTCCGCAGGGCCTGCTGCCGGTCACGCTCGATTGCATCGGGATCTCGCGTAGTATTACGCAGCAGCCGCAAAAAAAGCTCGGCGCGCTCCCGGCCGCCCAGAGCGACCGACAGCCGCTCATTGATAAACTGTCCGTATGTGTTTTGCGGATACCAGCCAAAGTATTCCAGCGCCAGGTAATTAAGTTCCTTGGCGGGCGCGCTGGCAGCGGTCAGCCCTTTCAGAACCAGTCCATGCATGCCGGCCTGATCGAGCCGGCTGCACATGAACTGAATCAGTTCGGTGATATCCTCCCACGTCGAACCGGGCCCTTCGTCGGCCCACCATTTTTCCGGATCGGTCGGTCCCCACCAGGGGCTGCTCTGGTGGAGCAGACCAATATGCTCCTTGAAAGTGCTTTCCGGGGGGCGCAGGCCTTCGGGCCAACCCTCGGGCCCGGTCATGCCTGTCAGCGTCCATTGGCACACGGCGTTGTGCGGGAGCTGCTTGACGAATTTGGGGGGATAGACGATGCGAGTACTGTCACCGGCGGCGCGTCGAGTCTGAATGGCGCCGTGCATCGCACCTTGGATCGCTCCTTCACTGAAACCGGCATAAGTGGCAAAAGTCAACCAGGCATCGGGGCGCACTGCATCGGCTGCGTCGAGGCACGGCTGATAGGTAGCCATCTGATCCCAGAAGAAATTCGGGTCGTTTTCGGGCTGATGACGCGCGGCAAGGCAATCCTCCGACCAGCAGATGATCCAGTCCCCATTTTCGAGGTTCACGCCGCCCAGATCGGGCAGGGTTTCAAGGAACCAGCGAGTCCCCTCGCGCAGCCATGCCTGGTTCAGGGGTTTACACGGACAGATCCCCTCCATGAATTCTCCGTCGCGCCCGACCAGACGCAGCTCCGGATGCAACCGGTTCCATTCCTTGAAGTGAAAGCGATGATTCTCATTCATTGTGAAGCCGTGATAGGAGCTCATCGTCGCTACGCCCGAGAGAATGCGCACGTTGTTCAGCCGGCCCCATCGTGTCAGGTCCTGAGCCGCCGCCAATCCGCCATGCTTTTCGTTGATAAGGTAATACAGGATCAATCCATTGAGTTTATGATCGCTGGCATAATCGATGCGCCGCTGATTAAAGTTCAGGAACTTCTCCGCCGAGTCCTGGGCCGGGTTTGGGGCGCGCCCATTCGTGATCTGGATTGTTTCTTCGAGCGTGGGCGCCCACGGATCCGTTGCCTGGCCCCACAACAGCCGATACTTGAGGCCGGGCCGTTCGGCCTTGTCGAGTTCAGCGGCGACCCAGGCGTTCCGGTCATCCAGCCGAAGTTCCCAACTGACCAGTTCACTGATGGCGTTGTTCACCCCCTGGGGCGTGTTCCCCGCCGCCAAGAGTATTTGCGTCTCACCCGACCGAACCACCTTCAGGATGAAACCCTGTTCGCCCAGTGTTTGCAGACGAGCATCGCCCTCCAGCGCGGCACGCACCGCTTCATTCGTTTGAACGGTGCCGATGGCAATCAGCGGCGAGTCTGTGTGCGGACGGCCCTGACTGTGCACGGCCAAGGCCGCCCCGGTCCATTCATGCACCCGATCACGCAGTCGCAGGCCGGCCGATGCCTCTTCGCCGGGAGCATATATCACGGCGGCGGCCTCCCCATCCGTGACCAGCGAGAAATGAGCGGCCCAGCCCGGCGATCCGCTGAACAGGATGCCGAGCATTCCCCATGCGAGGATCGTGTTCGGGCGCATTTTCACCACTCTAGTCTTTCTCTTTCTCCTGCTCGCTTAACAGCAGATCGTTCAGGCGTGCACGGTACTCCAGCTCAGTGACCAGATCCTGCCAATAAGGCCGGGCACGTGGAGACAATTCCGGCGAGTTCGCAATGCCGACGGCCTCGACGATCATCTCGCGCCGGGCCGCGGGATCGCGCGAACTATCCCGCGCCAGCCGCAGGTAGGTTGCGGCGTTTTCGCGACCGCCGAACAGGCGCCCGAGACGTTCGGTTTCCCACTCCTCGATTGTGCGATCAGGATGCCAGGAGAATTCCCCCAGCGCCAGGTAGGTCAGCATCGGCCCCGGACTGTGGTGGTTTTTCATCCCTTTAACAATCAATCCCTCAAATCCGGTCTCCGCCATCCGGTTACAGTAAAAGCGGACCAGGCGAGACGCGTCATCATGCGAACTGCCGGGGCCGGCCCACCAACGATCCTCTCCATCGGGCGTACCCCAGACACTCGGACTGTGGAACAGGCCGACACTACGTTGGGTCGGCGCCTTGAGGTCCTCCGGCCAGTTGCTTTCGTTCAAACCGGTCACGGTCCACTGGCAGATTGCATCGGTCGGAAACTGCTCAGGGAAGCGCGGCGGCACATGGTCAGTTCCCTTGGCGAGGGCTTCGGGACCAAACCCGGTATAGGTGGCATATACATAGTTCCAATCGGGCTGGGAGGCCGATGATCCTTCAATAAACGGCACGGAACTGGCCATCATGTCCCAATAGAATCGCGTATCGTTCTCCGGAAGAGCGCGAGCCGCTGCGCACACATCACAGGGGCACATCATGAAGTCGCCATTTTCCAGGTAAAGGCCGTCAAGCTCGGGCAGCGCCTCCGCCAGCCAGCCCCCGGCCCGCCGCCAATAGGCCTGGACCTCTGGAATCGATGGGCACAGGTATCCGATCCCGCGCTCGTCTTCGACCTGCCACTCGGGATGGATTTTGACCAGGGTATCCAGATTCATGATGTTGTTGCCGCCGTAATAAGCGCCCCAGTAGCTCATGGTGCCGACCCCTGCGATGATCCCGACGCCGCGCTTTTGCCCATAGGCGGCAATTTCACGCGCCGGCTCCAAGCCGTTCGAAAGATAGCCGAAAATCATGGCGCCGTTGAGCTTGTGCTCACTCATCCAGTCGATCATGGCCTTGTAGGTGTCTACATAGGGCTCTTCCCCCATCATCTGACCTGGATAGGCCACCTGATGCAGATCAGTGCCATCGGGCAGAGGACCATGTGTACGTGTCATTTCATCGGTGATGTGAGGGCCGCCATAGGAATCATCCCAGTGTGCATAGCTGGTGCTGATCCAGAACCAGCGGCTCGGAAGCGCCGGTTGCTCGAACACCTCGAAGGGTTCGCACCAGACATCGGTGGGCGTAACCTCGAGCCGGTAGTTGAGCAGTTCGGCGGCCGCGTAGCGCGTGGCAATTGAACTGCGGCCGGCGACGATCAGCCGGGGAGGATCGGTGGTTGCGAGCAGGGCATAGCCCTCGTCGTTGAGGTTCTGGAATGAGCTGTCGGCACCCAGGACGCGCGTGATCTCGTCACTGCCTTCGGTCGTGCCAAGCAGCAGCCGTCCCATGGATGCCCGACTGGCGGGGAGGGGAGCATCGGCATCGAGCAGCAGTAATTGCTGCCCCGTCCATTGCTGAATCCGTTTGACGAGCCATTCCGCCGTGTCCCATTCAGCGGTCGAGGCATAGATATCGGCCGTAGGAACGCCATCGCGGACCAGCCAGAAACGTTCGTCGGCGGCAGGCCCCGATTCCATCCCCAGCGTCGCCCATCCCAGCGCAAGTAAGACCATCGAACGAAACATCATGACCCGCTCCTTTTAGAACAATCAGCTTCTTACGGAAGGAGATTCATGTCCCACCCACTGGAGATGCCATTTTCAAGGCCATGTCGACACAACTGTGAACCAACGCCGACGGTGCAGGCTCAGAGTCCCGATTGGTCTCATTGGCGCTTCCATTATTCACTCAGTGGCGGAGGCGGCTGCGGGTGCTCCCAAGACTTGTTCGGCGGGGTGGCCAGAAGGACGTGGAGACGTTCCAGTTTGGCCTGAACGGTCGGATCGTCCCCTGCTTTAGTTTGCGCCTGTTCCAGCAGCGCCGCCAGTTCTGCCTGATGCTGCGGCCACTCCCATTTATAGCCTTCGAGTGCCAGGTAAAACTCGCTCATTGGCTGCTGCGCACCGCGATAGGCGATTCGACAGAAATCCTCGACTAACTGGCGTAGCGGAATCTGATGATTCCATGCCAAACGGCCATAAGCCCACATATTGAATTCGGGCCAAAGGAAGCACTCAGAGGAAAGCTTGTCCAATCCTATTGTTTGGTAGTAGGCGTAATCCTTGCGCAATGTGTCGATGATTGGAAAGAACTCGCTTCGGTTTCCGTAGTAATCGTATAGGTACAGGTTCGATGTCTGATCCAGCCAGCCTAAAGGCGTCATGAATCTCGTCATTCACCCGGCTCGGCTGTGTGAGGGGCACATAATAATCATCCGAAGACATGTAGGTCGTACGCTGCCACGGGGCCAATCCGACAATGACATTGGCGGCCGGCGCAACATCGACCGCAGGCATGAAATTAGTGGCGTAAGCCAGAGCATTGATCCGGAGCTCCGGGTATTTGTCTGCCAGCCGCTCCGCCACCTGGTTTACGAATTTAAGGTAAGCGCGCGTCGTTGAGTCGTAGGATTCGGCATCGGGATCAAGGCCCTGCATCTTCTTACAGTCGGGGCAATGGCACCAGACGGAGGAATCGTTGGTCCAGAGGTCGATAATCTTGATCTCGGGATTCTCACTCAGGAAGCGATCCATATTTTCCGCCATTACGCGCACCACATCGGGATTTGACACGCAAAGCCCGCCACGCCCGGCCTGTATCTGGCGCTTACCGTCGGGGCCCATGGCGAAATATTCGGGGTTCGTTTCGGCATATTGCTCGGGCGGAATATAGGCAAAAAAGGAATGACCAATACATTGGAGTTCCATGCCACGCTTTCGTATTGCGGGCAATAATACATCGGCAACCTCCTGTTTTTCCCACTCGCTGAGTTCAGTATTCGTGATCAGGTGGACCCAGTTCAGCCGATTCTTCGCCATCCAGTCGATCTCACGCATGGCGCGGTCCTTGACCATCGGGAAAATAACAATCGCGCGATAGCTGAACGAAGGGCTCTCCAGTTGGTGGATGTCCTCCAGTTCAATCACCTTCAGGCGAGGAACTGTCTCCTCTTGAGGTCCAGGTTCCTCGACCTGATGGATCAGATAGCTCTGTCCAGGCCGGGGAAAGCCCACCCCCAGCGACTCGAGGAATGCATAGACGGCGTAAAGCGTTGCCCGTGGGGAAGCTCCCGTCAGGATGACCCGCTCACCCGAGATCTGAATCAGAAAGTCATCCTCGGCGTGGTCGGTCAGCTCGGCAAGAAGAGCGGCGGGCGCCGCATGGCCGATCAGGATCATCTGATCCCCGGCCACGATCTCCGCCGCCGAGACGATCGGCAACTCGACGTCGCTGATCATGGCCAGGTAACGGCGCAATTCTTCGGCCGCGAATCGTTCAGTTTCATTGGCATCGGTTGCAACGGCTATCCGGTATGGCGATTCGCCGTCTGCAATCAGCGTCAGCGCCTGGGTCAAGGGCACGAACACCAAGGATAAGAACCCCGCCAGAAACATTTGTGGGAAATGGATGCGCATCAGGCATCTCCTCATGGTTATTTGCGTCAAGGCTGAAATCACCGTAAGGCAGATCTTCCTGGTTCAAGGGACCAGCTCATATATTGGGAGGCGGAGGCGGAATGGTATTTTCCTGCTCGGCGGCCCCTTCAGCCTCAGTTCTATTAATCAGCACGCGCAGGCGTCGATCCAGTTCATCGGCCAGATTGCGCCAGCGTGCCTGCTGGCGCGGATCGTCCAGTCTTTCGGTCTCAAGTATCTGGCGCGCCCGGAGCCGGTCTTGCTCGATCACCGCCGGATCGGTCGTGGTATTGCGCAGCAATTCGAGAAACAAGGTTGCCAGATCTTCGCCGCCATAGCAGAGCGCCAGCCGGTCCTTGAGAAACTGCTCATAAGTGTGATCCGGGTACCAGGTGAAATACGCCATGGCGATATAATTCAGTTCATTCGCCGGGCTGACGGCGCCGGTTTGCCCTTTGAGCACGAGCCCCTGCATCCCGGAACTCTGAATTCGGTCACAGATGAATTGCAGCAGTTCGCTGACGTCATCCAACCGCGACATCGGCTCGGCCCACCATCGGGCCGGATCGACCGGCGCGCCCCAGACGCTGCCTTGGTGCAGCAGCCCGATATGCTCGGACCAGTTCGTGGCGGGAGGCCGCAGTCCGTTCGGCCATGCCTCTGGCCGGGC
>DAOSJS010000152.1:0-9093 GCA_035367355.1 Candidatus Hydrogenedentota bacterium
TCGGGTTCACCCGCGTGCTCGGAGCAATGCACAAAGACACCGTCTGTGCGGCTCAGTATTTTTATCCGCGGGCATCAGGGAAGATGGATGCGATCGGCGTTCAGCTCACGACCAGCGGCCCGCAGGTGGAGGCCCAAATCGCCAAATTCCGGGCTGAAGGCAACTCCGAAGCCGTGCTGTATCTGCAGGGACTTTCGGACCGCGTCGCCGAAGATATGGCCGATCGGGTGCATGCCCTGTTGCGCGATCGGATGGGCGCGGCGCCCGGCCAGGGCATCCGCTGGTCGCCCGGTTACCCCGCGATGGCCGAAACGCGGTATAATAGGGTCATACTGGATTTGCTGAACGCGACGGCCCGAGTGGGCGTGCGCATCACCGATGCGGGCGAGTTTGCGCCCACGGGGAGTACGGCCGCCGTAGTGTGTTTTCATCCCGACGCGCGATATACCTGATTTCCAATGGAAAACGACATGTAGATTAGCTCAGAGCCCCGTTTCCGAATGATTTGCAGGCCATTTGAGGGCGGAACGGCTCTGTTGAACCCAGCTCGACACCCATTTCCACGAGACGGCCGCGTGCCGGTCCCGGTTCCCCTGCAAGAATATGGAGAGCAGCCGTGTATGTACCTGAACCTGAAGAAGACGATCTGTTCGACGAGTATGACGATGCCGATGCTGCGGAGGACACCAGCGGGATGGCTGTCTTGTACGTGTGTGCCGGCGGCGGCTGTCAATACAAAAATTCTCAGAAAATCCGGGCGCGGTTGAAGGAATTGGTGAAAGAACGGGGTCTCGAGGATCGGATCCGCGTGAAAAAGTCGGAATGCATGGGGATGTGCGGGCGCGGCCCCATCGTGAAATTAACGCTGGGCAACCTGATTTTCATGCGCGTGAAGCCCAAAAAGGCGGAAGCGATACTCGATGCCGCCGAACAGGCGCTGTGCGCCCGGCTGGTCTCGGGCGAATGACGAGGTAGTGCGCCGGCCACCGGCAGCGTTGACGCGCGGCTAACTCCGCACGACGACGAACTCGGTTTCGAGGCTCTCTTTGGTCACGTGATACAGGCGGTAGCCCTTCTCGGTGGTCTTGTCAAAATTATTGCGGGTGCTGGAGCAACATGCGGTGGTGGTGAACAGCACGCCATCCTGTTCCTCGACCTGATTGCCGTGGAAGTGCCCGGCGGCCACGAGTTTCAGGCGGTGTTCCGCGAACAGGCCGAGCACGTCGTCGGCATTAAGCACGCGGTAGGCTTTGGTATTGGGATTGAACGGATGGTGAGCGAAGAGGGCGATGGGGCGGCTCCGGTTCACCTTTTTCAGTGTTTTCTCAAGCCAGTCAAGCTCTTCTTGTGGAATGGTCACATCGCTTTCGGAGCCCACGCATGAATTCAATCCGATGAACATCCAGCCTTCCTTGCCCTGATCCCAATGAGCGGGACCGTAGGTGCTGGTGTAGCTGCTGAAGATGTCTTTGGCCTTCATATCGACGTCGTGGTTTCCCGGAACAGCGAAACAGGGTTTTTCGAGGCGGTCGAGCGCCACTTTGGCGAGTTTGAGCTGTTCGTAGCGGCCATCGGTAGCCATATCGCCCAGAACGATCGTGAACTGGACGCGGCGGTCGGCATTGATGGAGTTGACGGCCTGGTTGACGATCCCCACGCTTTTCGCATCGAGGACATGGAGGTCGTTGAGTGTGGCGAATGTGAACTCGTCCCCTCCGAAACTGGGTACGAAGCGGGTGAGATTCAGGTCCGGTACGGCGCGTTTGGCCTTCGCGCATGAGGCCAGCCCGAATGCGCTGGCGAAACCCAGAAATTGCCTGCGTGTGAATTTCATGAACAGTGTCCCCCGGCGTGGGTCATCCCACCCCGTTTTGGCTGCCGAAGCCGAAATCGTCTTTGACCACCCTGTTTTTTGATATTGTTTCCTCAGAAACACCGCGAAGTCAACCAAGACGGCTGCCCGGCTGAGTCCGGCGGTCTGGCCCGGTATACGAAGAGTCAGGCAGCCGCTCGTGGGTTTTTCTTCATTAAAAGCGGCGTTTTCGCGTGCCAAGGCCTGTTTTCCACCGCACGAGCCGGCTTGAGTACATCGGCTCCTTCCGAATTACGAAAAACTCTGGCGGACGTGAGTCGGGCGGCAAGGCCGGGGCATTCTGGATCGCTGCGGCGTGAGGCTGGCCCGCTTACTTGCACCGGCGGCGGTATGTGTCTATCATGCGCGAGTCTCACTGGTACAGGGGGAGTCTCACTATGGATATGGCTCGAGTCTGGCCCATTGTCTGTCAGTATGGTATAGGCGGCATCTTGCTGGCGCTTGGCATCTGGTGCGGGATTTCCAGCGGATACTTTGACCTCTCACTCCGGCGCGACAGGAACCTGCTCTGGGTTCTCGTGGGCGGGTACCTCTTCCTGCTGGCTCTGGTGTCCCTGTTCACGTTTTGGCTGCCCTACGTACCAAAGGAGGCCGGCGCCTGATGGAAACCAGCGCATTTATGGGGACGCGCCTCGACCTCATTGTGGTGTTCGTCTATTTTGCAGGTATCGTGGCGTTCGGGTCGTACTTCGCCCGGTACACGCGGACGACCAAGGATTTCTTTTTTGGAGGTCAGCGCTTTGCGTGGTGGTTGATCGCGTTTTCGTGTATTGCGACCACGGTCGGTAGTTACAGCTTTCAGAAATACAGCGAACAGGGGTTCACCTACGGCATCAGCAGCAGCCAGACGTATCTCAATGACTGGTACTGGATGAGTATCCTGCTGCTGATCTGGCTGCCCATCATCTACTACCAGCGGCTGGGCTCGATTCCCGAGTACTTCGAACGGCGCTTTGGGCCTGTGTCACGGGGATTTGCGACAGTCATCATCCTGCTCTACCTTATCGCCTATATCGGCATTAACGTCTATACCATCGGCGTGGTGCTCCATTCGCTGCTGGGCTGGCCCGTCTTTACGGGCGCAGTGGTGACGACCGTTCTGGTTACGCTCTACGTCATGATTGGCGGGCAGACTTCCGTCATCATGACCGATCTGGCGCAGGGGATCATCCTTCTTGCAGCCGGCCTGGCCGTATTTATCGCCGGGGTGGTGCATTTGGGCGGATTTGTGGATTTTTGGGCACTGCTGCCCCAGGGGCACCGGTTTGCGTTCTCGGAATTCAATGCGCCCGACAAGTTCAGTTTCATTGGCGTATTCGTCCAGGACGGCCTGTCCAACAGCGGCGCGTTCATCTTGATGAACCAGGGGATCGTCATGCGATTCCTGGCCATTCGGAGCGTGCAGGACGCGCGGAAGATGTCGGTCTGCTGGGTGCTGGTGCTGGCGCCTCTGGCGGCCGTGGCTACCAGCGGCGCTGGATGGGTTGGCCGCGCGCTCGTCGAGAACGGCGAACTCGAGATGGGCGCCACCGATGCCTTTGTCCATACGGCCTGGTTTCTTTGCGCTCCGGGCGTTTTTGGATTTGTGCTGGCGGCCCTGACCGCGGCGCTGATGAGCACCGCGGATACCCTGATCAACGCCGTGAGCGCCATATTCGTCAACGACATCTGGAAACGGCGCGTGCGGCCGGATGCCGATGATGCGCATTACCTGAAAGTGGCCCGCATCGTGAGTCTCGCCGCCGGCGCGCTGGGACTTGCACTGGTTCCGATCTACTATTACCAGTACGAGAGCATCTATTACGCGCATGCCGTCGTAACGGGCTCCATCCCGGTGCCCATGGTCATGGCCATTCTGTTCGGGATTTTGTGGAAACGGTATACCCCCGCGGCGGCGGTGGCGACGCTGGCCGGCGGCCTTTTTCTCGTGGGGCTTTCGTTCGTATCCCCGCTCGACAAATGGCTTATCGGGCCGTTTGCCTTCGGCATGGGCAGCGGCAGTTACGGTTTTATGCGCGCCTTGTACGGGTTCATTGTCTGCGGCATCCTCGGCGTAACCGTCAGCCTGGTCACAAAACCCAAGCCTCTGAGCGAACTCACGGGCCTTGTTACCGGCACCCAGCTTGAGGCCATGCGGCTGTACAAAGGCGGCGAAGTCAACCGGAATCCCGGCAAAAAGGCCCGCGTGCGCGTGCAGGTGAATGCCTCTCTGCCGGATCCCGAGACGGTGATTGTGCCGAAGGCGGCCTTCGCCGTGATGGCCGCCAGGCCGGGCGATATTCTCTATGTCTCCGATCCCCGCTGGTGGTTCGGCGGCTTGCGTTCCGTGCATGTTCGCGCGGGCGAACCCGGGGATGGCGAGGCATTACAGATCCATCCGGACGCGCTGGCGGATGCCCATCTTCGCGATGGACAGGCCGCGGATGTGGAAGTGCTTCTCTAATCCCGAAAACTCATTGAATTCGGGCGCTTCCCGGCCGGGCGCATGATGTACAGGGCCTGCTATACTCACCACAGATGAAGCCGCCAACAGGAGAGCAATCGATGCGCCGCCGCAGGTTTCTTGCCGTCGCGGGCCTGGGAATGATGGCCGCCGCACGGGCCGGGGAGGAGGCTGCGGCTCCCGGGGAGGCGGCCTGGCCCGGCTTTCCGATCACCGACACGCACGTGAATTTCTGGGATCCGGGCCGTTTGCGCTACCCCTGGCTCGACGGTTCTGAGCTGCTCAACCGGCCGTATCTGCCCGTCCACTACACCGAGGCCATCCATCCCGCAGCCGTCGACCGGATTGTCTTTGTCCAGGCGGCCTGCCGTACGGAGCAAACCGCCGCGGAGGTGGCGTGGGTGGGAGAGCTGGCCAGAGACGATGACCGGATCCGCGGGATCGTAGCCGATGCGCCTCTGGAAGACGGCGACGCGGTGGCGCCTCTGCTCGAATCCTACGCGCAGAATCCGCTGGTGAAAGGCGTGCGGCGGTTTCTGCGCGAAGGCATCGCCGGCGGCGAACTTACGCCCGCCTACGTGCAGGGGGTTGAGCTGCTGCGGCGCAACCGCCTGTCCTGCGACCTGGGCGTAGGCCGCGGAGAGATACCCCTTGCGATGGAGCTGGTGAAGCGCTTCCCCGACGTACAGTTCATGCTGTGCCACATCGGCGTGCCCGACATCAAAAATCAGCAACTGGAGCCCTGGCGCAAGGAATTGCGCGCGCTGGCGGCATTTCCCAACGTGGCCTGCAAATTGTCCGGCATGGCCACCCTGGCCGACCCGAATCACTGGACCCGGGAGGAGCTTGAGCCGTTTTTTGCCCACGTGTTCGAATGTTTCGGCTTTGAACGCACTATGTTTGCGAGCGACTGGCCGGTAATGCTGATTGCCACGACCTATCCGCGCTGGGTCGAGACCGTTCAATGGGCCATCCGGGGCTGCTCCGCCGCGGAGCGCCGGCTGCTGTTCCGTGATACCGCGGAGAAATATTACCGGCTGGGCGCCTGACCGGGGGACTCAGGCTTTCAGAGCGCCCGCGGTAATGCCCTGGATGAATGATCGCTGAAACACGAGAAAGGCGGCGATCAGCGGGAGCGTCGCAAGCAGACCGCCCGCCATGACCATGCCGTACGGTGTGCGGAGTTCACCATGCAGCAGATAGATGAGCAGGGGCATGGTGTACATGCTCTTTTCCCGCAACACGATGAACGCCCACATCAGGTTGTTCCACGAGCCGATCAGCACGAGAATGCCCAGTGCCGCCAGCGCGGGTTTGGCAATGGGGAGGGCCACCCGCCAGTAGATGCCGAATTCACCGCAGCCGTCTATGCGCGCCGCGGCGATCAGCTCGTCATGAACGTTTGCTGCGATGTACTGCCGCATCCAGAAAATGCCGAAGGCGTTGGCCGCGCCGGGGAGGATCATCGCCCAGTATGTGTTCACGAGATGCAGCCGCGTGAGCACGATGAAGACCGGGATGAGGGTGACCGCCGCGGGGATCATCATCGTGCCCAGCACGAATGCAAAAAGTGGGTCTCGCCCGGGCGCGCCGGGAAATTTCGCGAATGCATATCCGCCCAGGGAGCATAGAAACAGCGCCAGAAGCGTGTGGCCGCCCGCGATGATGCACGAGTTGACGAAAGCCCGGGCGATGGGCGTGGTCCGGAAAACGTCCGCGAAATTCTGCACGACCACCGGGTTCGGGAAAAATTGCGGAGGCAGCACGAAGATGTGCGCCCGGGTCTTGAACGCCGAGATGAGAAGCCAGTAGAAAGGGAACACGAAGAGCGCCGTGACCAGTAGCATCGCCGCATAGACGAGCCCCTGTTTCAGCAGCTTCCAGTGCATCGCGTTAATCCACCACAGGTTTGCGCCACTTCAACACCGCCAGGGACACCACAAAAACTGCAATCGCTACCGTGTAGGCCGCGCTGGACGCGAAACCGAAACGGAAATCCATGAAGGCAAGATTGAACAGGTAGAGCCCGAAATTGGTTGATGACGTCCCCGGACCGCCCTGCGTCAGGACGAATACCTCGTCGAACATGTAGACCGTGCCGATGAGCGACATGATCCCGCAGAAGACCAGCGTGGGGCGCATCAGCGGCAGGGTGATATGGCGCATGCGCTGCCACCGGGTCGCTCCGTCGATGATCGCCGCTTCGTAGTACTCACCGGAAATGCCCTGCAGCCCGGCGAGCATCAGGATCATGTTGTAGCCGGTCCAGCGCCATACGAGGAGGATCGATACCGAGAGTTTCGACCAGGCTTCGCTTTCGAGCCAGGGGATCGGATCCACCGGGCCGCCGGGGAGCAAGCGGGTTACCCCGCGCAACAGGTAATTGAACAGGCCCGATTCAGCGCTGTACAGCAGGCTGAAGACGATCGCGACCACTACCATCGGCGTGATGCACGGCATGAACACACCGGCGCGGAATATTCCCCGCAAACGAAGCTGCTTCGAGTTGAGAATGCTCGCGAAAAGAAATGCCAGCACAAACATGGGCGGCACGTAGATCAGCCCGATGACCAGCGTGTTCCACAGGGCCGTGTAGAACATTTCGTCAGAAAACAGCGTAATGAAATTCTCGATCCCGACGGATACCGGCGCCGTGAGCCCGTCCCATTTCACGAAGCTCAAATACAGCGAAAACAGGAGGGGATAGAGGCCAAACACCGCAAAAAGAAAGAAGAACGGCGAGATGAACAGGTAAAAATGGCGGAAACGCCAGAGCGAGCCCCAGAACCTCCCCCGGCTATCCGCTGCCCCCGCCATGTCATCCGATCTCCACGGGTTCATGGCCAGGAGCATACTCACGGCCCAGCCGGCGTTTGAGTTTCACGGCCATCTGCGACAGAAACAGGTCGTGGTCGAGCTTGTTTGTCTCCCACGCGCTCAACGCTTGCGTGAGGTATCGCATGGCTTCGTTCCAGTCTTTCGTGCGCGTGAGCGTCGGGATCAGCTCAATGTCCTGAGCGAACAGGCGCCGCACTTTCTGCCCTCCGTAGAACGGATCAGGTTCGTCAAAGAGGGGATCGTCAAAGGTGGTCATCAGGCACGGAAACAGGTCAAAATTGCGGTACTGCGCGAGCTGGGCTTCCTTCGTGCACAGGACGTATTCCACGTATTTCCACGCCGCCTCCTTCTTCTGGCACTGATTGGGAATCACCAGCACCGATCCGCCCAGGTTGCTGGTGCGCAGGCCGCCGGGCACGACGGCCGGCAGCCGGAACACGCCCCAGTTCCCCGCGGTTGGCGCAGCGTAATCTTTGATCGAGCCGCCCAGCCAGACTGCCAGGGGGTAGGTGGCAATCGTGTCATTCTGAAACGAGGCATAATATTCCGGACCGGCCGTGTTAATCGGCATCGCGATGCCCGCTTCGAGAATCGCCCGCAAAACCTCCAGCGCGGCCACGTTCTCCGCGGAACGGATGATGATCCGCCCTTCCCGGTCGAAAATACCGCCATTCGTCTGCTGCATCAGGATTTCGAAAAACGGGAACAGCCCCGATACCGAGAGGGCCAGCATACGGGTTTGTCCACCCGAGGCTTTTATCATCTGCTTGCCGGCGGCGACATAATCGGCCCAGGTTTCGATGGATTCCGGGTCGATGCCGTGCCGTGCAAACAGATCGCGCTTGTAAAACACCGCGCAGGGCCCCATGTCCCACGGAATGGCATAGACGCGGCCTTCGTGCAGACAGTTTTCCCAGAAAGAGGGCGAAAATTGGCTTGCATACGGCGCCGCCATGTCCGTCAGGTCCATGAGCGCCCCGCTGGGGGCGAATTGAGGCGCGTCGACCAGTTGCAGCTGGGAGATATCCGGTGCGCCCACCCCCGCGATCAACGACAGCAAAAAACGGGACTGCATCTGGGCGCCGGTCATGTCGATGCGGATCTCGAGCCCGGGATGCCGCCGCTCAAATTCGGGCGCGAGAGCCATCAGGCTGCCTGCGGCGATGTTCCAGCTCCAGATCTCAACGGCCGCGCGCTGGCCGGCCGGTGCCGGGGAAACCGCGCCCTGAAGGCAGTCACTCGCCGCCAGCGACAGGAAAAGCAGCGCAATGGGGACACGATACCTGATGCCACGCGCCCGCTTGGCTGGAAGCTCGTGTCCCCTCTCGCGCTCAGTTTTCACTCAGTGCAGGGTCTCCGAATCAGGGTTTCCCGGCGAGTAGCGCTTTGCGCGCTGCGTCCGGAAAATCGGTAAACATGCCGTCAATATCATACTCGAAATAGAAATGCCGCACTTCGGCTTCAAACGACGGATATTGCGACGCGACGGCATCAGTGGCGAATGTGTAGGGATGCACCACCAACCCGGCGGCATGGGCGAGCGCAACGATTTCCGGGCGCTTTTCGATCTGGCCGCGGGACGGCCCGATCCCCTGGGCATACGTCGCGACCTGCTTCAACCCTTCCGCCTGCAGCTCAGGCTGATCTGCATCCCCTCCGGTGAGCAGGATCTGCGGCAGCTGCGAGCCGAATTCGGTACGCATGAGCTGCAGCGATGGCGCTTCGAAGCATTGCACGTAGATGCGCGCATCCGGGCCGGTGTAACCGTAGCGCGTCACCAGTTCCATGAACGCCGCCTCCAGGGGCAATCCCTGCTCCCGGTGCCAGGCCGGCCGCTTCAGCTCGGGGTAGATACCCACATTGCGCCCGGTCGACGCATTGAGCGCCTGAATGAGCTCAATGGCTTCGACGAACGTGGCCACGCGGAATCCCTCCAGCC
>DAOSJS010000153.1:0-9062 GCA_035367355.1 Candidatus Hydrogenedentota bacterium
GCTGGGCGGTACCTCCATCGTCATCGCTCACCGCCTGTCGGCATTCTGGACTGTGGACAGGCGGTGAGCGATGACGATGGAGGTACCGCCCAGCATGAGTTTGCGGATGGCGTCCTGGATGAGGACTTCTGTTTCCGTATCCACGCTGGACGTAGCTTCGTCGAGCACAAGGAGTTGGGGGTCGTGGGCCAGAGTGCGTGCAAAGGCCAGTAACTGGCGCTGCCCGGTGGACAGGTTATTGCCCCGTTCCCCTACGTCGTAGGCATAGCCGCCCGGCATTTTTTCGATAAATCGGGCCGCGTTGACATAGGCCGCGCATTGGCGCACGCGCTCCATGGTCAGCTCCTGGTTGCCGAGCCGGATATTTTGTTCGATGGAGCCGGAGAAGAGAAAGACATCTTGCAGCACTGTGCCGATGCGTTGGCGCAAGGCGGTTTTTTCATACAAGCGCACATCAAGGCCATCGATGGCAATGCTGCCGCGCTGAACGTCATAGAAGCGGCTCAACAGGTTGATCAGGGTGGTCTTCCCTGCCCCGGTATGCCCTACAATGGCGATACGTTCTCCCGGGGCAATGGCGAGGTTTATCCCTTTCAGAATCCAGTGGTCGGGCTCATAGGCGAACCAGACATCCTTGAACTCGACCCGGCCTTCGAAACGATCGGGGATTACGGCGTCCGGTGCGTTTTCTATCTCTTCTTCTGCCCCGAGAAGCTCAAAGATACGCTCGGACGAGGCCATGGCTTCGAGCAGGAGGTTGTAACGGTCCGCAATGGTGCGAATGGGAGCATAAAACCGTTCAGACCATTGAATGTAGGCGAACAGGGTGCCCACGGACACCCCCACGGCGTCCCCGAAGCGCAGAAACCGGTCGCCGGTGTACAGGACGATCAGACCGATGGCCAACATGCCGAGAAAATCCACCACAGGGAAGTAGACAGCGTAATTGAGGACTTGCTGAAACCACTCGTCGCGGTGCTCCTCGTTTCTTCTTCGGTATTCCTCGTAGGTGGGTTCCTCTGCCGTGAACATCTGAACGATGCGCATGCCACTGATTGTTTCCTGCGCGTAGGCGTTCATGCGGGCGAGGCGTTTACGGATCTCAATGTAGGAACGGCGGGCATACCGGCGAAATACGAAGCCGGTGACGAAGACGAACGGGACCGTTGTCATGAGAATGAGCGCCAGTTGCCAGTTTACCCACAGCATGAACGCCAGAATGACAAAAACCGTGAGTAAATCGCTGATCACCTGAACCATTCCAGCGACGATGGTCTCCTGAATTTTCTCCACGTCATTGGTGACGCGGGTCATCAGTCGGCCGATAGGATTGCGATCAAGGAAGCGCAGCGACATGCGCTGCAGGTGCTCAAAGATCTGGAGGCGCATGGCGAGCATTGTCTTCTGGCCGACATAGGCCACGATGATATTCTGCAGGTAGCGGGCCAGGGTCTCGCCCAGCATCAGGCAGGCAATGATCAGGATCACCCTGCCCAGACCCTGCCGATCGTGAGTCACGAGTGCTTCGAGTGTTGCCGAAGGCGTACCGCCGGCCGCCTGCTCCTGCTGGGCGATCCGCTCCGGATTTCCGATGTATTTATCCAGGGCCAGCTTATTGAAATAGGGAACGAGGTTGGTCAGGATCGAGGCGCCCAACAGGAGCACTACTGCGAGAATCATGGCAGAGCGGTACGCGCGCAGATAGCCCAGCAGACGGCGCATCAGCTGGCGGTCGTACGCGCGCTGCTGGACTTCATCCTCGATATGGTATCCTTCGCTCATGCCTGCTCGATTTCCTTTTCGAGCAATTGACGGCGGTGCATCTCCGCATAGAGCCCGCCGCGGGCGACAAGCTCCTCGTGTGTGCCCTCTTCCACAATCTTCCCGTCGTCGAGCACCAGAATGCGATCGGCATGGCTGACGGTTGAGATCCGGTGCGATACGATGATGCTGGTGCGTTCCCGCATGACGCGCTTCAGCCGGCGCAGGATCTCTTCTTCCGTATGGGTATCGACACTGGACAGGGCGTCGTCGAGGATGAGAATCCGCGGCTTGCAGATCAATGCCCTGGCAATGGTGAGCCGCTGTTTCTGGCCGCCGGAGAGATTGATGCCCCTCTCTCCCAGAAGGGTATCGTAGCCGTTGGGCAATTCCTGCAGGGTATCGCTGAATTGAGCGATTTCACAGGCCCAATGCAAATCTTCATGAGAAGCCTCAGGACACCCGAGCGTCAGGTTGGCGCGGATCGAATCCGAAAACAAAAACGGATCCTGAGGCACGCACCCGATGTGCTTCCGGAGAGTCTCAAGCGGAAACTCGCGAACGTCGCGCCCGTCGATTAGCACTGCGCCGAGCTGCGGATCATACTCTCGGGCCAGCAGGCTCAGCAGTGTTGATTTGCCTGAGCCGGTTGGTCCGACGATGGCAACGGTCTGTCCCGCGGGGATGTCGACGGAGATATTTTTGAGCACGTTCTGCCCGTTGTACGCGAAGGAGACGCCGTGAAACCCGACCGCGCCGTCAACGGACCTGATGCTGCGGTCAGTTTGCGCGGAATCGCTGACGGCAGGCTTGCGGGTGAGGATCTCGAGGATGCGGGACATGCTGACGGCGCCGCGCTGGTAGAGAGTCAATACCCACCCGAACTCCACGAGCGGCCACGTGAGCATCACGAGATATACCGTGAAGGCCGAGAGGTCGGCCAGGCTGAGCGTTTGCGATATGACCATGTGCCCCCCCGTCCACAGAATAATCAGGGCGGATACGCCGATGGTCGTTCCGATTAGTGGCCAGGCCAGCGCCATGATGATCGTGAGCTTGAGGCTTTCGCGCATGTATTTCCGGGATTCGTTACGAAAATCACGGATTTCCCGATCCGCGATGCCATAGGCCTGTACCACCCGGGCGCCGGCAAGATTTTCCTGAGCGCGCGCGGTAACCGTGGAGAACTGTTCCTGCACACGTTTTGACTGCCGGTGCATGTACATCATGAAAAAATAGACCACAAATGAGATGAACGGCAGTGGGATTAGCGCGATCCCGGTCAATTTTGGGCTCAGGTACATCATCGCGGCCAGTGAAAAAGGCAGGCGAATCATGTTCACCGTGTTCATCACACCGGGTCCCACGAACATGCGCACATAATTCAGATCGTTGGTGGCGCGGGCCATGATGTCGCCGGTGCGCAACGAATGGAAAAACTCCTGCGACAAGTGCTGGATCTTCCGGTAGAACACGTTTCGCAAATCGTATTCGAATTCACGCGAAGCCTTGATGATGAGCATGCGCTGGACAAAACGGGCCAGGCCGGAGCAGATGGGAATGGCGAGCAGGAAGGCGACGCAGGTCAGCAGAAAACGGTAATCCAGAGTCCGGTTCTCAAGCCGGTGCACGACGGCCCGGACCACCATCGGCATACACAGGTCGATGGTGATGAAAAACAGGCCGGCCGCTGCACCGATGACGTACGCCCGGGCATAAGGGCGGTTGAAATGCACGAAGGCACGAAAAGGTCTATTGGACGCCAGGCCCGCGAGCCGCAGAGGATCTTCCACGGCCTATGCCCTTCTGATTGCGTGCGGCCGCTTCAGCAGTCTGGAAGCGATTTCCACGATGTCTTCTGCGCGGAAGGGTTTCTGGATAAAACCGTCGCACCCGGAGCTTTTGGTGAGCGGATTCTTGGCGTCAAGGGGTTTTGCTGTAACCATGAATACTTTGATACCCGCGAGAGCGGGGTCGGACTTGATGCGCAGGCAGGTCTCCCATCCGTCCATGCCCGGCATGGCGATATCGAGGAGGACCAGCGCATATTCCCTCGAGCGCAGGCGAGCCAGAGCCTCCTCTCCGGATTCGCATTCATCGATTTCGTAGCCGTCGGTCTCCAGGCAACGCCGCAGAAAAACCAGCACGTCCGGGTCATCATCCACGCACAGGATCTTTCCTCCCAGAGACGATTCCGGCACGATGGGTTGCCGCACGGCGTTGTGAATGCTGCTGAGCAGCGTACTTTTCCGGAATTCTCGCTTGAGGCGCGCAGAGATGAACGATCGGTATTTTTCAAACAGATCCTCGTCGTTGGTGACCAGCACCATCGGCAGGGTTTGGATGGTGGCATCGGCGAGCAGCACGTCGAGGAGGCGCTCGTTCTCTTCCGAGGCGTCGGCATCGACCAGGATGCAATCGGGGCTGTGGCGGCGCGCGAGTGCAATGGCTTGAGCGGCGTCCTGGGCCTGAATGCTATTGACGCTCTCGGAGGAGAGCAGCGCCCGGACCTGGTTGCTCAAATCGCTGTCCCGGGTCAATAGCTCAACCAGGATCTCAGTGACGAGAGGGCCTGCGGGCTCATCGACTGCTGCCTGCACCAGCGACTGTCCCCGCACGAGCTTCGTGAACGGCAGAGTGAAACGAAACGTGGCCCCTTCCCCCACTTCGCTGGTGACCGTGATGCGGCTGCCATGAAGCCGGGCGATATCCTGTGCGATGGACAGCCCGATGCCGGTGCCGCCGTATTTGCGGGTAGACGAGCCGTCGAGCTGGTAAAAGCGTGTGAACACTTTGTCGAGCGCATCCGGGGGGATGCCGATGCCGGTGTCGCTGACCGTGACTTCGATATCCTCGGTTCCTGGCCGGAGAGCCACGGTTACGTTGCCGCCTTTGTGGTTGAATTTGACGCCATTGGACAGGAGGTTGTTGAAAACCTGGCCGAGCTTGCTTTTGTCGCCTTCGACCAGCTGGGGTTCGTCCGGCGCCTGCAGCACCAGCTCGACGCCCTGGGAATCTGCGACGGGTTTCATGGTTTGAATGCTCGCCTTGGCGCATTCGACCAGATCAAACACGCCGAAGACGATGGTCTCAGTCCCGCGATGCAGCCGGGAGAAATCGAGCAGGTTTTCGATCAGGGTAACCAGCTTTTCAATGTTGCGCAGACTGATGCCGAGGTAGTCCTTTTGGGTTTCGGTGACCGGCCCGGCCTTGCCGTTGTAAATCATATCGGTGTAGCCCATGACCGCCACCAGGGGCGTGCGCAGCTCATGGGAGACATTCGACAGCAGATTGGTCTTCATTTCGTCGAGGGATTTGAGTTCTTCGTTTGCTTCGTGCAGTTTTTCACGGGCGAGGGTGACATCTTCCAGCGAGACCTGCAGGTTTTCCAGGAGATTGGCGTTTCGAATGGCAACGGCCACGTGCGGGGCCACCTGTTCGAGCACAGCGGCGTCGTGCCGGCGAAAGGCGTCTGGGCGCTCGGAGCCCAGATTGAATGTTCCAATGATGCGCCCGGTGGCATACAGCGGAACGCACAGGCAGCTTCGCGTTCCCGGGGCGAATTCAGCATTGCTGAAGCGCACATCATCGCGGGTGAGATCGCCCACCATGAGACGTTCCCGTTCCCGGGCAACCCACGCCGCGCAGGAGGTTTCGTCGTGCATGGCGCCGGTTTCCAGCTCGATGGCTTTAGCTTCGGGCCAGAGCTGCCGGATTTCAAAGGTTTCGCCCAGTTCATCCAGCAGAGCCAGGCTGGCAAAATCAAAATCAATAAGCCGTTTAATCTCAACGACCAGGCTTTCGTACAGGCGGCCTGCTTCCAGGCTGGAGTTGATGACATTGGCAATCTGGCTGATTGCGCTGAGGCGTTCCGCCCGGTCGCGCGCTTCGCGCTCCAGGCGCACGCTCTTGGATAGGTCGCGGAAGATGCCCTCGTAGCCAATAACCGAGTTGTCATCGCCGTAGATGGTATTCGCGGAGAGTTCGACGATAATGGCGCGTTCATCCCGCCGCCGCATCCACAGTCGGCGGCGTTCAATAAATCCCTTGTGCTGGAGTTCCCGGGCGAGCTGGGTGAAGTCGCTGGGATTGTAGAACATATCGCTGATGTTGCGGCCAATGATCTCTTCTACGTCTTCGTGGCGGAATATCTCCACACCGGCGGGATTCATGAAGCCGACGATCCACTGGGGATTGGTCTGGAACACGCCATCGCGCATCCAGGTGACCAGTCCACGGTACTTTTCTTCTGAATCTTCCAGTTGTCCTATGTTCCGTTTGAGGGCAAGGGCCATTTTGTTGAACGACTGCGCCAGTTCCTCGATTTCGTCGCCCGTGCCGATCTTCAGTTTGAGGTCCAGGTCGCCCTGGCCGATGATTTGGGCGCCCTCGTTCAGAAGGGATAACGGGCGCACGATGCTGTTGTGAATATTGAGGTAGGCGTTCAAACAAAGAATCGCGATGACCCCCACACAGAAGACGATGGCGATGATCCCGGCCAGATGGATGTTGCGAAGAGCCGTTGCCGCACTGCGGTAGACCACGATATAGAGATCCATGTCATCAAACATCTGGGCATACGCCAGAAAAACATCTTCAGTCTGACTTTTCGTCGAGACGTAGCCCGGAATCCGTAAGGTGCCGTAGCTGGACGACTCCGGGCCCTGCAACTTCTTGGACAGCGCGGAATCCGTACGGCAGACATCGAGGTTCAAAGTGCCCTGTTCGCTCTTCCGGGCGATGTAGGTGGTTCGATGGTAGCCTTCGCTGGTGTAGACAACCTGATAGACGGCGTGCAATGAGTCGTCAGCAGTGTCTGTGGGGTCGATTCCCATCGCGAAGAGGAGCAGCGGGGTAATGTCCAGAATCTGAGCAACGAAGCCGAGCAGTCCCTCCCGATCCTCTGGGTTTTGATAGATGGGGGCAGCGCTTTCTGCCGCATAGGCGTTGCCGATCTCATCGATGTCGAGAAATCGCGGTTTGACGATCCGGCTGTCCTTCCATTTCCCCGGCCCGTTGTCTTCGCTGGTGAGGGTATGCAATTCCTCGTGGGTGCTTGCAATGAGATGGCCTTCAGCGTCGTACACAGTGAGGATGGTGGGCACCCCAGGAGTGCTCACTACCATGGTGATTTGGCTATTGAGATATTCCCGGAGTTGTTCGTGTTGAGCGGAGTCCTGGAGGGCCGCAGGTTTACCGCTGCTGCCGGGTTGCACTGCCGCCAGGATTTTCGGGTCTTTGGAGAGGGCATCGAGCTTCTGCAGATGAGGAGCGGCCGCGATCCGGAGTCCGTCGGCGGTCTTACGCGCAGCGGTCAGGAGAGACTGCTCGACGGCATTTCCCTGCCCTTCCCGCGCCGTAATGTAGCCAACAATGACGGCAATGATCAGGGGCAGGATCGCAACCTGCAGGATGGTGTTGAGGATCTTGCGTTCAATTCCCCGGCGCGGGCCAGAAGCGCTCATGATATCTCCGGGTTGCGGAGCTTATTCGACGATACGCCCGCGGCCTATGAGATCGCGGACTTTCTCGAGAAGTTGGTCGAATCTAAAGGGCTTAGCCAGATATTCGTCCGCTCCGCACTCAAAAATCCGCTCAATGTCCTGTTCTTTGGTAAGGCAGGTCACCGCCATAATGGGGATGCTGCGCGTCAGCTCATTATTGCGCAATGCCTTGGATACCTCAAATCCGTTGATCTCCGGCATCAGGTAATCGAGCAGAATCAGGTCGGGTGAAAGCTGGGCGGCTCGCAGGCCGACTTCTGTTGCATTGCTGACCTTGATCAGTTCGAACCCCTCATCCATCAGGATGTTCTCCATCAGGGCGAGCGTGTCGGGTTCGTCCTCAACAATCATGACCCGTTTCTTCATGGGTCCCTTGTCCCGCGGAAACATGTCATATTTTTCGCGGAAACTGTCGAGATCCTCTTCGAGGATCCGGTAATGCCCGCCGGGCGTGCGAGAGGCTTTGATCAACCCCTGTTTGATCCAGTTCTTTATGCTGTGGTGGGTTACGTGACAGATCTTTGCTGCTTCGAAGGTGGTAAAAGCCTTTTGTTCGTGGTCGCTCACGAGATACTAACCTCCACGTGTGTAGAAAATCTTCATCGGCACGAAACGAAGGCGTACGAAATTAGCAGTATACTCACTATATGGAAAGTATAGCTCTGGGAAAGCCCTTTGTCAAATTCAAGGAGTGCTTAATGCTCGTGGATTCATCCCTTTTTTCCGTTTTCGTCACTAGATTTCTTGATATACGGCTCAAGTCACTCAATCAGTGTAGCAACGAGAGAGCCTGGCGGACCATCCGGGCTTCCTGGGTCCCCATCCCAGTGGCCAACAGCTCCACTTGCCACGGATACAAGGATGTTGCGATTCGAAACACCAGGGCCCAGAGCGAGAAAACGCACAGGAAAAGGCCCAGAGTAACCCCGAGGAAACGCCGTGCCATGGCGGCGTATGCGCGGTGAAAGCGCATTCTGGCGGCAGACACGCGCTCGCTGGACGTCATGGCGCCGAAACCGTCCTCTGCGGCGGACTTTTTCGGAGACGGGAGCACCAGGCTGGGATAGATCAGCGCAGAAACACCTGTTGCAGCCAAGAGGATCATCCAGACCAGGCGCAGCCCGGGGACGGCGTCTCTTGCAGTGGCTTGCTGGACCGCCGGCGCGCACGCGAGAAACACGCCGAGCATCAACGCATACGATGCCATGATGAGAAGGCCCGCCCGGCCGTGAGGGATGGTCCAATCGTACCGGGTTGCGCCCAGCAGGCGCGCGGCCAGCGCCCCAAGAGCACAAAAGACGCTCAGGGCAAAAACGGCGAAAAACGGCGCGGTCAGGCAGGCAAACTCGCGGGCGGTGCTGTCTCGCTCGATGACGGGCTGACGCGCGTTCTCAAAATCACGAAGCGCCGCGAGGCCGCCCTCCAATTCGGATTCCCGCTGTTTCAAGGCCTCGTCGGGCTGTCCGGATTCCATTTCGAGGATCTGCTGGCGCAGGCGCACCGCACGCAGTTGTAAGTCGAGCCCTACCATGGCTTGAGAGGCACTTCCCGCGCCGGAATCACCTTCAGAATCAGGCAGAAGCGCACTGCGAGCCAGCTTGTCCCCTGCCCTTTCCAGGGTCTGCAGCCAGGAATCCCAGTATTGGGTGTGCTTTTCCTTTATCTGCCGGGCGGCGATGCCCATGATGTAATCGCGGTATTGAGCGATAGGGGCAACACACTCCTCAATGGCTTCGCGGCGCAATTGGGCGTATTGCCGGCCTTGTGGCGGCAGTTTGGGATGCCAGAGGGGTCGAG
>DAOSJS010000154.1:0-8982 GCA_035367355.1 Candidatus Hydrogenedentota bacterium
CGACGTGGACTTTACCTTTGGCGTCCTCGATGCGGCCGTTGAAGGCGTCGCGATGTTCAATGACGAACCGGCGCGCGGGGCAAAAATTGTGGCCCGTATCCAAACCCCCAGCGGAGGCGAGGAGCAGATCGAGGCGTCCGTCCAGGCGGATGGAACCTATCTGATCGAGGCCGTGCCCTCCGGCCCGGCGGTGTTGCAGCTGCAGGGCCTGCGCACGGGCCGCACCGAGCATCTGCGGAGTCTCAGCGCGCAGATCCGGAGCGGCCAGACGCTTCCGTGTGATTTTATGCTCTACGGCACCTCGTCCGTCATCGCGCAGGTATCCGGGGTGCCACCGGGCGCAACGGGTATCGTCGCGGTCATCGAGCCGGGGACCAGCCTCCTGGGTCTGAACTGGCCGGAATACCATCTCACGCCGGTGCATCTGCTGGCGCGCATCCCGCTGGGCCAGGACGGTGAATATACCTTTGAAGGGCTGGAGGCGGGGGCCTGTACCATCTGCGCATACGCCACCCCGCCCGCTGGACCGGCTGTGGAACCGGGGGAGACAACGACCGCCCCGCCGCCCTTGTATGACGCGGCAGGACTGACCCTGCAGCCCAACGGCGAGACGTTGATCGTCCTCCAGCTGCGCTAAAACCTATTTTGCGGTGTACCCCGCATCGACAGGGATGGTCGCGCCCGTGATGTAGGCCGACGCATCGCTCGCCAGAAATACAATGACCCCTTTCAGGTCGGTATCGGACGCCAGGCGGCCCAGGAACGTCTTGTCGCTGTATTGCCGCACAAACGGCTCGGGATGATCCGGCGTCTGGTAGCCCCCGGGGGCGATGCAGTTGCACCGGACGTTCTTCAGGCCATAGTAGCTCCCGATGAAACGCGTGAAATTGACCATACCGCCCTTGTGGAAGAAATAGTCGGGCGCCCAGCCGCTCATGGTGGTTCCCCGGTAGATCGACGGATCGGGCGCGATAAGCCCCTGGATGGAACCCACGTTGATGATCGAACCGCGGCCGTTTTCGGCCATGACGTCGCCGAAGGCGCGGGTGATCACAAACAAGCCGGTCGCGTTGACCGCCATGCTGTGCGCAAAGGTTGAGGCATCGCTCTGGTAGCCGTTCTTCATCGGCCGGGCCACGGAATTGTTCACGAGGATATCGATGCCGCCCGCCTGCTCGAGGATCTGGTCGCGCAGGGCAAGCACCGACGCCTCATCGCTCTGGTCATACTGCAGCGCGGTTACATCGAGGCCCCGGTCGCGAAGAGCCGCGGCCACCTTCTCGAGGGCGTCGCGGTTTCGTGCCGCGGTGAACGTTTTTGCGCCCGCCTCCGCGAGCGCTTCCACGATCTGACGCCCGTACAGCCCGGCGCCGCCGGTGGCCAGGGCCACTTTGCCTTTCAGCGAAAACAGGTCCAGCACGTTCATGACGAGCCTCCCTCTGCGCGCGAGCGCAGGTATCGGTCTTCGTGTTCGCGGAATCCCGCCGCAAGCCCCTGGTAATACTGGCTCAACGCGAGCACATCGGCGCCAAGGTTCACGAACCGGAACCCCAGGTCGATGAGCTCCTGCAGATTGCCCAGGCTGCCCACGGTGCCCGCGACCTTGCCGTGCCGGTTGGCGCACTCGGCCACACGCCGGCGGGCCGCAAGCAGCTCGGGATGGTCGAATTGCCCCGGCACTCCGATGCCATGGCTGAAATCGCCCGGCCCGAACAGAATGATGTCGATCCCGTCCAGGGCGCAGATCTCGTCAAGCTCGTCGAGCGGCTCGGGGTCCTCGATCTGTATGATGACAAAGCGCTCCTCGTTGGCCTGCTGGAGGTAGTCGACGAACGGAACATTGCAATATTTTCCGTCGGCATTCCCGCCATCGACCGGACGCCGCCCCACGGGATGAAACCGGGTCATGCGCACGATGTTCCTGGCGTCTTCGAGGCTCATCACATGGGGTACCATGATGCCCGCGGCATCCAGTTCCAGAGGCCGGATGTGATCGCTGTAGCTGCCGCGGGCAACCCGGACCACCACGTCCACGTCGTAGGCCTTGGCCGCGTAGATCTGCTTCTCGATGTCCGACAAGTCGTTCGGCCCGTGTTCCATTCCCAGCCAGAGGCAATCGAAATCGAACATCGCAGCGATCTCGGCGGCGCGCGCATCGTACAGGTTCAATTTCGTACACGAGACGATGCCCCCACGGCGGAGTTTCTTCAACACACGGCTTGGTCGCATGCGCATGCTCAGTTCCTTTCACGCGCGGGGCTGCACCCCGGTTCACGCTATCTCTGCGAGTGGCATCTCGCGGCCGCTCTGCTCGCGGCTGCGGATGCCCGCGATCACGATCTTCATCAACTCTTCCGTCTCGGAGAAGGGGAAAGGATAGACCCCCGAACGCAGGAAATCCACGAATGCGGCGAGCTGTGCCTTGAAACTGTAAAACGAGTCCATAATCTTGACGTACGCCGAAGCGCGGGTCCCGCACAGCAGGAGGTCCCCGAAGCCGCCGAACATGTCCGCCGTCGCAACCACGACGACATCCACGCCCCGCTCGTGTTTCACATGCACGACGTTGCGCTCGGGCGTGCCCGTATTGCGTACGGACACAAACCCCGGCCCGAGGATTGGGTACATGCCCTCGAGCGCATGGATCCCGTAGCGTTCCCACGTTTTCGGCGTGGTGATGGTGACATAGCGCAAGGCGCCCAGGTTGTGGGTCGACGCCCGGTAGGGCTGGTACTCTTTGCAATAACGCATCGAGCTGGACGACAGGATGGGGCGCTCCTCCTCGACGATCCAGCGGCGGAATTGAGCCAGGTCCGGTTCGTTGTCCACGAGCGGTTTATCCACGAACACCGGCAGCCCCGCCTCGACAAAGGGGCGGCACCGCTCCACGTGCTCGTGTCCCTTGTCTGTCGCTACAATCACGGCGTCCACGTGGCCGATGACGTCTTCGGCCCGCTCCACCACATTGGGAATGCGGGACGCCGCAGCAACTTTGGGCGCATCCGCCGGGTCGTCAGTCCACACATGGGTGACCTTCGCCCCCGGGATGCTCAGGTTCGCCTCCGGCTCTTTCGACAGATAGTCGGGAATGGCCGGGAACGGGCATTTTGCCATTTCACCGGGTTCGTATCCGTTAAAAATGGCGCTCCACGAATACGGATGCCCGTTGCCGTCCACCATGCCCAGCATGGCCAGCCGGAGTTCTTTGTCTCCAAATCCGTTAAAGGCTTTCATATATCCTCCCGCAGGGCGCCGGCCAGGTGCCGGGCTTTCCGGATGTCTCGCGAAAACAGCGCGGCGGAAGCTCGCTGAGCGTGGAAAATGCCAGTGGATTACGCTGCATGGGCACCCCTGAATTCCGCCAGGACGGCGATCAATGCCCATACGATAGCCGATTGCCGGGAAGAAGTAAAAAGGCCGCGAAATCTGAGAATGTACACAACGAGTGATGCGTTCGCCACGGTTTTCGTTCATTTCGCCCATTTTGGAGCATTGCTTGCCGAAAATGTGCTACTCTTTGCCTGTTCACAGTACAGTAAGGAGTACCGCTTCCATGGAAACCCTGACCCTGGCACTCGGAGACCGGGGATATCCGATCCACATCGGCGAGCATGCCCTGCGCCAACTGCCCGCGGAACTGGCCCGGCTGGAGGCCAGGGGCGCCGTGGCCGTCTGCACCGACGCCAACGTGGCCAGGATCCACGGCGAGAGCGTCCTGGAATCCGTCCGTTCGGCCGGGGTAACGCCCGTGCTGTGTGTGATGCCCGCCGGAGAAGAGGCCAAGCAGCTCGCGCGCATTGAAGAATTCTGCGGCATGTTTTTGGAGGCGGGGCTGGATCGCTCCAGCGTCGTGGTGGCGCTGGGCGGGGGCGTGCCCGGCGACGTCGCCGGGTTCGCTGCGGCAAGCTTCATGCGCGGGATCCGGTTCGTTCAGATTCCAACGACCATCGTGGCCCAGGTGGATTCCAGCGTGGGGGGGAAGACCGGCGTCAACCATGCGCTCGGAAAGAACACCATCGGCGCGTTTCATCAGCCGTCCGCAGTCATCATCGACCTGACCTTCCTGAAGACCCTCCCGGACCGGGAACTTCGCGCGGGGCTGGCCGAAGTCATCAAACACGGCGTGATCGCCGACGCCGCCCTGTTCGAATACCTCGAGTGCCACGTCGAACCCATCCTGGCCAAAGACCTCGACGCACTCATGCTTCCCGTCCGTCGTTCCTGTGAGATCAAAGCCGCTGTTGTCGCTGAAGATGAAAAAGAGCACGGTCTCCGCGCCATCCTCAACTACGGGCACACCTTCGGGCACGGGATCGAGGCCGTCACCCGCTACGGTGTCTTTCTCCATGGCGAAGCCGTTGCCCTCGGCATGGAGGCCGCGGCAAGCCTGGCGCGGCAGCTCGGCCTGCTCGACGAGGAAGCCGCCGCCCGCCAGCGCGCCTGCCTCGAATCCTATGGGCTGCCGGTGCGCTGGCCCGAACTCCCCGTAGACGAGACGCTGGCGGCCATGAAACATGACAAGAAAGCGCGCGCCGGCACGCTCAAATTCATCGTGGCCGACCGGATTGGCCACGTGGTGCATCGAACGGATATCCCGGAAGAACAGGCCCGGGCGGCACTCCTGGCGGTGAGATAGCATTCCGACCGGGCGGCCACGAAAAAAAGGGGCTTCCATCATGGCATTTGGCGGCGACAATGCGGAAAGCTACTACGACGACGGCGTGACGGCCAGCATGAAGGGCGACCTGAAGCGGGCGGCCGCATGCTTCGAACAGGCGATCAAGAAAGACCCTTCCCTCATCGTTTCCTACCATCAACTGGGGAAGTGCTATCTGCGCATGGGCGCCACGTCCAGGGCGGTATCGCTGCTTCAGCGCGTGGTGAACCACATGCCCGAAAAAGCGCCGTTCCGCATCGACCTCGGCCAGGCATACCTGGCCTTCGGCGACCTGCCGCATGCCAGAGAGCAGTTCGAATGGCTGCTCGCCGTGGAATCCGCGCGCTCGCGCGGCCATCTCGGCCTCGCTCAGGTCAACTTTGCTGAAGGGCGGTTCGACGAGGCGGTGCACAACGCCCGCCTGGCCATTGATTCCGGAGGCGCCAATTTTGCCGCCCTCTTCATCCTGGGCAAGGCCGGCATGGTCTCCGAAGATCCCACCCTGGCCCTCGAAGCGCTCGAACGCGCGGACAAACTGATCGAAAAATCACTTGAGTTGAACCCCGATCAGGTGGAAGGCTACTATTTGCGCGGAGAGGTTGCGTACGTCCGAAAACAGTATTCTTCCGCATTAGAGCAATACCAGGCCGCCTACGACCGGGCCCGGAAAGACGCATACTACTCCGCATTCGGCGAAAACTTCCGGTATGTCGACATCCTGGCCAAACTCGGGTTGTGCTACCGGCAACTGGACCGTTTGGACCGGGCCAGGGAACTCGGGGCGGAAATCCTGGCGCTCGATCCGGAACACAAGATTGGCAAGGCGCTGAGCGCGCCCTGAGGCAGCACGCCGGTGTCCCGGCCCCGGGCGCTGGAACGGGAACTGTCATGGCCGATGTAAACCTCCAACTGGTACGGGAGTTCTTCGAACTCAACATGTTCGCCGTGCTGACCAACTGGCAGCGCGAGAGCCTGCGCCAGCGGGTGCCCGACAGCAGCCTCCAGGTCTTCGTCGAAAACGTGAATCCCGTCATGCCGCACGAGCTCAGTTTCGTCCTGAATCCCGCCGGGATCGGCGCCGTGGAGCGCGCCCTGGTTGAGGTCCGCGCCTGGCATGCCGACAAATTTTACCCCTCGGTCATCGAATCCAGCCCGGTGCTCTGGCAGTTCGTATCCCAGGAATCGCTGGCCTTTGCGCGCGAAATATTCGGCAGCCGCCCCTTCAAGAGCATTCTGGTCATCTCGGAACTGCCCGCGTCACCGGAACCCCGGGCGCGCTCCATCCAGCTGCTCCAGGAGACGGGCATCGATCACGTGCTCGAGTTTTCCAGCGTCCTGCGCGACCTGGTGGATACGGTCAGCATGCACGAAAACTACATGTCGTCTCCCACGCTGCAGGTCCTGCGCCTCATGAAACGGTATAAGCTCGTGCGCGACCAGCAACTGGAATTCGCCTTTCCGAACGAACCGCCTGCCGCGGGCCCTCTCCCGCATGTCGAGATCGCCGCCGAACGCGACGCGGAAACCGGGGACGGCGCCGGGCTCTGAGGAGGTGCTGCCCGGGCGGATGCGAGGGAGCCGCCCATCCAGCCGGTTTACAGCGCTGACGTTGTAATCCCGTAAACGTGCACGTCGCGGTAGGTCCCGTGCAGGTAGAGTGCTTCACGAAGTGTGCCCTCACGCGTGAAGCCGCACTGTTCCAGAAAGTGCTGCAGGGAGTGTTCATACTCGGCCGTGGAGACGGTGATGCGCCGCAACCCCTGCTGCTGGCCCGCTTGTTTTAACAGGAACGCCAGTCCCTTGCGCAGGTCAGCCGCGGCATAATCGGCTTCGTTGCGGAAATAGAGCCACGCCGACGCGGTCTCAGCCACCTTTTCCGCACGAAGCTTGAGCAGCCCGAACGGCGTCCCGTCTTTGCGCGTCAGCACCAGTTCCTGGTCGAAGGTCTGCGGATGAAGCGCGTCCATCTCGCGTTCATAGCGGGTCGCGACAAACGCCCCTTTCTCATTGAAAAGAAAATAAGCCGCCGGGTTCCAGTTTTCCCAGCGCACCAGAAGTTCCGCATCGGATTCTTCCACGGGACGCATGCGAATCGACAGGCCAATCGCTGCCCGCAGCATCGTGAGCATCGACAGCGTGGGGCGCTTTCCCGCGGAGGGCGTGAGCGTCTGGTAGATGCGTGTGAAATTGATCCCCTCCGCCGCAAGCACGTTGAATGCGGAGACCGCGGCGGCCATCCATGAGCGCTGCGCGTCGCACCAGGGCTCGTGCGGCTGATGGAAATTGCCGCTCAGGGCATCGTGCACGGCCGCGCGCCCGCCGCCGCACAGATGCCGGACCCAGCAGCGCAGGCACGGTCCCGTTGTGGGCACGCCCATGTCATCGTAGCGTTTGATGGCCGCTTCGTCGATCGTGGCGTTCTGCAGTGAGCCGTGGCGAAACCGCTCGTTCCCGAACACCCGCCACGAGGCGTATATATCGCCGCGGCTGTCGACGGCCAGCTCGTTGGTGCCGATGGGGTCGGCGCGCTGGATCGGCTGGCCCTCATAGATGCGGTAAAACAGCGAGGCTATCGGGTCCAGACGAAAATAATGGCCTTCGAGCAGGCGGCGCGCATAGTAGATCGCGCTCGCGCTTAATCCAGGCAGCACCTCGGCAGGGGGCAGGTCCGGATGCGCAACAAAGGTCGCATCGAGGTCGAGCTCAATCACTTTGAAGCCGGCTTCGTCGAGCGTCTGAACCACGCCGCCAAAATCGGGCGTATCCGGCCGCACGATGATCCGGCCCTGGACGCCGCTTGCCCCCGGCTGAAGCGCTTTCGCGAGCTGCGCCAGGGTGAACACGTTACCGGCGGCCAGCGGCGCAAGCGCGCTCTGCGCCGCATCCGGTTCGGTAAGCTCCAGACGCGCGCTCACGGTGTGCCCTTTCAGGGCGCCGGGCTCTGGCTCCAGACGCAGATCCTGGATCCGTACGGCCGCCGTGAGCTCTTTGCCGGCCAGGCGGGCCGCGCGCAGGACATCGGCGCACAACGCTGCCACGGCATCAAGGTCATGGATGCACCCGTGTTCCAGAAATTCGAGTTCCAGCACCTTCTGGTTGCCGGAACGGTTGAGGAGCAGATGGGCCGCATCTCGCCCAAGGGAAGACAGCCCCGCTGAAGACACTTCACGGCGTTTGCGAAACCATCCCGTTTTTTCCGGCGCGGGCGCCGCCACGGAGGTTTCTTCGGGAAGTTCGACCGTCAGCCGCTTCAGTCCCCGCTCTATTTCGTAGCGTTTCTGCAGTTCTTCGGGAGTCGGCCGGGGCAGGATCGATTTGACATTGCGCAGCCACTCCAGCTCGCCTACAACCTCGTACACTTCCCGTTCGGAGTGTTTTTGCTTCAACTCATGCACAATGCGGCTGATGGTTTCGTGCGGATACAGCGCGAGCACATCCCAGCAGATCTCGTCGCATTCAAAGCAAAAACAGGTCTCAGGATCGATGGCGTACCGTTTGCCGTTGAGTTCGAATCGGTGCAGCGCTGCGCCGTGCATCAGTAAGCCCCCAGGGTGCCTTTATCCCGGCTCCAGTTCTCAAGATACCGGAAACACGCGATGCCGATCAGGGTCCAGGCGGCCGCGTTCAGGATCAGGTAATAAAACGACGGTTGAACCAGAATGCTGCTGTACCGGCCATCGATGTGCTGGCCTTTGATCAGCACGTATTTCAACGAGATCGCTGCGTCCGTGATCGGCACGCAGTGGGCAATGGCGCGAAACCAGGCGGGCAATTTGGCCACTTCCTCGGATCCAATCGCAATGATCAGCAGCACCAGCCGAATAATCATCGCGATCTGGCCGGTCTGCTTGAACACCAGCACCAGGCCTCCAACCATAAAGCCAAACCCGATCAGGTTGGTGTACGTCAGGGCAAGCACCAGCGCCGTCGACACGGGCTCGAGGTAGATCTTGCCTTTGAGACTCGCCGCCAGCAGGCTGAGCAGAATCGTGTAGGTGAGAATGCTCATCACCGCCGCGACGAGGGAGCGCGCCAGGAAATTTGTCACCAGCCCGTGCGGGCTCATGCAGACCTGTTCCAGTTCGCCGGTTCGCGCCATGCCCTGGAGACCCTGGCTGAACATCCCCACCAGCCCCATCGCCAGCATGCCCACGAGAAAGCCCACCACTTTGTCGAAAATACTCTCCGACCACTCCGCCAGGGCCGCCTGGTTCGACACAAAGGCCAGAATGACCAGCATCAGAAATCCGTAACTGATGATCAGGCCGGTGATCGTGGCAAACCAGTAGCGGCGCATGATGATCAGGCCGCGCACGATCTCCGCC
>DAOSJS010000155.1:0-8947 GCA_035367355.1 Candidatus Hydrogenedentota bacterium
GGGATCGTTGTGAACCGTGGGTTCATGAGCAACTCGCGGCGCGGTCGGGTGGTTCGGTCGCTTGTTGAGCACACTTGATAAAACCACGCGGGCTGGGTCATCGTAACACGCATGGGTGGGCACGAACAACCGCTGCCGCGCCATTTCCGCCGAAGGTCGAGCGCCGTGGCGCGCTGGGCGCTGTTTTTCGCGCTCGTCGCCTGTGTGCTTTCCGCGAGCAATCTGCTGCTGATCTGGCGCGACGGGGAACTCGTACGCAACGCGCGGCTGCTGACCGAGGAGATCGGGCGCCAGTTGGACAAGCGGCGCGAAGCGAGGCAGAGCGAGACGCCCGCCGCGCCGACCGGCGAGCGGCCGGCGGACGAGCGGTCGGCCGATACGGGCGGCGCCGATCAGCCGGCGGCGGGCCCGCTCAACGAAGCGCTGGACAACCTGAGCTGGCGGCTGGAACGGATCGGCGCGATGATCCGCGACAAGGATGCGCGGGCGCGATTGCACCTTGATGTCCTGCGCGACGATCTGGAATCATGGCGGGAGACCACGACGGCCCAAGGGGGGGAATGGATCGACCGGGCGCTGACGGCGGTCCAATCGGCGCGCCGTGATTTCGAGCAACAGGCGCCCCAGGCGGCGGACCATCTGCTGACGCTCGCCGGCCAGATACGCGAACGGATGCCCGCGGTGGGCCGTTTGAACCCGACCAGGGAACCGATGGCGCCGGCAAGCGAAGCGGGCGCCGAACCCTGAAACGACGCCCCAACGATCCCGTTGCCCGCCCGACGCCGATTCCCGACGAAGGTTGCGCCGCCATGGCCGAAACAAGTTTCTACCGCATCGGTGTGCTGTCCGATACGCACGGGTATCTGCACTCGGCGCTGTTCGATCTGTTTGACGGGGTTCAGTTGATCCTGCACGCGGGGGATATCGGCCGGGACGACGTGCTCGTCGAGCTGCGGACGATCGCGCCGGTGCAGGCGGTGGCGGGCAATGTCGACCTGCCCGATCCGCGCGCGCGGCCGTTGATCCGGCAACTGGAGACGCCGGCGGGGCGGATCGCGATGACGCACGGGCATCTGGCCCATGCCTCGGCGCACGATCACGCCAGCCTGCTGGGGCAGTTCGCCGGGTTCCAGCCCGGCATCATTATCTTCGGCCACTCGCATCTGCCGCTGATTGAGGAACTGGACGGCGTCAAGCTGTTCAACCCGGGGGCGGCGGGCCGCGCGGGCCTGACCCAGCACGGGGCGACGGTCGGGATGATCTCAGTCGAGGAAGGCAGCGGGCAAGTCAGACTGGAACACCTGAAGCTGAGCGCCTGAGCCGCCGAGCGGGACGCGGGCGACGGCGGCGGCGGGTTGGCCGGGATTGCAAAGCGCGCGCCCAGTTGCTACAACACAGCGGATCAGGCCACGCCGCACGGGCGGCGGGGGCCGCTCGGACTGCCACGGCTCCGCCCGGGCGGAGCAAGACAGGTTGCCCCATGTGCCGACCGCGCTTTGCGCGCCGCCTGACGGCGCTGCTGCTGATGACCGGCCTGCTGGCCCCGCGGGGGTCGGCCCAGGACTTCGACCCGCCGCTGGGGCATGCCGCCGAGATGATCGACGGGGGGACGGTCGCGCGCGTTGAGATCCCGACGCAGGCGGCGGAACTGCAGACTTACCCAATGCCGACCGAATACCCGCGCCAGTTGCTGCAGGAGGTGCCGGGGCGGCCGTTCCGGCCGGTGGACCCGCCGCCGCAGGCGTTCGCGTGGTGGAAGGTGCCGTTCTATGTGGCGCTGGGGCTGCCGCGCGATCTGGTGGACGGATTCGTCGGCGGGCTCGCCAAAGTGCCGATCATCAGCCCGGTGTTCGTCTTCCCGGCGTATGAGCTGGTGCCGACGCAGATTGTTTTTCGCGACCCGCGCGACTGGCACCGCTGGCCGGCGGGTCCCAACCGGCACGATCACGGATACTACAAGGGCAATTCGTGGGGCTGGTTTCCTTCGGCCCACATGTGGAAATTCCACTACACGAGCGAGCGGAAGCTGGAGCGCAACCGCGCTTACAACGAGCGGCTGCAGGCCGAGCTGCGGGACCGCAACCGTGAGATCGAAACGCACAACCAACTGATCGAGAACCGCAAGCGCGAGGCGCGCCGGGAAGCGCTGCGTGCGATCGAAGCGGGCAACGGGCGCGAAGCCGCCCTGCGGATGATCCCCTACTATCAGGCCTATCCGCTGGATGAGGGGGCCTTCGCGCTGTTCGCGACGGCGCTGGCGATGTACGCGCCGGAGGGACCCGAGTGGGTGAAACCGCTGCTGTGGTATGAACTGAATGCGGCGCAGCCGCTGCCGCTGACGCAGGCCGAGACGCAACTGGCGCTGGCGCGCGAGCAGCATCCCGAGCGCGCGTCGCTGGCGGAGGCGCTGATCTACGTGAGGTTGCTGCTGGGTGAACCGCGCGACGCGCTGGTCGTGGCGGCGGAGCACCTGACGCGCGAACCGGACGACGCGCGCCGGCGGCGGCTGGTACTGGAAACGGCGCTGAGCGCGGACGACCTGGCCACGGCGCGCCAGGTGTATCAGGCATTGGATTCGTCGACGCTGGAGACGACCGACGCGGCGCTGATCCGCGCCCGCATGGATCTGCTGGCCGGAGACTACCGCGGGGCCCAGCAACTGCTGCGGATCATGCACCAGGAGCATCCCGAGGATGCGTATGTGAGCTACTACCTGGGGATTGCGGAGCTGCAGCTGGCGCTGTATGAGCCGGCCTACCCCGAGGGGTTCGAGCAGGCGTTCAATCTGCTGGAGCAGGCGGTGCTGCGCGCGCCGAACGCCGCGCTGCGCGTGCGCGCCGGCCAAACGCTGGCCTATGCGCGCGGGCTGGGCAGCGAGATCGAGGAGGAACCCGAGCTGTTCCAGTTGCCGGGGCTGGTGCCCGGCGCGTAACGCGGGCTTGGCGCGCGGGGCGGGCGCGGCGCGTGACCAGGGTCTGGCGCGTGAGGGAGGCCGAGAGCGCGAAGCGGACCGAGAGCATGAGGCGGGCTCGGCCTGCGGGGTGAACGAGACGCCATGTATTTCCGGGGGGATTTAAGGAAACCGGCTGCCGGCGTCGGTTGCGGCGGGATTGACAACCGGCGCGGCAATCCGGAAGATAAGGGCCGACTGACGGCTGAGCCTCGGACGGGAAAAGAAAGCCCGCGGAGCCCAGCCCCCGCCTCGGACTGGGAGACGTAGCCAAGTGGTCTAAGGCGACGGACTGCAAATCCGTTATCCGTGGGTTCGAATCCCACCGTCTCCTCCACCTGAAAATAAAAGACTTACGGCGAATTTGGCGGGCGTCCGGGTGTAGGGCGTTTTCCCAAAAAATAGGCACAAAATCGGGGAAAATAGGCGAAAACCAGGCGAAAAGGACCTACACCCAAACGCCCTCCCCCTCTGCATTTGTCCAATCTTTGCACTCCTATCTGACGCGACACGCTCGACGGCCCCATCTATTTTGGAGTTATATTACTCCGGAGGAAGGGGGTCGTGAAAATGAAACTGAATCGTCATTGGTCGCTTGCAGGCGGCATGCTGCTGGTGGCGGCGATGCTGCTCTGGGCTGCATGGCGCGAACCGGCGGTGCGGCAAGAGGCGTTCGCGCTGACCCATGCCAGCCCGCTGGCTTCGAACGCGACAGACTATTATATGCTCGCGGTCTATGCCGACGCGGAATCTACGATGCCGCTCTACTGCGTGTCGGTCGATCGGCTGACGACGCATCCGGACGGAAGCGTGACCGCGGCGATCAACTACCGCGAGGTCACGCTGGCCCGCGGGCAGGCGGAATTCATCGCTTACCCCGCCGGCCAGATGCCGACCACCCGCAGCAGGCGTTCCACGACCGACACGCGGTGCGCGCCCAGGTTGTCCATCACGATGATCGCGCCAGCGGGCAGGGCCGGCACGAGCAGCTGTTCCACATAGGCCGCGAACGCCGCCGCGTCGATGGGGCCATCGAGCACCCTCGGCGGCAGCGTCGCCTCGCAGCTGATCGCAGCCACCAGCGTGGTCGTCTCTCAGTGGCCGTGGGGCGCGTGATCGACCAGGCGTTGCGTCCGCGTGAATCCCAGGCCGCCTGAGCGCATTGTGCACGGCAGCCAGAGGGCTTGACTTTAGGCCAGATCGCCCGGCGTATGCGCGTGCGGCGCGGCACGGTGCAGAATGTTCTGGAGCGCTATCGGGACGCCGGGATCGCCGGTATGCAGAATCCAGAAGATACCGTTCAAGACCTTATGGTGGGAAGCATAGGGTTTGCCCTTGCGCCCCGACCATTCAGGCGGCAATAACGGCCGCAAGAGCGCGAATCCCTCCTCGCTCAGATCGTGACGAGCCATCGGTCCGCACTTGTCCTGCGGGAACTGGAAAGAGCTGCTACATCAGCAATCTCAATACCATATTAGTCCAGAGCATAAGGCCTATCGATTTGTCGGACAGGGCCTCAAGCCGTAGGCGTTTGAACTGCCCGGCCGGCTTCGCGAATTCCGTATTCGGGACAGGCGTTCCACCGTCACATCGATGCCCCTGACCGCACGCACCGGAGAGGTAACCAAGCAGAATGGTTCCGAGCGTTGCGCAGAAGAACCGCACGAGGTCGGTAAGGACGACGCCCCCACCGGCCCGAGAGGGCGCAAATGACTAGCGCCACCACGAGGACAAAGATCGTCCGCCACAGCAGGTGCTCCGGCGGGAGGCCCATCGTTTCGCGCGAAATCGTCCCATCGTCTTGGTCACCTAGGAAATGATCAGCGGCCAGCACATCAGCGAACCAGAAAACCCGGCCCAGCCGCGGACCCAGAGGGCGGCGCGGCCGGAAATGCGCAATTCGAGGATCTCGAAGTCGTTCGTTCAGCATGCCGACGCGACGCCAGAGGCGGGCGAATTGCACGGTGGCCAGCATGGCACCGATGGCGGGCGCCTGCCAGATCCAGGATGCCGGACTGGCGGTTGGAGCGTCTGCATCAAAACGGACTCGCGAAAAAGGCCGGATCATGAAAAGGCTTTAATATAGCGATATATACACGAGTCCAGGGCGGAATCGGCTGGTGCATGGGAAGCGCGATGTTGCGCCCGATACTGGACCTAGGCAATCAGATGAAAGGATTTCCCGCCGCGCACAGAGGCGGGGGGGATATTCACTTGACAGTGGCCCAGGTGTGCCCTATGATGCGCCCAAAAATATAGCGTTAAATAGAACGCCTGCCCGCACATTATGTCGGCAATACTATAGAATTCGTTTCCGCATTGCCGCCCGTGCCGCCTCGCCCCGAATTGACACGTGGCCGGCTGTTCCGCCGCGATCCGGGTGAATAAAGGGAAGGGAATGATGAGCCCAAAATCCCTCACTTGGGGCATAATCGGCGCGGGCGAAGTCGTCGCCAAGAAATGGGCGCCTTCATTGATGGCTGCCCCTTCGAACCGGGTCGCGGCGGTCCTCGATCCGCATCGCGAACGCGCTCAACCAATTGCGACCGCCCTCAACACCCGTGCCGCCCGCAGCCTTGACGAACTCCTTGACGATGACAGCATTGAGATCATCTATCTGGCGACGCCCCACCATCTCCACGCCGAGTTGGGCCTGGCGGTGCTTGCCGCGGGCAAGCATCTCCTTTGCGAAAAGCCGATGGGCCGTAACATCGCCGAAGCCCGCCGCCTCGCCCAGAGCGCGGCCGCCGCGGGCCGGCGCCTCTTCGTCAATTACTACCGCCGATTCCACCCCATCGTGCAGGCCGCGCGGGAGGCTATCACGCAGGCGGATTTTGGGGAGGTCACCTTCGTTGAATTCCGCGGAACCTACCCCATGAACTGGGAGGCCCCCTGGGGAGCGGCCTGGATGTGGGACCGTGAACTGGCCGGGGGAGGGACGATCTTGAACATCGGGGTCCACCGGATCGACATCATGGACTATCTGGCCGGTGGCATTGTGGAGGTCGCCGCGCAGTGCGAACACCTCGGATCCGAACGGGTGGAACGATGGATCAGCGCGACGTTTCGGCTGGCTGGCGGGGGATGCGGCATCCTGGTGCAGCACGGCGACGCCCATCCACCGGAAGATGTTCTGGCGATTCACGGCAGAAAGGGGACGGTTCGGTTCGCTCCATTCGATCGTCGTCTTGAGATTCTCAGGGGGGATCAGCCCGTGGTGAAGGACTATGCGCCTCCCTACCCGCCGCATCTCGGTCTGCTCGAGCACATCGCCGCAGTGCTTGAAGGGCGGACCGAGAACACAATCGTCGGAGGCGAACAGGGCCTCAAGACGATGGAGCTGGTGAGCGCGATGTATACCTCGGCTCTGACGGGTCGGATGATCTCGCTTGGTCCGAACTCTGCCAGTCACTATGAAACGGCTCTTTCGAGCAGCAGCGGATCGGCCGGTGCCGATGCATGAGTATGCGCCAGATCCCAACCCGAAAATAGTGAAGGGAAATTGTTAATGGAGAAGCGACGCATTCCATGGCCGGGGCTCGGTACGGTCTATGACGAAGCCGAATGGAACGCCGTGACCGCTATACTGCGCAGGTGCATGGACGAGAACGAAGGAATCGATGTGCGCTATGTCGGCGCCGAATTCGAGCGCACATTCGCCGTCATGACCGGTGCGAATGAGGCCGTCGCGGTGAATTCATGTGGCACGGCCCTGGATATCGCCACCATGATTCTCAATCCGAATCCGGGGGATGAGTTCATCACGACGCCGTTGACCTTCATCTGCACGGCGACGACGGTGATCGCCCAGGGGGCGACGGTGCGCTTCGCCGATATTGATGAGAAGACATGGAACATCGACCCCAAGAGCATTGAAGCGTGCGTCAATGGGCGAACGCGCGCGATCTATCCGGTGCATTACGCGGGGCTGGCCTGCGACATGGCGCGCATTCTCGGCATTGCCGAGCGGAAAGGTCTGGCCGTGGTGGAGGACGCCGCCCACGCGCTCGGCACGACCCATCAAGGGAAGCCGGTGGGCGGGTTGGGTGACATGACCGCCTTCAGCTTCCAATCCATGAAGAACATGACGACCCTCGGCGAAGGCGGATTGCTGACGACGAACAACGCGGAATATGCCAAAGCGGCGCGCGAAATCCGCAGCTTCGGCTTCGACTATTCGCGCGGCACATCGGTTCGGCTGGGCACCAACCTCCGGATGACTTTGCCCCAAGCCGCGGTGGGCCTGACGCAACTGGACAAAGTCGAGCGACTGAATCGGCGGCGGCGTGAGCTGGCGGGATTGATGAATGAGAAGCTGGCGGAGGTGGACGAAATCCAGTTGCCGCTCCTGCCGAACGACGACCAGCATCCCGTGCATCTCTACACCATCTATCTAAATGAACGGACCGCCGGAATGAACCGGGCTGAATTCCGCAAGCTGTTAAACGAGGAGTGCGGCGTCGATACCCGCGCAAATTACAATCCGGTGTACGACCACGAGGTCCTGCGCCAGAGAGGTTATGACGGGAGCGGGACCCCCGTGGCGGACCGCATCTGTCGCGGCCTGGTGAATCTGCCCCTGCACCCCTCCTACACCGAAGCCGATGTTAATTTCATTGCTGCCGGCGTAAAGCAGACGTTGGCGGGTCGCTTTAGCGGAACACACTGAGGCGGGGTATATCGTAAGTGGCCTCAGGACGATATTTATTCTGAGAGCAAGTGGGAGCAGGCAATGCAACCGACAGAATTCCATCTAGTATTCGTCCTACACTGTGAGCGGCCCGTGGCGGAATCCAACGGACTGGGCGGGCCGAAGGACCTTGCCTCCTCGGAAAAAGCCATCCGCGGGGTGGCGGACTATTTTGAAAGTCGGAATTCCTATTGTGATTTTCACCCCGTGCCCGATCTCGCAGCGGCGCAACACGTTCTGTTCAACGAGCTACGGGAGCGAGGTTTTGGTATCGGCATGCACTTTCACTCTGAATCCTGGCGAGATGGCTCCTATCGGGATGCCCTGGGGCTGTATCCTGAAGAGGTGCAGCGTCGGATTCTGACGGAAGCCATGGATGATTACGCTCAGGCATTGGGATTCCGGCCTGTCTCCTACTCGGCGGGAAACTTCAGCATGAGTCCCGATACCTATCGAATCCTTTCCGACCTGGGAATCCGTCAGACTTCCTGCTGTCTCCCCGAGCGTTACATCCCGAAATGGGGCGCCAACTGGATCGGGACCTTCCCCTTCGCGAGATGGGCCCACGCCGAGTCGCACCTCCTGCCGGGCGAGCTTGACCTGATGGAGTTTCCGATCGCGTGCCATCCCGTGCGCTATGTCGCCGATGGAAATCCAATGGATATCCGCCTGGATTGTTCCCGGTCGCCTGAGCGAAAGACAGGGAATGATCTGGTGGTTGAGGAAACCTACTATGAGGAAATGGTCCGTATCAACTTCAGCCGGGTCTGGAATGCTGCGTGGCCCATCAAGTCTCTGGCCGCTTTTTCACACAATTATTTTGATTTCAGCGATCCTGACTTGGACCAGCGGAAGAACCTGGAATCATTAATCGACGCCGCACATCACGAGGCGGATCGGCACGATTGTCCCTTAACCATTGAGTCATTGGAGAAGACCCGCCGTCGGATTGAGTCGGTCCGGCACCCCGTCGCAACTGTCTGAACCCGGCCGGAAACTTATCTGCCGGCCATGGGTGTATTATATAAACAAGTGAACAGCGTGCCTCAGGATTTCTCATTGTCTATTGATGATTATCGCGAAATGGTACGCGACTTTGGGGCGATGTGCGATCGGCTTCCCTGCCATGGCGGCTTGTTCATGAAGTGGGACTGGGTCGATCTGATACCCGGCCTGAGCGATATTGACACGCGCGTGCTGCTGGTGGAGCCCACGATAGAGGATTGGGTCGCGTTCGATGACCTCTGCGGCGAGTTCTATCTGGAGATGCTTCTGCGGCACCCCGAATGGGCCCGCCTGCTGGAGCA
>DAOSJS010000156.1:0-8924 GCA_035367355.1 Candidatus Hydrogenedentota bacterium
TTCGAAGCGGAGAATGGCCACTGTCTGATCCTCCGCCTCGATCGCATGGCCGAACACGCCGATGAATCCGCACACGCTTTCGACCGGTCCCGCCAGCCACTGGACGAGATCAACGGTGTGGATGCCCTGGTTCATGAGGCTACCTCCACCGTCGAGTTTCCAGGTGCCTTTCCAGGCTCCATGAGGGCCTTCGTAATAACTCTGCGCGCGAAACCACGGCAGCTGGGCGTGAACGCCGATCAGCCGGCCGAGTTTCCCGCTGTCGATGGCCTTCTTCAGGCGGAGGTTTACGGGCTCGGTTCGCAGCTGGAACACACAGCCGCATTTGACGCCGGCCCGGTTAACGGCATCGCGCAGCTGCCTGATGCGGGCAGGAGTGACGTCGACGGGCTTCTCCACGAGGAGGTGCTTTCCTGCGCGGGCGGCTTGAATGCCGTGGGTGGCGTGGAGCCCGCTTTCGGTTGCGATGCAAACGGCATCGATGTCCTTGTTCTTGAGCAGATCGGTGTATTTTGTATAGCCCTCACAGCCGAATTTTGTGACGGCAGCGTGAAGGCGGGCTTCGTCATGGTCGCAGGCGGCGGCAAGGCGGGCGCCTTTCGCATCGACGATGGCCTCGCAGTGTGTCATCCCTATTCCGAGACCGAGCACCGCAAAATTCAGGTCTTTTGGCATGGTTGATCCTCTCTGTGATGAGTGGCAGGTTCACGAACGGGCGGGCGAACCCGGAGTGCGGTTGCATGCCGGCGACAGAATAGGAAAAGCAGTGACGGGCATTCAAGCGTATGCTTCACCATATTGCGACGTGCTGCTTGAACCTCGGGGAAGCGGCCTGTCAGGATGGGGCGCGCATCTGAAAGCGGATTAGGCTCATGTTGCAGGGAGAACAGGCATGAGAGCAATGCGAACAATGACCGTGGCGCTGGCCGTGGCGCTGATGGCGGCGCCGGTCGCGGCGGAGGCGATAACGGGGGAGCTTCATGACCGGGCCGTCGCGACGCTCCGGAGCGCGCTGCATACCGAGACGGCCTGGGTGCGAGTGCATGCGGCGGAGGCGCTTTTGCGAAACGGATTGCCGGAAGGCGTGGAGGCTGTGTTTTTGCCCGAGGTGGAAACCAGCCCGGCTCAACACCGCATCGGCGTCTGGCGGGTGCTGGCGCGCGCACAGCAGAACCCGGAGCGGCGGGAGCACTATGTTGCGCGCATTCGGACCGCGTTTCTGGATCTGGATGGGCCGGATCGGCTGCACGCCGCGGAAACCCTGGGCAAACTCGGCGATGCGCGGCGCTCGACCGCCCTTCTCCTGGCCGCGGTAGAGAATGACACGCCGATGAGCGCTTATGCGCGCCTGATCCTCGCCAACGCGGGCTCGGTCGAGGATACCGACTATCTGGCCGCACTGCTGGGTTCCTACGATGAGAAGATACGCGAAACGGTCGGCTATGCGCTTCGTTTTGCCCCGAACATGGCTGAATCCACGCTTGCCCGCGTGCGGGAGGCTGCGCTGACGGAACCCGAAGACTCATCTGCACGGCTCTATCTGCTTATCGCATGGCTGGCCCATGCGAGCGACGCGGATCGGGGCGCCATCATGAAATTGCTGAAACCGTACGCCGAAAGCAGCGTCGTATCCGCTCGCTACCAGTTCGGAGAGGCCATGGTGCTCTGCGGTGGCGCGGAGGATGTCCCCGTGTTGCGCCGCCTGCTGGACGACGAAAATGTCGACGTACAGGTCAGTGCGGCCAATGCTCTGCTCGCTGTGGAACGGAGATGAGCGGGCCGGCTTCGCATAGAAAAAGAACCGTCCGGAGGAGGACATCCTCCGGACGGCAGGTTTTTCGGACAGGTGGTCGCAGCCGCTACGGCGCCGGTTGAATTTCGAGCTCATGCCGGAGCGTGACGCTCTGGCCAGGCGGAATTTCTTCTTCGATGCGCCACAACTCAACTTCGAGATCCTGCAGCTCCTCCGGAAATGCGTAGACCCACGCGAGATCCACGGTCTGCGGATCAAAGCGCTGGATCACCTTCAGTCCCTTCGAGCCCGAGAACGCCCACTCGCCGTCGGGGAGCGTTTGGGTGTCGGCGTGAAACATCCGGCCTTCGCGCATCTGCTCGATAACCGGATGCATGTCCATGGCGATGGATTCACCGCTCATGCTCTGAAAGGCCATCTTCGTGGTTGCCAGATCGCCCAGATCGAGCTCGAGATGGCTTTTCACTCGCGTCGACACGGCTTTGTCGCCGGGGTTGGTGACCGTGATGGTGAAAACCACGGCCGGCCGGTCCGGGACCAGCGCGATGTGGCGCTCAATTTTGAAGCCGCGCGCCTCCAGGGACAGCGTGATGGCGTCGTTGTTCTCCGACTGTTCGGTCACTTCGGCCAGCGCCATCGGGCCGCCCTCATGCACAGAGAAGTTGACGCCGACGCGCGTGTCTTCGCCGCCGCAGAAGGGAAACACGAGGCTGGGCACCACGCTGTAGGCTGTGACGCATTCGCCGGTGGCCTTATCAATGATGCGCAACGCCCGCCCGCCAATGAATGGCGCCACCTCGACCGCGAGGTGCGCGTTCGTGATCGTGGGAAGCGGAATTGGCGTGTTGAGGGCCGCCGAGTAGAGCGCGAGCTCTTCCGGCGAACCGGCCCATTCGCGGATGTTGATGAAGCCGTGGGCGGCCATACGCTCTGCAAACGCCATCATCTCCCCGGGTTTTGCGAGGTCGCCCTTAAACAGCATCTTGCCGTCGACCACCTCGTAGCCGTTGCGGGGGAACCAGCGGGCGTACATCAGCGGCATGCGGCACACACGCACTCGGTCGAGGAGTTTTTCATCGTTCGCCACGGCTTCTTCGGCCTGATCGAAGAGTTCCTGACCGGCGGCCACGATCGCATCGGGGAGGTAGCCCTGGCCGGGGTTGGTGTAGAGGTGCATGTGGATGTCGTCCGCGTCGACCTTGTGCTGGAGCATCTTGATGTAGCGGTAGATAGGCGGCGCGGCATCCCCGTAATACCCCTGGAGGAAATCGTACATGACCACATCGGGATCGAGGGCGTGATTCCGCATCAGCTCGGTGGCGTAATACGGCCGGAGCAGGCTGAACTCGCCGCCGCCGCCCCGGTGGCCCATGGCCTGCGAGTAGATGCCTTCGACGCCGATGTCGTGGAAAAACCGGTAATCCGCGGCCATGGCTCCGAAATTGGGGTAGGGGTTGTAATAGTGGGCGAAATCGACGATGTAGTACCAGATATACAGATGATCGCAGATTTCGGCCCATTTGAGGGCGCGGCGCTTGAAGTCCGCATTCTTTATGCACGTCGCAATGGGATGGCTCTGGCAGCTTGGGAACATGTGGCAGAGCCACACCGCCACGTTGGGATGCATCTTGAGCTCCCGGGGAGGTTCCTCGGTATAGATGTAGGCGAGGGTGCCAATTTGAATGTCAGGGAACTCTCTGGACGTACGCTCGGCCAACTGGTTCACAAACCAGAACTGCGTGCCCCCGGTGGTGCCCAGGCGTTCGTTCATGGCCGTGCAGTTCGCGCATTCGCAGTAGGAGTACCAGTCTTCCTGAGAAAAGTTCTGCTGTTCGTACTGCGGATTGGCGCGCATCCGCTGCAGCATCTTTTCGGTCACGATGTCGAGCACATCGGGATTGGTCAGGCACAATTGGGTTTCATCGCGCACACGTTTGCCGCCGATCTCCGAAAAATATTCGGGATGCTCGTCAAAATACTCAGCAGGGCTGATGAAACGGAAATAGGTATGGCAGCGGCCGTCGTGCGCATATTGAATACCGAGTTCGTTGTCGGGGCCGCCCGTGCCGTTGTTTTCCCCGCGGCGCGCACGGAAGGCTGCATCTCCTCCGGGCCACGTGTAACTCGTGAGCCGCCATTTGAAGGAAGGCCGATGCACCTGCGTGTCGGCACGTTCCCGGACAAACGCAGTCTCCAGGTGAGGTGTGCGGGTTTCGTCCGGGGCGTACCACCGCACGCCCAGGTCGGCTTCCAGAAAATCCCGCGCGCCATACAGGGTACCTGCCGCCGCCGACCCGGCGATCACCACGCTGGGACCCACGGTGACCAGCACATATCCCTGATCACCCAGCTCCTCCGCAGAGGGGTCCACGCCCAGCCCTTGCGCCACGGGACCGCAGCCCAGGACAATCATCGGGGCCTCTTCCGCCGGCAGACCTTCCACGATAGGCAACTCAGCGTCCGTGCAGGCCTTGACATAGGTCTGGAACTCGGAGGCAGCGAGCTTTTCGGACGGGCTGGCGGTTGGTTCGACCACAATCACGTACGGACTGGAGCCACCCTGTGCCAGCACCAGGCCCTCCGTGGCCAGGCCGGGGACTTCCGGCAGAGGGACATCGGGAATTACGCTCGCCGACGGGGCTGCCTCAGATTCGGGCGCTGGCGGTTCCGCGACCGCCGCCGGTGCGGGTTCCGGAGCGGATGCCGGGGCTGTGGGGGCAGGCGGAGCCTCTGTTGCAGGGGTACATGCGATCGCGAGCAGTGCCATAAGCAGTACGGCGCAGGATGCAGATACGTTCACCTTCATGGCAGGCGCCCTCCGGTAGGTTCAGCACGGTATCGGGCTTCATCATGGCAATCAATTTGACGAAAAGTCAATTTCAAGCGGCCGCATAGTGGAACGCCCCACCCCGCAACGGCTGACTGGCCGGCAAGGCAGGGTTAAAAACCATGACCCATGGTCGAATTCGGCTAGGCTTTGACGATTTTCTCGCGGCCTGTGGCCACCGCCCGGGTCGCGTTGCGCGTGTCGACGACGAGAGGGGCGTGGCGCACGATGAACTCGTAGTCGTAGACGCTATGGTCGGTGGCCACGAGGACACAGTCCACGCGTTCAAGCGTTTCCGCGGTGAGCGGCGTGGAACTCATCTCGAACTGGTACTTGCGCGTGGCGGGAAGTTGCGGGATGTGAGGGTCGTTGTAGGCGATCTCCGCGCCATGCTCGAGCAGCAGCTCCATGAGCTTCAACGCGGGGGATTCACGCATGTCGTCGACGTCTTTTTTGTATGCGGCGCCCAGGATGAGCACACGCGCGCCTTTGAGGGGCTTGCCGTGGGCGTTGAGCGCTTCCATGACGCGGTGGACGACGTATTCGGGCATCAGGGTGTTGATCTGCCCGGCGAGCTCGATGAAGCGGGTGGCCATGCCGTATTCGCGGGCTTTCCAGCTCAGATAGAACGGGTCGATGGGAATGCAGTGGCCCCCCAGACCCGGCCCCGGATAGAAAGGCATGAACCCGAAGGGCTTCGTGGCCGCCGCGTCGATGATTTCCCACACGTCGAGCCCCATGCGGGTGCAGAGAAGTTTCAATTCGTTGACCAGGGCGATGTTGACGCTGCGGAAGATGTTCTCGAGAAGTTTCGACAGCTCGGCGACCTCGGGGCTGCTGGCGCGGACAATGCGCTTGAAGATGGTCGCATAATATTGTGCCGCAAGCTCCGCGCAGGCGGGCGTCACGCCTCCAAGCACCTTGGGTATGTTGCTGATGGAAAACTCCGGGTTGGCTGGATCTTCGCGTTCCGGTGAGTAGGCCAGGAAAAAGTCCTCGCCGGCCTTCAATCCCGTGTTTTCGAAGAGACGGAGGAGGATCTCGGTTGTCGTGCCGGGGTAGGTGGTGCTTTCAAGGAGCACCAGCTGGCCGGGGCGCAGGGTTTTGGCGATGCTTTCGGCGGTGGCACGCACGTACTGGAGGTTTGGCTCCAGGTGCTCATCGAGAGGCGTGGGCACGCAGATGCTGATGCAATCAGTTTCGGCGAGGCGTTTAAAGGCCGTGGTAGCGGAAAACGAACCGTTCGTGACGGCCGCGCCGATCCACCCGGAATCGATGTGTTTGATATAGCTCTCGCCCCGGTTGATGCGCTCGGTTTTCTCAGGATCGACATCGAACCCCAGTACCCTGTATCCGGCGCCGCACAGGTGGCGCGCGAGCGGCAACCCGACGTAGCCCAACCCGATCACCCCGCCGACGCAGGCTTTGGCCGCGATCTTCCGGCTCAATTCTTTGGCCAGAGGTGGCAGTTCCATTGGCATCCCTCCGCTGTGACGCTTCCGGCTCGGCCCCATAAACGCGAACGGGTGAAATTATGACACAGACCCCGCAAAGCCGCCATGCCCAAGCGAGAATGCTCCGGGAGCTTCGCTCAGGCTCTTCGGCGGTCTCGACTTGGCGCGCTGCCGCGCGTATCCTGTGAATCCGTCACGGATATACTGAGTGCCGGTCTGAAGCCTGGGGCATCAGGGAGCCGCCTGGCAGCGCCGCTGCCCCGGTGGGAATGAGCGAGGGGAGAGCGTAGGTATGAAACGCGTGAGCATCGTACTTGGCGTGGGGATTCTGTTGGGGCTGTGCGCCCGGGGCGCTGAACTGCCGGCGCCGCCCGCGCCGCTGACCGGACAGGCCTTGCCGGGGATGCCGTTTACCACCTCCGAGGACGCGCGCGCGGCGTTCAAGGCCGTCGGCAACACCGCCCCCGTCGATGTGGTTGAAGCGGGCGGCCGCGCCATGTTGCGCATGCCCTGCGTTTTTGAGGGGGTGGAGACCGAGCGGGCGGTATGGGACTGGCGCGGCCAGCTGGACCTGACCCGGAGCCAGGGGCTGCAGTTTTACTTTTATTCTCCCGACACCTCGCCCGTTTCGTATTTTTCCCTGTATCTGCGCAGCGGCGACGGCTGGTACCACATGACCTTCGGGGCCAAGGCGCCCGGCCAGTGGACCCCCGTCGTGTTCGACAAATCCGCCACGGACCTGGAAGGCCGGCCGCAGGGTTGGGGCAGCATTGATCTCGTCCGCATCGCCGCCTGGCGGGGAAAGCACCAGAATACCGAGTTTTATGTCGCGGACCTGTCGCTCTATGGCGCCGATGCCCCCATCGGCATCGTGCGGAACGAATCCGCCGCCGCTGACAAGAACAGCGAGTACAAGATCGCGGCGCAGTGCACCGGGTTTGTGGCCGAACAGCTCGGGGCGCTCGGCATACCGTTCATCATCATGAGCGACCTCGATTTGTCGAACGCTTTCCTCCGCGACAAGCAGCTGATCATCCTGCCGTACAACCCGTCCATGTCCGACGCGGCGGTGCAGGCGTTGGCGCGCTTCCTGGAGCGAGGCGGCAAATTGATGTCGTTCTACCGGCTCGATTCGCGGCTCGCCCCGCTCATGGGCGTGAAATCAGGGCGGTACGTGGGACGCGACCAGAATGTAACCTTCGGATCCATCCGCGCGGCCGGCACGCCGCTCGAAGGGCAGCCGGCGGAGGTCACCCAGCATTCATGGAACATTCAGGACGTGCTCCCGGTTGACGGAAAGAGCCGCGCGGTGGCCGCGTGGTACGATGAAGCGGGCCTGCCCACGGGCTGCAATGCGATCGTCGCCTCGGCCAACGCGGTGCACATGAGCCACATTCTGCTCACCGAGGATCCGGTGCGAAAACGCATGCTGCTGCTGGCGATGACGGGGCATCTTCTGCCGGACGTGTGGCAGGTGGCAGCCAGCCACGCACTCGCCGGCGCGGGCGCGATCGGCGGATACCCGGATCTGGCGTCGTGCCGGCAAGGGCTCATGGCACTCTCGCAGCAGGATCCCGTGGTGGACCGCTACCTGTCGGAAGCCGAATCCCTCCGTGCGCGCGCGGCCGAACTGGTCGGGAGCCGCCGGTTCCCCGAGGCGCTTGAGACAGCCGGGCAGATCCAGCGCGCGGTCCTGCAAGGCTATTGCGCCGCTCAGAAACCTCTTCCCGGTGAACACCGGGCCTACTGGTGCCACAGCGCATATGGCGTCGATGGCGTGACCTGGGACGAGGCGATCCGTCGCCTGGCCGACAATGGCTTTACCGCCATTATGCCCAACATGGTGTGGGGCGGCGTGGCGTTTTATCCGAGCGATGTGCTCCCCGCGGCGGCCGAGCTTGCGCAGAAAGGCGATCAGGTCGCACAGTGCCTCGCCGCCTGCCGGAAATATGGCATCGAATGCCACGTGTGGAAGGTGTGCTGGAACATGGGCACACGCGCTCCCAAATCGTTCATGGATCGCATGAAATCGGAGGGCCGGACCCAGGTCAGCTTCGCGGGTGTGGCGCAACCGCAATGGCTGTGCCCGTCGCATCCCGCCAATCAGCAGCTGGAGATCGATTCGCTGGTCGAGCTCGCCCGCAAGTACGATGTTGACGGCATCCATTTCGATTACATCCGCTACCCCGGTTCCGAGTACTGCTTCTGTGCCGGCTGCCGGGCGCGCTTTGAGCAGCAATTGGGCCGGCCCGTAGCCCACTGGCCGAAGGATGTCGGCTCAGGCGGGCGCGACCTGGACGCGTGGCTCGAATTCCGCCGGCAGAACATCACGAAGGTGGTGGCCGGAGTGCACGACGGCGCGCGGAAGGCCCGTCCCGGCATCCAAGTATCCGCGGCGGTTTTCCGCAGCTGGCCCCATGACCGCGACAAGGTTGGGCAGGACTGGAAGCTGTGGTGCGATAGAGGCTATCTGGATTTCGTGTGTCCGATGGACTACACGCCCCACAACGACAGTTTTCGTAACATGGCCGCTCAGCAGTTGGCGTGGACGGGGAACGTGCCCTGTTATCCGGGGATAGGGCAAAGCACCTGGCCGGATCGCCTCGATGCCGTGAAGTTGATCGAGCAGATCTCGATCACGCGTGAGCTCGGGACCGGCGGGTTTACGGTGTTCAACTACGGCACGGCCGAATACGCCGATCTCCTGCCGCTCTGCGGCATGGGGATCACCCGGAAACCCTGAATCCCGCAGGGACTCACCTGCGCTCAGTTCTTGAACAAGCCGGGGATATTGAACTGAGGGCAGCCGTAGATGAGCACGATCAGCGCGAACGCGAGGGCGAGGGTCAGCGCGATGCGGAGCTGTTTGCGGCGTGCCTGGGCGGGATCC
>DAOSJS010000157.1:0-8916 GCA_035367355.1 Candidatus Hydrogenedentota bacterium
CGGTGGTCCCCCGGCTCGGGACGCCTTCGGAACGCAGCGAAAAAGACGACATGACTACCGAAATGATCGTGACGGCCTGCCGTGAATTTGCGCTGGCGGTGCGCCAGCATGACCCCCACCGCGCAATTACCACCGGCAACAGCCTGCCACGGCCCGCGGCTCACCATATGCACACAGAACGCACGTGGGCGCGCGATACACGCGAACAGTTTCAGGAGCGCCTCGGCTTGACCAGTCCCGACCCGATCAACCTGGTCTCGACACACGTGTACCCATTCGATCTGGATACGCGTTTCGGCGATGGAACAACCTACCCGGAGCTACTGTCGCTGGCCATAGCCGCCTGCCGGGATGCTGGCAAGGCCCTGTTTGTGGGCGAATTCGGCGCGGGCGGCGACGGAGATCAGGCAGGCTCCCAGGGGCCCAGGCACGAACACGAACTAATCCTCGATGCGCTCGTCACCTGCGGCGTCCCCCTGGCAGCCATCTGGGTCTACGACCTGGAACAGCAGAAAGACAGTTTCAGCATCACGCCCGACCATGACCGCGCCTACCTGCTCGATCGCATTGTCGAGGCCAATAAACGGATGCAGCCTTGACGGCCGGTCTCCACTTAACATTTTCCACGTGAAAGGAAAGGGATGCGGTGCGCATTCGATCGGTTCAGACACTTCCCGGCAACTTTGCGGAGTACATCCACGACGTTGCGGGAGGGATGACGGAATTGTACGGCGAAGCCGCCGGCGCGGCTTACCGCTGTATTGCAGCGAAGGCCGTGGAGGCGTCAATGCATGCGCCCGGGGTGGCCACTTTCTGCGCGGAAATCGACGGCAGCTGCGCGGGGATGGCCATGACATTCCATCGAGACAATCTGGGCCGTCTTCCGTTCATTCACGTGTTGCGCCCTTACTGGGGAACCGGCGTCGAAGGCCGCCTGGTGCGAGAGGCCGTGAGCGTGTTGAAGGCGGACGGAGCGTCCGCGATCCATTGCGAATGCATTCCGTTTTGCGATCTGGACCTCCGCGGCGTTTTCAAGAAACTGGGCTTCATCGTCTTTCCGCGCCAGCTGATGATGGCGAGCACCGAGCTCCTCTCAAATATCGGGACCAACGTATCGCGTTCGGCTCCCTGCGGCCCGTTGGATTTGCGCGTCGCGGCGGCGACGATTGCGGAGATTTATAAACGCCACCCGGAGCGCGTCCTGCATCCCGAACTCCGGGATGCGCGTTCAGTCGAGAGATACATGCGCGACGCGATGCAAGGCGCCTTTGGCCAGTGCTATCCCGAGTATGTGCGGGTTGTTCGGAGTCACGATGGGATTCGCGGGGTGATCGTGGGCTGCGAAGTGGCGCCGGGCGTGGGATTTGTCCTTCAGGTGGCCGTTCGGCCGGACGCGCAGAACCAGGGGCTGGGCAGAGCCCTGATCGCCGACCTGGCCTCCAGCTTCCTGAAACGCGGCATGAAGCATACGGCTTTGGGCGTTACACTGGAGAACCCGGCGCGCAACCTCTATCTGCGCCTGGGTTTCGAACCCCGCCGCGACGTGGATGCCTTTGTCTGGCCGCCGTCACTGAATTGCAATCCAAGTTGTCCGTGAAAACGCCTGGCATGTTATAGTAGCCCCAATCGCGGCATCTATGAACGAACCGCATTGAGAGACAACTGCCATGCCGAAACCGGTGATTTTTGCAATCCTTTTGAGCTTAGTGGCAGGTGCTGCCGTCGGCAGCGCACCGCTTTCCCCGGAACTGGCCCATCTGGAGGCGCTGTCCGGTAATCCTGCGCTTCTGCTGAAGATGGTTCGCGGATTCGACCGCCTTCAGTGCGAGCTGGCGAACTGGGACATGGAACTGGCCGAGGAACTGGCCCTTTCAGGTGACACGGAGCTCGCCGAGGAAAAGATGGAACAGGCCAGGAAGCGCCTGGCCCTGGTCGAAGAGGCCTATACCTATGTGCTCGAACGGTATCCGGACAATGGCCGGGCGCTTACGTATTATGGCGAGCTGATTTATGATTACCAGGGGGACCACACGAAGGCCCTCATGCTGTGGAAGAAGGCCGCCGCACTGAATCCCGAACTGGGCGATGTGTTCAATAATCTGGGGATCCACTATTCGCATGCGGGAGATTTGAGCCGCGGACTGGACTACTTCGATAAGGCCCTGAAATGCGAGCCCAATAATCCTGATTATCTTTACAACCTGTGCCAGACCTATCTTACTCAGTTTCCCGCCGTGGCCAAGCGGAAGGGGTGGAGTCTCAAAAAAGTCTACAGCACGGCCATGAAAATGTCGAAAAAAGCCGCCGAACTGGGCGATGACTACGAGCTGGTGCAAGACTATGCGGTCAATTTCTTTGCGGCCGAAAATTTCCAGGTGAAAGCCGACTGGCGCCAGGCCGCCCGCGCGTGGCAATGGGCCCGCCAGTATGCCCGCACGACCGATGAAGAATTCTTCACCTGGTTGAACGAGGCTCGGGTCTGGATCGAAGATGGGAACAAGAAAAAGGCCCTGGCCTGCCTTGATGCCGCACTCGCGCTGCGCCCCGACAGCGAAGTGGCCCTGAACCTGAAGTCCAGACTCTAGTCCGCAGCATTTGGGAAAGCCAAGACGCCATGAGCCAAAAACAGCGAATTTCCCGCGCCCGCTACACCTTCTACATTGTCATTATCTGCTGCTCGATCGTGATTTGTTATCTCGGCTTTGTCCGGGGAATGCGCTTTTTCGCGGTTCCGTCGGACTCCATGGAACCCACCCTGCACCGGGGCGATTTTCTGTTTACTTTGAATGCGGGTGACTATCAGCGTGGCGATATCGTGGTGATGCGGGATCCGGTCGTCAACGGTGGCAACCTGGTCAAGCGGGTTATCGGCGTCGGAGGAGACTCCGTCGCCATTCAGGCCGGCGCGTTGTTTATCAACGGAAAGTACGCCTCCGAGCCGTACATCAAGGAGCCGATGGTCTACGAAGTATTTCCTCCCGTGGCGGTGCCCGCGGGGCGCGTATTTGTGCTGGGCGACAATCGAAATGACAGTGAAGACAGCTCATATTGGGTCAATGCAAAAGATAATCCGGAGATTCCTGAGGCCTTGCGGGCCGATCCCACCATTTCTGTCAAGGACATCATTGGGCGGGTCCGTTACATCTATCTTCCCTGGTCCCGGCGGGGGCCGGTGCCCGCATTTCCGCTCAGCGCCATGCTGGTCGAGCCATAACGGGCCACTCCAGGGCGCTGCGTAACGCCGGCCGCCCGGGCCCCGTTCGCTTGTGTCCGCCGCGCCAATGTGTCAGGCTATGGGCATGGATTCTCGAAACACAGGGCCGTATCCGCCGTGCCGACCCGCCAGGGACCGCCGGTTCTCCAGTATATGACATACTATTCCCAACAGTACGAATATCGCATGGCTCCGCGCAGCAACCGCATCACACTGGGTGTGCAGCGGATCCTGTTGCTGAGTATTGCCGTATTTGCGGTTCAGCTGGTGCTGCACATGGTCGAGCCGCTGGCGACCCGGAAGGTGGCGCCGATGAATGGCGAGCCGGGGCTCGAGATGCTCCGGTGGTTTGTATTCGAGCCCGCCCGTTTTCCGTGGAATGGGTTCATCTGGCAGCCGTTGACCTACATGTTCCTGCACGCGGGCCTGATGCATCTCTTCACAAACATGCTGTGGCTGTTCGTGTTCGGCCCCGATGTGGAGCGGGTGCTGGGCACACGGCAGTTTATACGCTTTTACCTGAGCGTCGGAGCTTTATCGGTACTGCCCACGCTGGTTACGGCGCGGTTCTGGGGCGGCGCGCCGGTGATCGGGGCGAGCGGCGCCACCATGGGCGTGCTGGTGGCGTTCGCCGTGGTGAATCCCGACCGGGAACTCTTCCTGTTCCCCATCCCGATCCGGTTGACCGCGCGGGCCCTGGTGATCATCGTCATCGCCTTGAACCTCATGTCGGCGATCCGGCCGGACGGAACCTCTGTGGAAACACACTTCGGCGGGCTCGCGGCGGGCTACGCCTATATGAAGCTGGTGCCGTGGTGGCGCTCACTGCGCCGCCGGCACAAAGACAAGGTGTCCGAAGATCCGCTGGACGCCATCGGCGAGGCTGTGAATAATATCTTCAGTTACGAGAAGGAAAAGCGGCGCAGAAAATAGCTGCGCAAGGAGCTTGCGGCCGTGTTCGGGTTTGCCAGTCCCCAGGAGATGTTGTTCGTCGTCCTGATAATCGTGGTGATGTGGATCACCGGGCTGTGGCCGATCGTCATCCGTGGGATCCGGGAGTTGCGGGGCGAACGCTTCGACGACCCGCCCGCGTCAAAGGCACACCAGTCACGCCATCAGACTAAGGCGCCGGCCTCACCGCGCGATCTGGACCTCTGCTACAAAATGCTGGGGATTTCGCCGTCTGCCCCATGGGAAGAAGTCGAGAAGGCCTACCGCCGAAAAGCCAAGATTCACCATCCCGACCACGGCGGAGACGAAGACGCCATGCGCGCCCTCAATGAAGCGTACTCGCAGCTCAAAATCATTAGAAACCGGCGCTGAACCTCGTGCCGGTCAGTCTTCTTCTTTGGCGAGGCGCGACCACAAATCTTCCCGTTCCGCGACCTCCAGCGACCGTTCGAATCGCTTCAGCGCCTGGGCACTTTCGCCGTAAATGGTGAACACTTTGTCGAGGTTCGTGATTTCAAAGACCTTGAGCACATCCGGTTTGAGCGCACACAGGCGCAGGCTGCCCTGCTCTTTCTGAACCACCTGATTGATGCGGAGCAATTCCGTCAACACGGCGCTGGACAGGTAGTCCACGTGCACGAAGTCCAGCATGAGGTTGATACCCGGCCTGTTTTTCACAAATTCGAGGACCTCGTTACCGAATTGCGTGACATTCACGGCATCGAGTACGCTCGCGGCGCCTATGCGTCCAACTGTGATACTACCGGTCGTCTCAAAGGTCACCAGCGGTGTGTCGTTCATGATACTGCGCCTCCCCTGCACAAACCTTTACGCCGCATGCGCATTTCCAGGCAACGGTCCTCTGGATTGTATGTGACACTCTCCATGCAATGCCGAATGAGGCACACTCCCCGGCCGTTCGGCGATGCACCTGAGGGCAGGCTGACCGCATCGGGCTCGAATCCGGGGCCTTCATCGCAGACGCGAATGCAGCAGATATCACCGGGCGTTTCCCGAGTCATCTCAATCCGCACCTTTCGCGTGTCATCCAACTGGTTGCCGTGCGTGATGGCGTTGACCAGAGCCTCCTCCAGGCACAACCGGGCATAAAAAACCTGGTCTTCGTCGATCCAGTCATGCGCACGCAAGGTCTCCAGAGCCTCGGCTATCGCGTCGCCGAGCGCATCAAGTGTGCTTGCGAACTCTGCGCGGTAGAAGGCCTTGTTCTCAATCACGCCGGCTTATCCACCTCTGCACTGCGAATACTGCGCCCTCTGTGCCATCCAATCCAGCATACCACAGGGAGCCGTACGAGGTGTAGAACCCCGAAACGGCCCGCAGTAATCCTGACCGGTTCCGCCTCTGCCCATCCCGCGGATGTATCCGGTGCGGAGTCGCCGCTGGCTTATGGCCCCGGCTGGCTGCCGGTTCGCCCGCCTTGCGCATTCCAACACCTGAACATGCTACAGTGTCCGTCGTATTTTGAACATGCCCGCGAGATCTGGAGCTTTCACCCGAAAGGACAGCTGCCGTGCCACGTTTTCTCTTGGTCAGCCTGACCGCTCTTCTTGTGATGTTACCCGGGAGCGGTGCCTCCGGGGCCCAAAACACCGAGACCCGTCCGGAGACCACCGCAGAAGCGATGCCCCTGCGCCTGGGCGGAGCCGGAGGCCTGTATCTATTCGCCTCACCCGGGCCGCTCGTGGTGGAGATCGCCAAACAGGACATAAACAACCGGGCGATCGAGACGCACCTCCGCGCCATCCTGTTCGATGCCGGGCGCGATGTCATCCAGGAGGCATATCTTCCGGACGACGGGCAGGCGGCCGGAAGTGGCCCCGGGCCGGTGCAGTGGTGCCGGCTGGAGACTGTCGTGGAGGCCGCAGGCGTCTACGGCGTCAATATCACCGTGACCAATGACCGGTATGGCGAGCATGCGTACTGGGGATTCACCACGAATTGCCCACAATACCTCGTGGAGACTTCTCGAGGGCACCGCGACGCTCCTCATGAGGAGCCCATCGTTATTGACAGCCCGGAGCGCGAGGGCACGCTGTGTTTTCTGCCGCGCGCGGAGGCCTTTGCCATTGAAATGACCGGCCTGCCTCCGGAGAGCGCGCCGGTAAAGCTGTATGACGCCGCAGATGCGCTCCTGGCCGAGATCCCGGTGATGGAGGATGGCCGGGCAAGCCACGAGGTGCCGGCGGCTGCCCGAGAACATGTCCCCTGGCGGCTGCATTTCGCGAAATACAAGGCGGTGGTTCAGATCGACGGCGTTACGCGCTGGGACTCACGCAGCAACAACCTGTCGCTCTGGACGCCTGAGCCCGCGTCGTGGTTTCCGTTTCACGCGAACCGCTGGCTGCTGAGCCCCTATCACCGCGTCGTGTATGCCCAGCCCGGCGAATCGCGCTCCCTGACGTTTCGCATTCACAACAATGGCTCGGAACCGCGCAGCGTCGCCCTCGGCCTGGAGACCGAGCCGGCCGCCGCTCCGGTATTCAGCCTTTCGGAGCTGCCGGATGCCCGCGTGAGTCTGAAGCCGGGAGAAGCGCGCGAGGTGTCCCTCGCATGCCATCTGCCGGAGGACGGGGGAATGTATCGATGCCGCCTCCGCGCGACTCCGGAAGACGGCTCCGGTTTTACCACGTATTCGACTGTGACGCTGCGGCCCGGCGAAGCGCCTGCCGCTGCACCCCTCACGCTGCCCATTACGCTGAAACCCTACCAGCATGAGAACGCCCAGTTCGGCTACTTGCCGGACTATCCCACCGCCAACCAGGTCTATTTCGACCCCGAAAACCGCCCCTGTGTCATCACTGACACCGCGTTGTGGACGGTCCGGGATCAGTCCTGGCAGGCCCTCCCGCTGAAGACGGCGGAAGGCGCTTCTATTGTGGCGCGTACGACGAAAGTGGCCTTCGATTCGGCCGGAAATGCCTATTTTATTGGCACGATGGGTGGAAAAGCGGTTTATGCGCGGCTGCCGGCCGCAGGTACGGCCTTTGAGGCGTATCCGATCCCGGGAGGCGGGTCTTTCGACATCGAGCAGTACTCCGGCCACAACACGCCGGACGGGCCGCCCCCGTTTGTCCGAATCGTGCGCACCGAGAAGGATCCGAACCTGATCTGGCGCAGCCTGAACGATCTGGATCTATTTCTGCCGCACGACGACAACGGTGTGCTCGTAGTGGGCGAGCCGGTTCGAATCTCGCAAAAATGCATCGGCATTTCCGGTCATTCGGGCATTCCTTCGACCATCGTTTCGCGCGGCCCAAAAGTACATGTGGTATGGGGAGAAGCGACGGATCCCGAGGAAGACGTGCCGGGGGTGCCCACGTTTGCCGTCTCCTGGGACCGGGATACCGCCCAGCTCGGCGAGCCCGTGCTCATCGGGCACGGCCCTCCCGCAAACGACAGCCACAATTCCCCGTGCATCACCATGGACAGCCAGGGCGTTCTCCACATGCTCGTCGGCACCCACGGCCGGACCTTCAAATATGCCCGATCGTTGGAAGCAAATAACGCGCATGGCGGCTGGACCACCGCGGAGGATGTCGGCCCGGACCTGCGCCAGACCTACGTCGGCCTCGTGTGTGATGAGAACGATGCCCTCCATCTCGTGTTCCGCCTGTGGCGGACGGATACGGCGTACTTCCCGTCGGGAATTTATGCCACACTCGCGCACATGGTGAAACGGCCCGGCGAAGAATGGTCGGAACCCCGGGTGCTCATAACGCCTCCGCTGTCTGAATACAGCATCTATTACCATCGCCTGACCATTGACCGGCAGGGCTCGCTCTTTCTGTCGTACGACTACTGGTCCACCTTTTGGTTCTACCGCACCGACCGTTGGGGCGGCCGCCGCGCGCTTCTCATGTCCCCGGATGGCGAAATCTGGAAACTCGCTGCAAATGCGGATCTGATCCGGTAGCGGGACGGCCTTATGGACGCCAGGCCGTATTGAGCGCGGCGATCGCATACAATGACGAGAACAGAGAGGGTGCAAGCCGAACACATCCATTTCCAGGGAGGATAGTCTGGTGAAAAGAGTTATACGCGGCGGACGGACATTGATCGTGGTCCTGGCGGTGCTGTGGCTGCTGGGTTGGGGGATGGACTGGGCGGCCGCCGCCTCGTGGCCCGGCGAGTCCTCCCCGTGGCGCGGGCACACACTTCACGCCTTCACCCTCGACGGCCATGCAGTGCGGGTCTATGCACCGGAAATTCCTCACGACGCGCAGCCCTGGCTTCTGCTCGACGCGGGTGAGCCGGGTGATGTCGAGGTATTGCTGCTGAACCGCGGTTTTCATGTGGTCGTGGCGGAGCTTCCCGATCTATTCGGCAGTACAGTCTCGCTGAAGGTGTGGGATACGGTTTACGCAGCCTTAACCGGGCAGTACGGGCTTAACGAGAAGGTCGCATTGAAGGCGTTCGGCGCGGGGGCGCTCCAGGCGCACCTGTGGGCGTCGGACAATGCGGCCCGGGTGTGGTGCCTGGTGGCGGATTGCCCGGTGGTCGATTTCAAGGCCTGGCTGGCGGGCACGGCCTCCACGGCGGCGCAACCGGAGCGATGGGAGACTTTTCTGAAGGTCTGCGGGTATGCGTCTGCGGATGACGCCCTGCAGTCCCGGCGGAACCCCATCGATCAGACCGCAGCTCTGGCCGAAGCAAAAACGCCTCTGTTGCATTTGAGCCGGCACAACGACGCGGAACGGCCGTATACGGACCAGACCAGCGCGTTCCAGAAG
>DAOSJS010000158.1:0-8879 GCA_035367355.1 Candidatus Hydrogenedentota bacterium
CTGCCTCCCACCGAGCCTCGGCGGGTTCGCCTTTCCATTCCGCGACGGGGGCGGCTCCGATTTGCGCCTTCAGGTCTTCGTCGTAATTGCTCCAGGACGGTTCGCATTTCATGACGCGGCGCGCAAGTTCCTCGCTGGACATGGGCCCCTTCGCCGAGAGAATCATCACCAGCACGACCACACCGGCAACAGCCAGTGCAGCTACGGGGAGGCGCCGCGACGGCATCGGAGGCCTACCGGTCGGCCTGCCGGCGGTCAACAAACATCACACTTTTGTTGGTCGGTTTGGCCATCTGGCGGGTTTGCGCCAGGACTTCGAACATCTTTTTGGCGCTTTTATATTGCCGGTACTGATTATGGGCCACGCCAATCGACAGCATCATCAGCGGATACCGCCCGGTTTTCCCGCGACGGTCGGTAGCGGTGATATATCCCTTCTGCACCTGCTCCGGGGTATAGAGGTCTCGAACTTTCTGGTCAAACATCTCCATGAGCGTATTGCAGAACCGTTCGTAGTCTTCCAGATTGAGCATGACCACGAAATGCTCGCCACCGAGATGTGCCGTATAGCTTTCGTACACACCCATATCCCGGGTGAGCGTAGTAAGCAGGCGGGCGGTGAATTCCAGCGCACGGGCCTGGCCGCTCGCACCGGTATTGGCGCAGTACGGTTTGTAACCCACCACGTCGATATAGCAGCAGGCCAGCGCCATGTTTCGTGCCAGCCGGTGGTTGATCTCTCGCTTGATGGCCTCCGTGCCCGGCAACCCTGTGGACGTGTGCCGCTGGCGCGACGATTCGAGCAGGGCTTCCAGTGAAGCGATCTTGTCCATGAGGTGATCAAGCTTGAAGGGTTTGGACAAATAGTCGTCGGCGCCCTGCTCCAGCCCGTGCAGCACTTCCGGCTCTTCGCCCAGCGCCGTCAGAATCAAAATACCGACGGTGTACAGCTCCGGATCTTTGCGCAGGCGTCTGCAGATGCGGTACCCCGTCTCGCCCGGCAACATGATGTCGAGGATGATCAGGTCCGGTTTAACTTGCTTGGCCATTTCAAACGCGCCATCGCCCGAATGGATGACGGAAACCTCGTTCCCTTCCGCAACCAGTTTGGTGCGAATGAGTTGAGCGAGATCAACGTCGTCATCGACCAGCATGATATGACTCATGAGTCACCCTTTCATTTCGCATTCCGGCCGCAGAGCTGCTGAATCATAGTATGCCACAAATTGTGAACGCAACATCCCGCTCCGGGCCATGTTCCCGGCCCGGGAGCAGTGGCCAGGGAACCCGCTGCCTGCTACTGGTACGGCTCCCATTCCGGCTCGTTCTCGAACACCCAGCGGTAATAATCGGTATTCTGCAGCAGCGAACCCGCCCCCTGGTCCACAATGACGGTGCAATTGGGGTGAAACTGCAGGGCGCTTGCGGAAATCATGGCGGTAACGGGCCCCTCCACGGCCTTGGCGATTATCTCAGCTTTTTCCTTGCCCGTGGCCAACAGGATGCATCGCCGGCTCTCCAGGATGGTGCCTACGCCCATGGTGATCGCGCGGCGTGGCATCGCCGTGCCCTCCGTGAAGAGCGGCTCATTCTGCGCCACGGTTCCAGGCGCCAGCGCCTTGGGCCGGGTGCGCGAATGCAGAGCGGACATGGGCTCGTTAAAACCGATATGTCCCGTGCGGCCGATACCGAGCAATTGCAGATCGATGCCGTTGCAGTCCGTAATCTCTTCCTCATAATGCCGGCATTCCGCTGCGATATCTTCGGCCATCCCGTTGGGCAGATGGGTGTTCCGCAGATCGATGTTCACGCGGTGAAACAAGTGCTTGTTCATATAAAACCGGTAGGAGTTGGGGTCCTCCGGAGGCAGCCCCACGTATTCGTCCAGATTGAATGTCCGGGCCAGCGAGAAATCCAAATCGTTATCCCTGTGCATGCCTGCGAGCAGCTCGTATACCGACTCCATCGTGCGGCCCGTGGCCAGTCCCAGCACCAGATTGGGCTTCTGCACCAGCGCCTGCGCAATGAGGGCCGCCGTCAGGGATACTGCTTCTTCCTGCGTGGCTCGAATAATCACTTCCATTGAAACAACCTTTCTTCCGTGCCGATTGTTCTTCCCGTTCGCGCCGCCCGCTTCTCGGACCAGGACAGTCCCCCTGTCCCCGCACTGAATCATCCTGCGAGGAGATGCTCGAGCAGGATTTTGACGCCTATGGCGACTAGTATACCTCCACCGGTGAGTTCGATGCATCGGCCGGAACGCAACCCCAGCCGCGCGCCGAACACCATGCCTGCGGTGGTCAGCATTCCGGTTATAATGCCAATTATCGCCGCAGGATACCAGATGCCGACGGCGACGATGCTGAAACTGATCCCCACCGCGAGCGCGTCGATGCTGGTCGCCACCGACAGCGCGACCAGGCTCCATCCGCGTGTCGGATCCACCGCAGGCGCATCCTGGCGGCCGTCTTCAGCCACGCAGGCCCCGTAGATGGCTTTCCCCCCCACACACGAGAGTAAGGCAAAGGCTATCCAGTGATCCCAGGCGGCAATCAGGGCCTCGATATGAGAACCGAAATACCATCCAAGTATGGGCATCAGTGCCTGAAACAGCCCGAAATGCCACCCGAAACGAAACACCTGCCGGGCGGATACGTGCCCAAGGCGGATACTCGCTCCGATGGCCACGGCAAAGGCGTCCATGGCCAGACCCAGGGCAATCCCCGCAATGGTGAGCAGTGTCATGCGTCAGCGTTCCGTTTTCGAGGGCCTTCACCGAATGCCCTGGCATTCGGTGGCCTGCGCCCAATTCCAGCGGAACAGGCGATCGCCTCCGGGCAGGACGGGTCTCATTTCCCCAGGCAAGCTCAGGCAGAAACATGCCGCTGGTGAGTGCTCATGGGCTCCGTGGCGCTTCGGAACGAACGCGTTCATGAGCACCTTCTCCGGCTGGCGGGACGTCCGCACTGAATCCCGGAAAAGCGCACTGCGCCATGCGTGCATGAGACTCTCCTTTCCGCGTACAGGCAAGCTTTGGCCGAATGGTATCAGATTAGAGGCCGTCCGTTCCTCTTCCCCCTGTGCGGCGCCCCGCAGCGCGGGTTCGCCGGACCATTCAGACGCGGGCCGCGCTGCGATGTGTTTATGCGCGCCGCTTTAATTTGGCGGCCCATTCTGGATAGAGCTGCACCGCGCAATCCGGGCACACGCTGTGGCTGAACTGGGCATCGGAGCGCTGGCTGATATACTCCTCGATTTGTTTCCAGTAGCCATGGTCGTCGCGCACTTTCTTGCATGAACTGCAGATCGGAAGCATCCCGCTCAACGTTTTGACCTCACTCAGCGCAGTCTCGAGCTCCTGGATGAGTCTCTCCCGTTCAGCCTCGACCTTCTTGCGCTCTGTGATGTCCAGCGAATACTCAATCATCTGCGTCAGCTCGCCCGCCTCATCAAAGACAGGATAGCCGCGCACTTCAAAGATTCGAGCCTCGCCACCGCCCATTTGATGCGTGTGCTCCGTGACAGCCGGCCCGCGCGTCTCTCGCACAATACGCAGAGGACACGCATGTTCATCGCCATCGCAGGGAACATCGAGCCCGTGCATAAGCCGATGGCATGTGACCGGCCCTGCGGCAACGGGGGAACGCGCGGCCGCGTTCGCCATCAGCACCTCATGGGTCTTAGCATCAATCACATAGAAGGGATGCGCGAGCGATTCCAAGACGTTTTCCAGAAAGCGCCGCCGCTCCAGATCGCGCGCCAGCGCGCGGCGTCCATCGGCCCGGTGCACCTGAACGTGGTAGATCAGGACTGCCAGCAGGGCGGCTGCGGTCAGCAGCAGCAGCGCGTTAACCCAGGCGCCTTCGCCCGACGGGAAAATCTGCCGGATGCCCACCGCCACGCCGGACAGAAGGGTTCCCGGCCGGGCAAGTGATTGTTCGGGTGTGTCAAACCGCAGGTTGGATATCCCGGCAGAATCAGTCGTCTTCGCCAGCAACCCCAGCCAGATTGTCGAGCATCCGCTGCGCAGTGTCGTGCTCCCAGGGTTGCGAACGACCCTCTGCGACCGCACGCCCTGTCAGGAGACTCCATTCCACTGAAAAGTACACCAGGGCGCGGTCAAATTCATTCGGGAACGCGGTATTCAGCCATTCCCTGTCCTGAGATGGAACATAAAAGGAAGGCAGGATCTTCCAGCGCCGTTCTCAGAAGAAGCGGATCGGCGCGCAGGGCAGGCCGGTGCGCAGTACCGTAATTCCTTATTGCGGCGGGAGAACGCCGGGCCGCTGTCAGACCAGAAAATTGAGCTGACTGCCGGCTTGTTCCGCCATCCGTCCCGCTACCGGATAGGGCGCCTGCGGCGGCCGCCCCTGGGCGATGTGCGACGCCTCGGCAAAAAGCCCGAGCGCTTCAGCTTCCGCGCGGGTCACGATGGCCGCGAACGCTTGTCCTTCAGGCTGCTCTACGGAGGCGGGAAGCTCCCGGCGCCGGGCTTCTGCCCGGCGGAAGCGCATGGCCTCGAGGAATGAGGCGCGCTGCTCTTCAACTGCCGGCACGACTCGGCGGGCCGTCTCGAAACCGCCTCGGAGCATCTCCAGAATCGCCCGGTTGTAGGACCAATGATTGTCTGCGCCCACCTCAAGGGCGTCTGCCACCGGTTGCCGGGGCTGGATCGCGTTCGGCGGGTCCACCGTCGATTCCATGAGGCGTCTGAGCGCAGCGCCCAGCCTGTCCACCCGCCGGGCGTTAATGTTCTCCGTGGTGCCCTGGGAAGTCACTTCGGCCATCTGCCGAAGCCCGGCGAGTTCCTGGAGCGGCCTCGACGCCGTAACGGCATCAGCCGCATTCACGCCGGCCCCTTCCTGGATCGCTGGCGTTGCCTCCGCCGATGGGACCGCCTGTGCCGGGATTTGTTCTACCAGCGACCGGATACGGCTCAGCGCCGCCAATGCTGCTATGCGTTCGCCCATTGTCGCAATTCCTGCAGATGGAATGGTCGGGTCAGAAATGTTGCACCTTGGGAAGGCGCACCGCATACGCCTTTCCACAGCCTCAACACCAGCATATCGGAAATGCTTCCAAAATAGAAGCCTTTTTTGCCCGATCTACCGCAAATCGTTTATCCACAACCTATTGCAGGAAGGAAAACAGTGCCTGAATATCCGGGTTCAAACGCTGCCAGGCCGTCGATCCGGCACACGCTATTCATTATCGGCCCTTGAAAAACAATGCGCGAGTCTACCCGGCCCAGGCTCGCAGTTTTGGACACACTCCGCCCTTGCTGCGTTTTTGATACCCCCCCGCGCTGGGCAGAGTCGTGGCGTTCAGCACAAATGTCAGGTTTTATGTTGCCGTGGCGCAGCTGTATTTTACAGCGCGCAGGCACGATTTCCCTGCCCCGGTCTGTGAATTGCAGCCGCCGTTAAGAGGGCCGGAACCCCGTCGCCCAGGCTCAGGCGGTACGGACGTCTTTCGCCTCAGGCCCTTTGCGCCCGTCGCCCACTTCGTAGACAACCTTTTCGTTCTCTTTCAATGTGCGATTGACGGTCGCGACATTGGAGCGATGAACGAAGATGTCCTTCCCGCCTTCATCTGGAATGATGAACCCGTACCCCTTCTGCTCATTGAACCACTTCACAGTACCGGTAGGCATAGTCGTAACTCCGTATGCAAACCAAAGGCCCCTTCATCTTTAACCATTCGAACACAGATTACAGCATCTGTCAAGCGAAAATGACGGATTTTCTGGAATCCATGGCCTTTATGAGCTCGATTTGGGGCCTCTTTTGACGGAAATCGGCTCTTTGCACTCTCAAATTCGAGTTTTTCAGTGCCAAAGCGGGTTTCAGGAGGGCATGTCGGTGGAAGGGGAAATCCGGCCGCCGGGCAGGCGGCGGCAGCGAGAAGGCCGTCATTCAGCGTGATTCAGGTGCTTTTTCAGGAATGCAACGAGGGATTCCAGGGCGATTTCGTGACCACCCTGGTGCACAAGGAGTTCGAGGTTACCGGGCGCGCCGGTATCGCGGTAGGCGGGCACAATCTCAAGGAGGGCTTTACGCGCCAGTTCCGGCGTGAACTGCGTCGGAGGTTCCTGGAGGCCGTTCTGGCATTGCAGCGGTCTGGGGGCGATCATGGCGTAGATGTCGGGAAAATCGACCAGTTCGCGCAGCCCTTCAAACTTCCAGCACATGCAGTGGTTCTGCTCCATCTGGTCCATAAACGTCAGGAACCCCGCGCTCACCGTCGCAGCCACTCGCGGGTCCATCGCGCCGAGCCACATGGCCATCTCCCCGCCCAGCGACAGACCCGCGCACCCGATGCGGGCGGGGTCGACCTCTTCAAGGCTGCGCAGATAGTCCACGCAGCGCATGAGATCCCAGAGGCGCTCGCCCATCAGGGTCCGGCCCTCTTCATAGACGTCGTGCTGACCCACGTCCGTGCTGATGACCACGAATCCGTGCCGGGCCAGTTCGCTGCCGAACGAATGATACATGGCCTCTTCGGGGTTGAACGGGGTCATGCGGTTGCCGCCGTGCCCATGAATAGCAACGACCGCGGGCATCGGCCTGCTGGCCTCCGCCGGAACCGCCAGCATGGCTTGAAACACACGTCCTGGCGTAGCCCGCAGTTCGAGCGTGTCGAGCCGGAACCCTTCGCGCTCTTCGGTAGCCAGCACGCGGGCGCCCAGGGGAACTGAGGCGCCCGTTTCCATCAGATCGCTCACGTGCAGAAGCTCACACAGGCGCGCACGAAGCTCGCCCTGCCAGGCCACCGCTTCCTCCGCCGAACCCGGGGTGTATCGCATCGTCCGCAAGGCACCGGACTGCTCCTCCTCGGCCGGTGCCCACCCGTTCAATTTCAGGACGTCATCGTAATACGCGCTCGTGGCGAGCTGCGCCTCAAAATCTTTCCGGAAGGCGTCTTTACCCGGCTTATCGCCCGGCCAGAGCTCGTCGAGGAACTTCCATGCCAGCTCCCCGTTTCCGGAGTAAATTAAGTCCAGCATGTTGCGCCACAGCGAGGGTGGCACACGGCCCCACTCCTCGCTGTCGAAGGTCATGTCCATGACCTCCTTGTTGTCCCAGTCAGCGCGCACGCCGTCCGCGCGCTTCTTCCATTCGTCCTCCGATGGCGCAGGTTTGCGCATGAAATGCTCGGCAAGGTGGAAGGCGCCGTTGTCGTATACCACCACGATCGGCGCGCGCACTGAGGCCGCGAAGGGCGCCCCAAAATACGCGAACGCCATATCTTCGGAATGGAACTCTATAATCCCGTCTCCGTCGTCATCCTTGAGCATGGCGCCTGAATCCTGAGCCTCGAAGCGAGCCATCAGGGCGGGCGTATCTCCAAGCGAAAAGATCAGATAGGAGAAGCAGCAGTGCGCGCCCCCGCTGTAGCTTTCCAGGATCAGCTCCCCCCGGCCATCGCCATCGACGTCGCCCACCGTGGCGCATCGCGTCAGCACCGCCACGTTTTCATCCAGGGAATGCTCGAAAACCACCGCGCCGTCTTTGCTGAACTCAATGCGGCTCTTCCACATCAACTCGCTCGGGCCGAAAATGCGGACGGTATACGGATAACACTGGATCTGTTCCCGCAACACCTCAGGGCCCGGATCCTCCTGAGCAGGTGCGGCCATTGACATGGCCACCACGACGGCAAGACTCAAGACGGCAACGCACATACGCATTTCCAAACCCTCCCTGGGCAACAGCCCGCAATGGCCCGCCCGGTCATTTTCGGATGATCGCGGCAGACCAGTCTTCCGCGATGCGAAGCTCTGTATAGGTTTTTCCATCCCTGGTGATCCAGGGGGCTTCGAAGTCTTCGACTTCGCGGCCTTCGTTGTTGAACACGTGCACCTCGTGCCTGGAGCTGTCGCCCCATCCGAAGAGGCCGCTTCGGTTGGTGACGATGCGCTCCTCGCCGATGATATATCCCTCATGCAGCTCCAGCGGCGTAATGGGGAACATATAGCGGGTGAGATGATGGTGCGTGGGGATGACCAGCACATCGTTGTACCAATGATAGACGCACCCGTAATCAAGCGCGGCAAGCATGACGTGGTACGCATCCAACTCGCTGCGTTCGGTCAGGTGGTCGCCGAGCGCGACAGGCGAATACAGGTGATTGTGGGTGCAGTTAGTAATGCTGCCGGTTTCGACGAAGCACGGAAAATGCAGACCCACCATGGCCTGCGTAAACGGGGCGCCGTTGCCGATCAGGGGGGCGCGGGCCAGGATCCGTTTGGCCAGCGCCAGGCGCCACGACTCGCTCAGCAGCGTCACCGACGATTTCAGCCGCACAATATCCATGGTCTGCGGGTCGATGTCGCCCGAGACACCGTCCCACGGTTCGCCGAAATGGTACATGACGCGGCTGTAGGCGTGTTCGTCCCAATACACGCCGTCAGCGTGGATCTCGTCGAGGATAATGTCGACGTTTTTCTCGACGGCCGGGCCGTAGCTGTTGGATTCAGTGGGAAGGCAAAGGCGCAAATTGGGCCTGCCGTAATCGGCCTGGCTGCCATCGGCGCCCAGGATACGGGCGTCTGCGAAACGCTGAGGCCCCTCTTCGGTGACGTCGAGAAAACAGTGGAAATACACGAGGTAGCTGGCCTCAGGATAGAGCCTGCGAAACCTCGCGAAGGAGTTGATGAACGAATCGTGCGGCACCTGCTGGAACGCGGTGCCATGGCATGGTTCGCCGTTGACCGTCAAGTGGCCGATGCTGGCGCAGACATAGCGCGGGTCTTTGAAAGTGAGGAAATTCGAGAGCAACTCATCCGACCATTTGTCGGTGATGCTGTCCGAGCGCAGAAATGCGAACCCGCCGTCGATGCAGAAGTTGGCGTCCATCAAACGGCGCGCGGCATTGAT
>DAOSJS010000159.1:0-8866 GCA_035367355.1 Candidatus Hydrogenedentota bacterium
AAGGCACTTTCCTTGCTGTTTGCGTCATCAGCACGGGCGAAGGTGCTTCGCCTGTTCATGCTGGATCCCTGCCGTGAGTATTATCAGCGACAGATCGAGAAATCTACAGGCCTGGCGATCCGTGCGGTTCAGCGGGAGCTGGAGCGCCTGTCTGAGCTGGGCTTGTTGTTCAGGCGGGTGGAGGGCAACCGGACGTATTACCAGGTGGATGTCGATTTTCCGCTGTTTCCCGAATTGCAGGGGCTGATTTTGAAGGCGGGCGACGATTTTGACCGGTTGCGGGCGTTCGCGGCGATGGAACGCGGCGTCATCGTGGCGCTGCTGGACGAGTCGAAAACGAAGGCGCTGTGCGTGACAGAGGGCGCGGGGCGGTTGAGCCGTGGCGCGCCGGGGCCGTACAGTGTCGAAGTGATGACGTCGGATCGCTTTCTGGAATTGTTGTCGGCGTCGCCGGCCAGGCTGGCGCCGTTTTTGTCGACGGGGGTGGATCTTCTGGGACGGCGGGATGGGCTAATCTGGCGGCGCATCGAATCGGCCGGATACAACGTGAGCAAGGGGAGAGGTGTCGCATAGCATGGTTTACAGACACGAAATCCGTCAGTTGTGCGAGACGTGGTGGGAGACGCTGGCCTATTCGCCGCAGGCCGAGCAGGTCCGGTACGCGGAGGAGTTTCTGCGCTTGCTCGAATGGGACAGCGCGGAACAAATCCAGCCCGCGGGGGTTTTGGACAGCACCGCGGCAACGTATCTGCTCTGCGCCGAGGGCCGCCCGTCCGTCATGGCCTGTTTTCAGGCGCCGGGTTCGCTGGAACCGCCGAGCGGGCTGGCGGAACGGAATCTGGATTTCTGCGGCGCGACGCGCGTGCTGGTGACCACCGCCAAGGGGCTTCGCGCGAAGTATGCGTTGATCACCGACCTGTTCCGTTCGTATCTGTACGATACCTACACGGAAGAGCTGCTGCTGAGCGCGGACACGCCGGCGGAATTCGCGCGTGAGATGGAAGAGACGCTGTGCCGGGCGGAGGTAGCGGCCGGTTCGCTCGAGGAGCTGCGCCGCCCGCCGCGCAGCAACGTGGCCCGCCAGCTTCGGGAATGGTGTCAGCGCTGGCAGCAGACGCTGGTGGCACAGGGGCATGTTCGGGAAGACGCCGCGGAGCTCGCGCTGGATCGAATTCTTGTGTTGCGCTTTCTTACGGGACACAACGTACTTCGCCGCCATGGCCACGCAATGCGGCGCCGGCTCAACGAGATCGTAGCCCGGGCCTGCATGGCGGGCGGAGACGACTGCGGCCGCGACCTGATCCGCCTCTTTCACGATCTGTGGGTGGAACTGCGCGCCGACATTTTCGCGCCGGAGCCTACGCTGGAAAAGGCGCTGGAACGAGGCGCAATCACAGTCCCGCTGCTTCAGGAATTGCGCCTGCTTGCCCGGTCCAAGTTCACGATTCCGGTGATCTTGGAAAAATTCAATTTTGGAGACGCATCGGAGAAGGCGCGGGTGCGGATGGTGCCCGAGGACGACGAGGAGCGGCTGGCGTACCTGTACAAGCAGACGAGCGCGACGATCGAAGACGCGCGCATCACGGTGGATGTCGAAGACGAAGGATACCGCGCGATCTTCTGGTGGCTGGACCGTCTGGTGGCGCTCTATGACCGCCTGGGCCAGGAATACGAACACCAGTCGCTCAACGAACAGGCCGGCGGCGATATTGACCTGTTCACCTGGTCGGAACTGGATGCGGCGAAGCCGGCCATTGCATCCGAGCCGTACCGCCATGCGGTGGAGCACGGGATCGTGCTGATGTATGGCAGTCCAAGGCAGTACCGCACAGCGCGGCTGCTGCTGTACCTTCACCTGATCCACGCACACTCGTTGCGGCGCTTGAAGTTCGACCGATTCCCCAACATCGAGGCAGCGCTGCAGCAACGGCCCGCGATGACGGAAGCCGACCGGCGCCGCCTGTTCAGCTCAGCCCAGAACGACGAATCGAGCGTGGGCTGACGCCTCTACGGGCCTGCAGCGGCGCCGCATCCGCGCGAACTGGGGGGATCTTCCCCGGGCAGCTGCACGAAAACGCCGCGTCGTTGTCTCAGATCTTGAGCTTCGCGCATCCTTCGCACGTTGATGTCTACCGTGTGCTCTCTTAGAATGCCCGAAAGAGCAGCACACAGCAGGGGGCTTGACCTATGAAATACACGATTGTGGCGGCGGCCATGATGGCGACGGTGTTGCCTGCCTGTGCGCAGGAAAACCTGATCGTGCTCGAGCCGAAACCGAGTGAACCCGGGCCCGGCGAGATGTTGTACACCTATCTGCAGCGCGAAGCGCACGCCGCGCTTGATCAGCGCCTGGAGCGGTACGAGCAACTCAAGACCAGGGACGACGTAGCGGCGTACCAGCAGGAACTCCGGGCGTTCTTCCTCGAACAGCTGGGCGGATTCCCCGAGCGCACGCCCTTGAACGCGCGCACTGTGGCGACGCTCGAGCGCGATGGGTATCGTGTCGAAAAGGTCATTTTCGAGAGCCGCCCGGGCTTTCACGTGACGGGACTGCTGCATCTTCCGGCGACACCGGGGCCATATCCTGCCGTGCTGGTGCCCTGCGGCCACAGTGCCAACGGGAAAGCGGCGGAGCCCTACCAGAGGGGTTCGATCCTGATGGCGAGACACGGCGTCGCGGCGTTTTGTTTCGACCCCTTCGGGCAGGGCGAGCGCTATCAGATATTGTCGGAAGAGGGCAAACCGCGGCACGGCAGCACGACCGAGCACACGCTTGCGGGCGCGGGGTGCATTCTCCTCGGGCTGAACGCGGCCACGTATGAAATCTGGGATGGCATGCGGGCCATTGACTACCTGCAAAGCCGCGAGGACATTGACCCCATACGTATCGGGTGTGCGGGGAATTCCGGCGGAGGCACGCAGACCGCTTATTTCATGGCGCTCGATGATCGGATACAGTGCGCCGCGCCGTCGTGTTATATCACCACCCTGCGCCGCTTGACGGACACGATCGGGCCGCAGGATGCCGAGCAGAACATCCATGGACAGATCGCGCGCGGGCTCGATCACGCAGACTACCTTATTTTGCACGCGCCGAAACCCGCGCTGCTGTGCTGTGCGACGCGTGACTTTTTTGACATCCAGGGGGTGTGGGACAGTTTCCGCCAGGCCAAACGGATCTACACGCGATTGGGACTGTCAGAGGGGGTGGATCTCGTCGAAACAGACGAAGAACACGGCTGGACGGTCAATCTGCGCGTAGCAAACGCCCGCTGGATGCGCCGGTGGCTGCTGGCCCGGAACGAACCGATCACGGAATCGGAATGCGTCGTGCTCACCGACGAAGAGGCTCAGTGCACGGAAGCCGGGCAAGTGCTTCTCCTGGACGGCGCACGTTCGGTGTACGACCTCAACGCGGAGGTCGAGGCCGGATATGCCCCAAGGCGCGCGGCCCTGTGGTCGGGCGATTCGGCGGCCGCACTGGCGCGAGTGCGTGAGATTGCGGGCGTCCGCCCGCTTGGCCAGGTGCCGGAATGCACAGTCGAAACGTTGGGAACCGTCGAACGGCGCGGATACCGTATTGAAAAACAGGTTTTTGTGCCGTCGGACGGGGTTGTGGTACCAGCGCTGCGATGTGTGCCGTCGGAACCCGGCGGCGCGATCTGCCTGTACGTGCATGGCGGTGGTAAGGAAGCCGAAGCGGCGCCCGGCGGCGCCATTGAAGCGCTCGTAAAACGGGGCGTAACAGTGGTGGCCGTAGACCTGCCCGGCCTGGGCGAGACCACCAGCTCGAAAGACCCGAAAGGGGGCTTTTCGAAACAGCTTTCCCCAAACTGGAAGGAGTTTTTTCTGGCGTACAAGCTCGGGCAGCCGCTGTTGGGCCTGCGCGCTGAATCGGTGCTCATGCTCGCGCGGGCCCTGGGCGGAAACGTGCAGGTGGTGGGCGTTGGCGAGGCAGGGCCGGCGGTGCTGCACGCGGCCGCGCTCGACCCCGGGCAGTTTTCCTCGGTCCGGCTGGAACACAGCCTTCGCACCTGGACCAGCGTGGTCACGACCTGCGAGCACACCCAGCAACTGGCCAATTGCGTCCACGGGGCGTTGCGGGACTACGATCTGCCGGATCTGGTGAAGGTACTGGGGAGTAAGATTACCGTTCGCAACCCGGCGGGCGCGGATGGAAAGTAGGTGGGCCGGGCTGGGGCTGCCGCGGGCGGGGAGCGCCGCACAACAGGCGCGATTTGTTGCGCCGTTTCCTTGACAGACGCAGAACAAGGTGGTAACATCCTTTCACTTGGGACGTCCCCAAAAGGAATGTGAAGAACGCTATGGAACAGAGGCTCGACACACTGATTGCCCGTACGAATGCCGGCATGGCGCAGGCGGTCGTAGTGGTAGTGGTACGTGTCGACGCCTGTGCGCCGTAGCGGGTATTTAAGTAAGGCTGAATCAGCCCCCATCGGCGTTAAGGCGCCGGTGGGGGCGATTTTTTTCCCCTCCTCGAGCGCCGGACCCGCCGCAATGGGCACCACAAGGAGATCTGGACATGATCACCATGACCGGCGCGCAACTCATGGTCCGCCTGCTCGAGCGCCAGGGCATCGACATTGTCGCGGGAATACCCGGCGGAGCCAATCTTCCCTTCTACGACGCGCTCGGGCAGTCGGCGCACATCCGCCATGTGCTCGCGCGCCACGAGCAGGGTGCGGGATTCATTGCGCAGGGGATGGCCCGCGCCACCGGGAAGACGGCCGTGTTTCTGGCGACGTCGGGGCCGGGCGCGACGAATGCGCTGACCGCATTGGCCGATGCCAAGCTGGATTCGGTTCCGATCATCTGCATCACGGGCCAGGTGCCGCGCGCGATGATCGGTACGGACGCGTTTCAGGAAGTCGACACCTATGGGATGAGCATCCCGCTCACAAAACACAACTTTCTGGTCCGCTCGGCGGCGGCGCTGTTGAAAGTCCTCCCCGAGGCGTTCCGGATCGCGGCTTCGGGCCGGCCCGGCCCGGTGCTGGTGGATGTGCCGAAAGATGTTCAAACTGAAACGGTGTCGTTCGAATCGTGGCCCGAACCCGGGTGTGCTGATGCCCCCCCAGACTTCGATCCGGCAGCTGTTTCACTTGCGGCAGAATTCATCAACGGGGCAGAGAGACCGGTGCTGTACCTCGGCGGCGGCGTGGTGTACGGCGGCGCGTCGGAATATGCGATTCAACTGGCGGAAAAGGCCTCGCTTCCCACGACGATGACGCTGATGGGTCTGGGCGCGATGCCGCCCGAGCATCCGCTGTCGCTGGGCATGCTGGGGATGCACGCGGCGCGATTCACCAACCTGGTCATGGAAGAGTGCGACCTGCTCATCGCGGCAGGCGCGCGCTTTGACGACCGGGCCACGGGGAAGGCGGCTGAGTTCTGCCCCAACGCGAAGATCGTCCATATCGACATTGATCACAGCGAGCTGGACAAGGTGAAGACCGCGCATGCCGGGATTGTGGGCGATGTCCGCGCGGTGCTCGAACGCCTGCTCCCGCTGATTCAGGCCAATCCGCGCCCGGAATGGCTGGAGCGTGTGGATGAGCTGCGCCGCGCGTTTCCGATGGACATGCCGGGCCTGGACGATGCCCGCACTCCGTATGGCCTCATCGCAGAGACCGCCCGGCATCTTGACGACTCGGCCATCGTGACCACCGATGTCGGTCAGCACCAGATGTGGGCGGCCCAGGCGTATCCGCTGCGACGTCCCCGGCAATGGCTCACGTCAGGCGGGCTTGGCACCATGGGGTTTGGCCTCCCAGCAGCCATTGGCGCGGCGCTGGCATGCCCGGAGCGCGACGTCGTGTGCATCAGCGGCGACGGGAGCCTGCTGATGAACATCCAGGAACTCGTGACGGCCGCCGAAGAAAATGCGAACGTCAAGATCATCGTCATGAACAACAACTCGCTGGGGCTGGTTCATCAACAGCAGGATCTGTTCTACGGGAAGCGCATTTTTGCGTCGGATTTCGTCGTGGCGGTTGATTTCTGCATGATCGCCCGGGGGTTTGGCATGCGGACGGCCGATCTGGGTGCCACTGACGATCCCGCGGGAATGCTCGCAGAAGCGATGACAACGCCCGGGCCGTGCCTCATCAACGCGCCTATCGACGTGAACGAGAAAGTCTATCCCATGGTTCCACCGGGCGCGGCCAACCGCACTATGGTGGCGTACGAGACGGTTGCAGGATGAGGTGAGGTGCAGACGAGACTCGAAGGACTCGCTTGTTACGCCGGATGCAGTTTGCGCACCGGCGGCCCGTAAGGAGACAAACCATGAGTATTGCAACAGAATCCGCTGCAATTTCCGCGTTGCCACGCACGGTTCTCGAACTGACGGTCAACAACCATCCGGGCGTGATGTCGCATGTGTGTGGCCTGTTTGCGCGGCGGGCCTATAACGTTGAAGGCATTTTGTGCATGCCGATCGGGGATGAGGCGAGCAGCCGCATCTGGCTGCTGGTGAATGAAGATGCGCGCCTCGACCAGATGATCAAGCAGGCCGAAAAACTGCACGATGTTCGTGCCGTGCGCCGCCATCCAGCAACGCGCGAGGTGTTCGAACAACTGGAAGCGTTTTTCCGGGAATAACATCCGAGGTCGTTTGGCTGTCCGGGCGTTTCCAGTCTCAAACGAAGGCCTGCCGCCGTGCCGGGGCCGGTGCGCCCGTGTGGCAAGCGCCTGCGAACGGAACATTTGTGGGTCTGGCATTGCTCTTTTGCCCCGTCATGCGCGGGCTTGTTATTCTACCCGGAGCCGGGGCTCGGCGGCCGGGGAATGACACGGCCGGTGCGATGGCCCCGTTTTTTTATGGAAAGGGGCGATTCATGAGGGTGGGCATCATCGGTTTTGCGCGCTCGGGCAAGACGACCGTGTTCAATTCGTTGACGGGGGCGCGTGCCGAGGTGGGCGCGTTTGGGAGCCGGGAAGCGAATCTGGCCGTGTTGAAGGTGCCCGACGAGCGCGTGGACCGGCTGGCGGAGATCTACGAGCCGAAAAAGGTCACTTACGCTGAGTTCCAGTTTGTGGATATTGCGCCGGACGAGGCGGCGGGCGAAGAAAAGGCCTTGAGCAGCGCGGCGCTGACGGCGCTGCGGCAGGTCGAAGCGCTTGTGCACGTGGTACGGGCTTTTACCGGCGAAACCGTCGTGCATCCACTGGGAAGAGTGGACGCGGCACGGGACTGCCGTGCGCTCGAAGAAGAGATGCAGCTCGACGATCTGATCATCATTGAGCGGCGGCTCGAGCGGATGGAGAAGGAGAACAGGAAAGACCGGCAGTACGAGTTGCTGGCGCGGTGCAAAGCGCATATTGAAGCGGGGAAGCCGCTGCGAACGCTCGAGTTGAGTGCGCTGGAAGAGAAGGATATTGCGGGATTCTGTTTTTTGTCGCGCAAACCGCTCTTGCTGCTCGGCAACTACGGGGATGAGCGTATTGGCGATGCGGACCCGGCAAAATTGCATGCCCTGGCCGCGGAAACCGGTCAGACCCTCATTGAGCTGTGCGGGGCGATGGAGATGGAGGTGAGCCAGCTTCCTGAGGATGAACGGGCCGCGTTCCGGGAAGAATTGGGCCTGGGCGAGGGTTCGCGGACCCGGTTTCTGAAGAGCGCCTATGCCATGCTCGGGTTGATCAGCTTCTTGACGGCGGGGAAGCCGGAGGTCCGCGCGTGGACCATTCGGAAAGGGACGCGCGCCCAGGATGCGGCCGGTGTGATCCACAGCGACCTGGCGCGGGGGTTCATCCGCGCCGAGGTGACGCACTACGACGACTTCGTGAACGCCGGTTCGATGGCAAAGGCGAAGGAAGCGGGCCTCCTGCGCCTTGAAGGCAAGGACTACATCGTCCAGGACGGCGACATCATGCTGATCCGGTTTAATGTGTAGCCGCGGCCCGTCTGCACAGTGAATTGCCGGCGCCGGTATCGGAGCAGCTGCGTGAGGGATGGCGCGGCCGCGTTGTCCCTGAGGGGAGATAACGGTAGAATGGGCCAGGGTGCGGATTGCCGGCACGTGCCTGCCTTTTTCGAGATACGACGGTTGCGGGGATACAGCACGAGAACGCGGCCCGCAGGAGATGGAAGGCTGAGGAGGAGACCCATGAATGTTGGAGTAATCGGATGCAACACGATGGGCCTGATGCACTGCGAGATGGCGGTCAATGCAGGCCTGAAGGTCGTTGCCTGCGGCGACATCAGCCGCGACAACGCCCGGAAGGCAGCCCGCAAGTTCGGCGCGGAGGCCGTCGGGGATTGTGTTGAGTTGTGCAGCCGCGATGATGTGGATGTGGTGGCGATATGTACGCCAACACCCACCCACACGGAATATATCAAGGCCGCGGCCGCCGCGGGCAAGCACGTGTTCTGCGAGAAACCGCTGGGGCGGACGCTGGAGAAGATCGACGAGGCGCTGGCCGCGGTCGAACAGGCAGGCGTGAAACTCTATGTGGGCCACGTGGTGCGCTTTTTTCAGGAATTTGAGGCCATGAAGGCCCGCATCGACTCGGGCCAGATTGGCAAAGTGGGGTTTGTGAAAACCTACCGGGGCGGGATCTTTCCGGGCGGCAAGCTGGGCTGGTTCAGCGACTGGAGCATGAGCGGCGGCGTCACCCTGGACACCATCGTGCATGACATGGACTGGCTGCGCTACGTATTTGGCGATCCGGAGCGTATTTTCGCGCAGAATCTGAAACGGGTGTTCAGCGAACGGCTTGACTACGCCCTGGTCACGATGCGCATGAAAAGCGGCGTGATCTGCAACGTCGTGGGCACCTGGGCGCACCCGAGCGGGTTCCGGGTCAAGGTGGATATCTGCGGCGAGCGCGGTATGGTGAC
>DAOSJS010000160.1:0-8837 GCA_035367355.1 Candidatus Hydrogenedentota bacterium
GCGGCGCGCTGACATAAACCACGAGTTCGAGCGTGTCGGGGTCAATGAGGCGTACCACCGGCCCCGGCGGCACCAGATCGCCCGGTTCAACGTCGATGGTTTCGACTATGCCCGCCATCGGCGCGAGAACACGCATCTCCTCCAGGCGGCTCCGGGCCAGCTCCAGATCGGCCTTCGCTGCGTCCCGGGCCGCGCGGGCAGCTTCGATATCCTCCACGCGTGCGCCGTTCCGCAATTCATCCAGCAGGGCCCGGGCCTGGTCGAACGCGGCCTTGGCCATGGCCACTTCCTCCACGCGCGCCCCCTCGGCGACTAGATCTAGCTTTTCCAGCGCGGCGGTGTAGTGGGCCTGCGCGCCGCTTAAGGCATTTTTAGCCTGGTCAAAGGCCATCTCCGATGCCGCGCCGGTTTCGAACAGTCGCCGCGCCCGTTCAAACGCCTGCTGGGCATCGTCGCGTTGCGCGCGTGCAGCCTCGGCCGCGGCCCGTGCGGCGTCGATCTCCTGCGATCGCGCCCCGTCCAGCGCCATGTTGTATTGCTGGCGGGCCTGCTCGGCCGCTGCTTCGGCCTGCGCCAGCTGTTCCGGCCGCGCCCCGGCCTCTAGTTTCGCCAGGGCGGCCTCCGTCTGACGCAACCGGGCCTCGGCCGCCGCCACCATCGGCGCCGTGTCTTTCGGATCCAGTTCCACCAGCAGATCCCCCGCCGACACGCGGCTCCCCTCCGTAACATGGACCCGGGAAACCCGGCCGCCCACCAATGTGCCGGCCTTCACGTCTATGCCTTCCAGAAGGCCGGCGACTCGCAGCACGCCGTCGTTGCCGTTCCAGCAGCCGGCCACCAAAAACAACAGTATGAACAGCACGCGTTTCATGACACCGGACCTTTCGTGAGCATTCCGTGGAGAAAAATGTCGAGGATCGTGTCCGCCACCCGCTCCGGCGCCATGGGCGTCACCCGGCTCGCGCCGAACAGCTCCTGGGTGAGCACAAATATGAAGAACATCCCAAACAGGCAGCGCGTCGCGATGGACGGATCCAGCGCACGCAGGGCCCCACGGTCCATCTGTGCAGAGAGAAACCCCGCCATTTGAGCGTTTGCCCGCGGAAGCGCTTCTTCCAGATAGAGCCGTTTCAATTCGGGCAGGTGGTGCATTTCCGACAGGAAGACTTGAACTGTTTTCGCCGCATCCGGCGCCATCAGGGCGTTGAGAAAGGCGCGGCTCAACTGGCGGGCGTGCGCTTCGAGGTCGCCGGGCGCGACTCCCTCCAGAGAGGGCAGCAAGCGCATGAAATCCTCCAGCTCCGCGCGGATTACCGCAAGCAGAAGGTCTTTCTTGCTCCGAAAGTACAGGTAGATCGTGCCTTTCGTGATGCCCGCCGCCTCTGCAATCTCATCCATCGTCGCACGGGCAAACCCTTTGGACGAGAAAACGTCCAATGCCGCGCCGAGGATTTGCCGGGGCCGTTCTTCGGGACGCCGCCGCCACTTCGCCATGACCCGCTCCCTATTACTAACTAAATGGTCAGTTACTAAGAATACCACGGGCCGCGCCTCGTGTCACGCTCCATCTGCTGCCCGCGCATTCTAATGCGAAATGCGCGGTTTTGGGGTTGAGTCCTTTTTCTGTGGGTGAGTCTTCAGCGAGGCGCTGGAAAGGAAGAAGACATCGAAGACTGACCTCCGCAGTGCGTAGGGGCAGACCCCTGTGTCTGCCCTTCTTCAGCGCCGCCACGGGGGCTATCCGGATGGGCAGGCACAGGGGCCTGCCCCTACATTAGAAAAACTCCAGGAAATAGTCGATGAACTGAGCAACCGGCCCCAAAAATGCCTCGGATACCGAACACCCAATGAAATCTTCCTGCAGAAACGAAAAATCGCTTTGAATGCATTTAGAACTTGAATGTGCCAGCGCATCTTGAGCGGGAAGACGGCCTTCCGTATCATGCAGCGGCTGGAACCCTGAGCCTGTACCGGAAGGAATCTGACCATGATGATCGCGCTCTCCATCAATCTGTACGTAGCCTGCCTGTCCGCGACCAACGGAACCGCGGAACCGCCCGCATTCATCCCGGCGGGCGAATTTGGCGCGCGGATTCAGGCCGTGCTTGGCCGCTATGGCAACCAGGAGATTGCCCCGCGTTTCACGGACGACTTCATCCTGGCCGACGTGGTGCTGTCGCCGGACTACCCGCGCCGTTTCGATAATTTCAGCGGCGATATCTCCGGCCGCTTTCTGGGCTCGATTTCGATGCTGCCGAATCCGGAGCAGGCTGCGCGGCTGGAAGGCCTCGTGAGCGAGATCGCCCGGCATCAGCGGCCGGACGGCCGTTTCGGTACCACGAGCCTGTCGTTCGCTGCTGCGGACATCGAACCTGAGAATATGGCCCTGCTGTGGGGGAATGGCCGTCTGTTGGCGGGATTGATGGAGTATTACCAATATTCCGGCTCCCCGCAGGCCCTGGACTGCGCCCGGAAGCTCGGCGACTTTCTCATCGGCGTCTACAAGACCTGCTCGGAGCCCGATGTGGCAAAACGGCTGGAAGGCGAGGCTGCGCGCGGCTTCATCTGTTTCACGCAGTTGATCGAAGGGCTGGATATGCTCTGGCGGGCGACTTCCGACAGCCGTTACCTCGAAACCGCGAGACAGATTGTGCCGTTGCTGGAACCGCGCGGCGTGCAGCACACGCACGGGTACCTGACCACCCTGCGCGGCTATCTCATGCTCTACGAATCGACCGGTGATCCGGAGATCCTCGCCCTGGCCGAGAAACTCTATGGCGATCTCATCACATCGAGCGATTACCTTATCTACGGCGGGGTTCTGGAGTATTTCGGGATGAAATACGACCGCGACGAAGGCTGTTCGGAGGCCGATTTTCTGCGGCTGAGCCTCCAGCTCTGGCAGGCCACCGGAAACCTGGACTACCTGGAACGCGCGGAGCGCTGCCTGCTGAACATTTTCTATGCCGGACAGTTCGAGACGGGCGATTTCGGCCACCGCCGATTCGATGAGACCGGATACATCCCCGCGCAGGGCGCCGGGCGCGCCTGGTGGTGCTGCACCATGCACGGTCACCGCGCGCTCGCCGATGTGCTGCGCCAGGCAGTGACCCGCGACGGCCAGCGCACGATGATCCACCTCTATCTTGAAGGTCAGTGGTCCGGCGGCGGCACCACGTTGACGCTGGCCCGCCCCGGCGCAACCGATCCGAGCGCGCCCGTGTTCCGCATCACGGTCGATGCCGCCCCCGGAGGCAACAGCGCCATCGCCCTGCGGCAGCCGTCCTGGGCAAAGGACATCCGGCTGCGCGTGAATGGCGCGGAACAGTCACCGACCCTGCGCGACGGCTACCTCACCCTCGAGCGCGCCTGGAAGAGCGGCGACGTCATCGAAGTGGACTGGACCTACGCCGTGCGCCTGCAGCTGCGGGATGGCTCGCTGATCCAGCCCGCTGACCTTACAGAGCAACCCGTTCAGGCCGCGCTGTTTCACGGCCCCTGGCTGCTGAGCGTGATTGATGAGCTCGATCCGACATTCCATGGGGAACCCTGGCGCAACAACGTCATTCATCTGTCCGAAACTGTGACGCGGCCGGCATCGGCAGGGGGTCCTTCGGACTCCCCGTGCATCGTGGAGGATGCGCACCTGCTCCTGGATTACCGCCACGACGGCTTCCCCGATCCCTGCTCCGTCATCCTGCGGCCCATCTCTGAGCAAACCCCCTACCGCCAGCCTATGGCGACCGTGTGGCTCAATTTCGCCCGGTAGCTCTTATCCGAGGCCTGCGCGAGGGTCCGCCCCCGGGACGGCGGCAGAGGCCGCCCCGGGGGGTAATCGCCGGAACGCCTGTTCGACAACGTGAAGACCTGCCTGGTGGAGGCCGAGTGCGTTGCCCAACGCGGCGCGGGTGGCCGGGGGTGGACAGTAGTGGGCTGGCGAGAGCCTCAGTGGATGAGAATGTGGACCGCGTAGGCGGTGTGGACGGGGTACATGGCCGGGCCTGCGGTGGATTCCCACCATCCCTTCCTCAGACGTGCTCCATCCCCAAAAAAATCGCGCTCCTGACTTTGTTCTGCCTTTCACGTTCCCGTACGACCGAAAGCAGGATGACGATATCACCGGAAATGTTCAGATAACGCGATCTGTCCGCTGGCGGCACGGCCGTTTTGATGTGATATGATACTGGAGTGTCGGGCAACCTGCGGGAGAACTTTGCAATGACCGAATGGTCTGCATGGCAAACAGAGATCCGTCATCGCGAAGAAGCGATCCTCTCTGCCGCGCGGACGATATTGCTGGAGCGGGGATATTTCGGGTTGACCATGGACCGGGTCGCCGCGCTGAGCGAATGCCCGAAGGGTACGATGTACCAGCATTTCGGATGCAAGGAGGATCTGCTGGTGGGGCTTGCGGTGCGTTACGCAAATGCCCGCCTGGAGATCATGGAGCGCGCGGCGGCACACCGTTGCAGGTCGCGTGAGCGCGTGGTGGCGCTCGGAGAGGCGGTGGGGCTCTATACCCGGCTCAACCCGGAGGACTCGCGCATTCTGCACATGGCGACGGGGATCATCCGGGAAAAGGCCTCGCCACTGCGGCTGAACGAACTGATCCAGATTGAAAACCGCGAGATCCGGCTGCTCTACGAAATCCTGGAGGACGCGGTGCGGGAAGGCAGCCTGGCGCCTCAGCACGATCAGGTGCTGACGGAGATGGCGTTCGGGTTCTGGGCACTCGTGGACGGCGCTTTCACGCTGATCGAAAGCAACAGTCCGTGGCAGGTCCTGGGTATCGGCAACCCGTTTTCCAATCTGTTTCGCGTATTTTCTGTTCTCGCGGACGGCTATGGCTGGCGGCCGCTGTTTGCGGAACTGGACTGGGAAGAGAGCCTGGCCCGCGCCCGGAAGGAAGTGTTTCCGCAAGAGGCGCAGCAGCTCTATGGCGAAGGCAACTGGTACGGGGACCGCGGCTGAAGCCACCGAAGCACCGGTATACCCAGACGGCGTTCCCCGGGGAGTTTTTTGAATGCAGGTCGACTACGCGTTTGCTGCGGTGCTGGCGTTGATTTTAGTGGCGGGTGCGGCCGTTGCGCAAGAGGGCGGTGGGACATTGCATGCGGGTGTGGCAAAAAGCGATATCACCACCAATGCCGAGGGCGTGCGCATCAACGATCCCCTGTATGCCAAGGCCCTTGTGCTGGACGATGGGACGACGCGGCTCGCCATTGTCGCCATGGACGTGACGGCCATCGGAGGGATTGGGGAAATCGGGGACGATTTTCTCCCGGCCCTGCGGGCACGGATCGAAGAAGAACTGCAGATTCCGGGCGCCCACGTGCTCGTGAATGCCTCGCACAACCATCCGCCGGTGCGGATGCTGTGCGATCCGCCCGAACAGCTGGAGCGCACCTTTGATGCGGTGCGCCGCGCCGCGGCAAACATGACAGAGGTGCTGGTGGGGGCGGGCGCCGGGCATGAAGATCGAATATCTATGAACCGGACGCTCCACTTGAAAGACGGCAAAGCCTGGACGATTCGGCACACGAACCCCTGCCCGCCCGATGACGAGGTGGCAGGCGTCGGGCCCATGGACCCGGAGATCGGCGTACTCCGGATTGATCGGACGGACGGGCGGCCTTTTGCGGTCGTCTACAATTTTGCATGCCATCCGTATGTGACCGTGCCCCGTGGCGGGGTAACGGCGGATTTTCCCGGGTTCGCGTCGGCCGTGATTGAAGAGAATCTGGGCGGCGGGGCAATGGCGCTGTTTCTGCAGGGAGCGGGGGGCGACATCACGGAGATTCTGTATAAGGATGTTCACCGGCCGCGGGATTCCGAACCGCTGGGGACGCTGCTCGGATTGAGCACGCTTGAGGCGTTGCGGGACATCAAGACCGGGGCCGGGAAACTGAAAGTGGTTAACGAGCCGCTTGAGCTGCCCCGGCGCACCGATTTCGACGAACGGGTCGCGGAACTGGAAGCGGAACAGGCGCAGCTGTTGAGATCGCTGCGCGGCACCAGCTTGAATATCAAGACATTCGTTCCCCTGTATATCCAATATCAGCTGGACCCGGAGCACCCGTCCTATTATTCGTACCGCTACCTGCAATCAGACCTGCTGGGCACGGATGAATTGTCGGAAATTGACGCACAGAACCGCGCACACCTGGACAAATACCTGCGGAATTGCCGGGCGATGGAGAAAATGGCGCGGATCCAGGACAAGATCGCTACGCTTCGCAAGCACCAGGAATTTAATCTCGCCTCGGGCGAATCGACCATTGCCACGGAGGTACAGGGGATCCGGATCGGGCCGTTCGTGCTGATCACGACGGCGACGGAGCTGGGCGTTGAAATCGGGCTGAATCTGAAAAAGGCTTCACCGTTTGAATACACCTTTGTCGCCGCGTATTCCAACGGCTACCTCCAGTATGGGCCTCCGGCAGCCGATTATCCCAAGGGCGGATACGAGGTGACGGAATGCTTCCTGGCGCCGGAATGGCAGGCGATCTATGAAGCAAAAGCTCTGGAAGTCCTCAATAAACTCGAATTCTGAGGCTTTTCCGGGCCAAATCTGAAAAAAGGGGAGCAGGGGGCCTGTTTCTGGCGTGTTTCGCGTCGTGGGCGCGGGTTCCCGCTCGAACGCGGAGGTTTTCGAGGCGGCCATGATACATCGGCGCGAATTTCTGAGACAGTGCGGTCTGGGTGCGCTGGCGCTGGCCTGTGCGGGAGCGGCCCCGGCAGCGGCAAAGCCACGCCGGCCCAACGTTGTTTTCATCCTCGTGGATGACTTGGGCTGGTATGACCTGAGCTGCTACGGCAGCACCTTTCACGAAACGCCCCGCCTGGATCGCTTCGCGGCGTCCGGCATGCGGTTCACTGACGCGTACGCGTCGTGCCCGGTGTGTTCGCCGACACGTGCAGCCATTATGACGGGGAAGCATCCTGCACGGCTGAATATAACCGACTGGATTCCCGGGGACGATCCGAAGGACAGGAAGCTCCTGGGTCCACAGGACCGGCACGAGCTGCCGCTCGAGGAAGTCACCCTGGCGGAGGTGCTGCGTGCCGCGGGCTACCGGACCTTTTTCGCCGGCAAATGGCATCTGGGCGGGGCCGGGTTCTACCCGGAAGACCAGGGCTTCGAGATCAATCTCGGCGGATGTGAGAAAGGCCAGCCACCGGGCGGCTATTACTCCCCGTACAAAAACCCGAAACTCAGCGACGGGCCGGAGGGCGAATATCTGACGGATCGCCTGACTGATGAAAGCATCCGGTTCCTCGAATCGGCCAAAGACGATCCATTTCTATTGTATTTATCCTTTTACACAGTGCATACCCCGATTCAGGCCTGCACGCGGCACCTGGCGCATTTTACAGAGAAGGCGGCCGCCCTGCCTGAACCGGAGGGCCCGGTGTTTCTCGAGGTGCCCGGCGGCACGACCCGAATGCGGCAGGATCGCCCGGATTATGCGTCGATGGTGCGGGCGATGGACGAAAATGTGGGACGGCTCCTGGATGCGCTGGATACGCTCGGGCTCGCGGACAATACGATCGTGATATTCACCTCGGATAACGGCGGGCTCACGACGGACGGGGGTTACGATGCGCCAACCTCCTCGGGGCCGCTTCGTGCGGGCAAGGGTTTTTGTTACGAAGGGGGGATCCGCGTGCCACAGATCATCCGCGTGCCGGGCAGGACGGCGGCGGGGAGCGTCTGTGATGTGCCGGTGGCGAGCGCCGATTTTTACCCCACGCTGCTGGAACTGTCGGGGATTGCCTTGCCGGACGACGAGCCGCGCGATGGAATGAGCTTCGCGAGCCTGCTTGGAGGGGGTCCTTCGCCGGAGCGCGAGGCTCTTTTCTGGCACTATCCTCATTACCACGGTGCGTGTTGGCGGCCCGGTGCGGCGGTTCGCGCCGGCGACTGGAAACTGGTCGAGTTTTATGAGGACGAGCGGGCCGAGCTGTATAACCTCCGGGATGATCTGGGAGAACAGCACGACCTCTCCGCGGCGATGCCCGAGAAGACCCGTGAACTGCGCGAGAAACTGCATGCCTGGCAGCGTCGCGTTGGCGCGCAGATGCCCGTACCCAATCCAGCGCACACCGGCGGGGAATCCTGACCTTTTCCCGTGACAAAGACCGTATTGGCGCCCATGATTCCAGGTGAGAAGCAGGAGCTGCGCGCCCGGCAATCGAGAATGTGCTTGCACGAAGAGTGCGCAGGGGGCACAATAAGACGCTCTGGGGATCGTTGGAACGGATCCCTGTCCCACCACGAACGAGAGGTACAGACTATGCATCGAACAAGTGCACCATTTCGAATGACGCTGGGGTTGTGCCTGGCGCTGCTGCTTGGAACGGTAGCGGTGTGTGCTGCCGCGCAGAACGATCACGGCCCGACAGAGCGGGTGGCGCCGCCCAGCGAGGCCAAGATGGCGCGGCATAACGCCATGAAAGAGCGCCTGCTTGAAGGCAACGCGGATCTGCTGTTCATCGGAGACTCGATCACGCAGGGCTGGGAGAGCGCGGGGAAAGAAGTCTGGGATTACTACTACGCCGACCGGAACGCGGTGAACCTGGGCACCTCCGGCGATCGCACGTATCACGTGTTGTGGCGCCTCGACGACCTGGATTTCAGCAGGGTGTCGCCGAAACTGGCCGTGATCATGATCGGGACGAACAACCACGGGATACACTCCGCCGAGCAGATCGCGGAAGGCGTGACGGCGATCGTCCAGACCGTGCGGGAGAGGCTGCCGCAGACCAAAGTCTTGCTGCTGGGGATCTTCCCGCGAGAGGCCGCGCCGGATGCCGAAAACCGGGTGAAACTGGCC
>DAOSJS010000161.1:0-8788 GCA_035367355.1 Candidatus Hydrogenedentota bacterium
GTTCCGCAACCGCCCGGCAGCGGAGAAGAAACCGCCCGCGTTCGGTCACGGAGAGCGCCCCCCTTGCATCGAGCAGGTTGAAGAGATGCGACAGGCGGAGACAGTGGTCGTACGCGGGCATGATGAGCCCCAGTTCGAGCAGCCGTGCCGCTTCGGCTTCCCAGAGGTCGAACACCTGAAGCAACTTGCCCGTATCGGCCGCCTCGAAATTGTATTTGCACCACTCGACCTCGGCGGCGTGGTAGATGTCCCCGTAGGTGATACCGGACGGGGCCCATTTCAGGTCGTATACGCTCTCCACACCCTGAAGGTACATCGCGATGCGCTCGATACCGTAGGTGAGTTCGCAGGCGCGCACGTCGAGCTTGAGGCCCCCACACTCCTGGAAATAGGTGAACTGGAGGATCTCCATGCCATCGAGCCAGGCCTCCCAGCCCAGACCCCAGGCGCCCAGGGACGGGCTCTGCCAGTTGTCTTCGACGAATCGATAATCGTGCCGGGTAAGGTCCAGGCCGAGGGCTTCCAGAGATTCCAGGAAGAGTTCCTGCACATTGGGCGGGGATGGCTTCAGAATGACCTGATACTGGTAGTAATGCTGCAGACGGTTGGGGTTTTCGCCGTAGCGGCCGTCGGTGGGCCGGATGCTCGGCTCCGGATAGGCGACCCACCAGGGCTCGGGACCCAGTACCCGCAGAAAGGTGGCGGGATTCGAGGTGCCGGCGCCCACTTCGGTGTGGTAGGGCTGCCAGAGAATGCAGCCGCGCGATGCCCAGAAGCTGTTGAGGGTTTGCAGTACTTCCTGAACCGTTATCACGGGAAATCTCCCTGTATGCGCTGCAGTTTGAAAACGGGCCCGCCAGGCGAAGGCTTCATGAATTCATGCGGCCCGCAGGGGCCGGAATCAAAGGCGGATTTTAGCGTTTGGAAGTGCTCCAAGTCAAAGCAGTCCGGGTTTTTCGCGCCTGATTTTCGGGGCTTGGAGGAGGCTGCCTGCACCATGGGCGGCACAAGTCTGAGCGGTATTCCGTGCTACAGACGGAGGACGCTGAACCCGCCGCCGACCTCAATGACCGCGCCGGTAGAATACGGAAAATGGCCCCCAGCAATGCTGGCGACTGCTTTCCCGACATCTTCGGGGGTACCCCAGCGTTTCTGAAGCAGCAGGCCTTCGGAGATGAGTTTATCGTATTTTTCCGAGACGGGCGCCGTCATGTCGGTGGCGATGATGCCGGGCCGGATATCGTAGACATTGATGCCAAATTCGGCCAGCCGCACTGCAAAGGTCTGGGCGGCCATGCTGAGTCCAGCTTTACTGATACAGTATTCGGCACGGTTTGGGCTTGCGGTGTTGCTCGATATGCTGGTGATGAAGATGATGCTGGGCGGGTCTCCGTCCCCCGCTGTCACCCGATCAATCATCCGGTTTGCGATCATCTGCGTTAAGAAAAACGGCCCCTTGAGGTTGATTCGCACGAGCCGGTCAAAACTCTCTTCTGTGGTCTCAAGAATGTCCAGGCGCTTGAGAAGCCCGACGCCGGCGTTGTTGACCAGCAGGTCGATGCGGCCAAACGCAGCGAAAGCTTCGTCCACCAGGCGGTTCCGATCGTCCATTTCACCGATATCGCCGGCAAGCGGGACGAACCGGGCCCCAAGTTCTTCCGCTCGGGCTTTGACTTCAAACAGGCCTTTCTCCGCGTCTTCCGGCGTAAGCCGGGTCGCAGTGCCGATGAGGTCAAACCCGTTTTTCGCCAGTTCGATGGCAATGCCGCGTCCGATACCGCGGCTGGCGCCGGTAATCATGGCTACTGGTCGTCGCATGGCTTCCTCGCTGGTTGCATCTGGATTTTCGGGGCAGCGCCGCGGTTCATCCGTGTTGAACGCACTATAACCATCGCATTCACATGCGCGCAAGGCCACGGTGGGGCGCGAATTGTCCGCATTGGGGGCCTGTGGTATGCTGACGGCGAAAAATGTGCGTTAGCTGAGGAATCTGTTTTTTTGACAGCCGGGCCCGGCCAGGCGAGAGAGGACTGAGACCCATGCAGGCAACACGGCGCGATTTTCTGCTTCAGACGGGATTCGGGATTGCAGCCACTGGTTTTGGACTGTCCAGAGCGATGGCGGAGGACGGAAAGCCAGCGCTGCGTTTGAGCGCATGCGACTGGTCTCTGGGCGCCTGGGGGCCAGAAGGGCTGGCCCTGGCGGCAGCGGTAGGGCTTGATGGCCTCGAGATCTCGGCCGCGACAGACAATGGCAGCCCCGGTGACGTCCTGGCGGTGGCGGATGCGGAGCGCCGCGCAGCATACAAAGAACAATCCAAAGAGCACGGGGTTGTGGTCTCGTCGGTGGCAATGGGCCTCTTGAACGGTTTTCCGATGGTCAGCGACCCGCGGGCAATGGCCTGGACCGAGCAGACGATCGACGGCACGAAGGATCTGGGCGCAAGGGTCATGTTGATGGCGTTTTTTGGCAAGGGCGACCTGCGCGACAAATCGGGGGCACTCAAAACGCAGGACGTCGACACCCTGATCGGACAGCTGAAGGAACTGGCCCCGAAAGCGGAGAAAGCGGGCGTGATCCTGGGACTGGAGAACACCCTTTCCGCAGAGCAGAATCTGGACATCCTCGGGCGCGTACAAAGCAACGCCGTCCGCGTCTATTACGACGTGGGGAATTCCACGGCCAATGGATACGATGTGCCCGCCGAGATCCGCTTGCTCCGGGACCGCATCTGCCAGATCCATTTCAAGGACAACAAAGGCCATCTCGGCGAGGGCGAAGTGGATATGTCCGCGGCAGGGAGGGCCATGCGCGACATCGGATACGCGGGGTGGGTGGTGCTTGAAACCAAAGTGCTCGGGGAACGGGACGCGGATTTCAGGCGCAACGCGGCGTTTACCCGGGCCTTGCTCGGAAACGCCTGACGCCCTTTCCCGGCCGTGTCTGAGCTTGCACGAGATGCTATTTTGCAGCACGGGGCGGATTGTGCTAAAACTACGCCCGTGAAAAACTCTAAACGCTTTTGGGCCTCGGCATGATCCGCACGGAACGCCTCCGAAAAGTGTATTTTCCTCCTCGATCCAAGCCGGTGGAAGGAGTCAAGAACGCCACGTTCTCCGTGGAACCGGGCGAGATCTTTGGACTTCTCGGACCCAACGGCGCCGGCAAGACCACGCTTCTTCGCATGCTGGGCACGATCATTGTTCCGACATCGGGGTACTGCTGGATCGCGGGCGTGCGCACCGATCAGAACCCCGACGCGGTGCGGCAACATATTGGGTTTCTGTCCGGGAACACGAAATTATACGGGCGCCTGACCGCACGCGAGGAGTTGCGCTATTTCGGGGACCTTCACGGCCTGCCGAAAGACCGGATCCGGCAACGCACGGAAGAACTGGCCGAGATCCTGGGGATGGGAGAATTTATCGACCGCCGCTGCGACACGCTGTCCACAGGACAAAGCCAGAAGGTGTCGATTGCCCGCGTCTTACTGCATGATCCGGAAGTGCTGATTCTGGACGAACCGACCACGGGCCTGGACATCATGACCTGCCAGACCATTCTGTCGTTTATTCGAAACGCGAAGCACTATGGCCGGAGCATCCTTTTTTCCACCCACTACATGACCGAAGCGGAAATCTTGTGTGATCGGCTGGCATTTATTTACAGCGGCGAAATTCTTGCAACAGGCACCAAGGAGAGCTTGTACGAAAAAACGGACACCACGAACCTGACCGACGCGTTTGTGCGCCTGGTCAATGCCGCCAATACGGTGCCCTCATGAAAATGCGCACGGTTCGCGCCATCTTTTTCAAAGAACTGATGGTCATGCTGCGTGACAAGCGAACGCTGGTGGCCATGATTGGCATCCCGGTGGTTCTCTATCCCGTGCTGCTTGTGGTCACGTCACAGGTGGCGCTCATGCACATATCCCATGTGGAAGAGTCCACCTCGCGCATCGCCATCAAGGCGGGACAAGACCCCACGGTCGCCCACTGGATCGATGCGCTTCCCCGCATGAAGCTCGTTTCGATGGAGAAGCCGGAAGCTGCGCTGCTGGACGGCGAAGTGGATGCCGTGGTCGTAGTGAAACAGCGGGCAGAAGAGGTACTGGAGCGGGGCGGCTCGTTGCTGATCGTCATCCAGTACGATTCGACCGTCCCGCAATCGCGCGAAGCGGCCCACCGGCTGAGCGAAGGGCTCCGCACTACACAGACCCGGCTGCTGGAAGACCGCCTTGCGAAAGCGGGGATCACGCTCGATTTTGTTACGCCACTCAAACTTCAGGAAATGAACGTGGCGCCCGCCGCGCGTATCGTCGGCACACTGCTCGCCGCCATGCTCCCGATGATCATGGTGCTGATGGTGGGGATCGGGGCCTTTTATCCTGCAGTAGACCTCACGGCGGGCGAAAAAGAGCGGGGCACTTTTGAAACCCTGCTCTCGACGCCCGCAACCAAGTTTGAGATCGTCTGCGGAAAATTTCTCACGGTGTTCTGCATCAGCATGCTGACCGGGCTGCTCAACCTGGCCAGCATGGCGATGACGTTCATATTCCATCTTTCTGACCTGCTCACGCGGCTGCAGGTGGGCCCGGAGAAAGCACCCGTGCAGTTTCCCCTGGGCACCGCGCTGCTGATGACCCTGCTTCTCATTCCGCTGGCCCTGTTTGTGTCGGCCCTGATGATGTCGGTGGCGGTGCTGGCCCGCACCTTCAAAGAGGCGCAGAACTATGTCACCCCGTTCTTCCTGCTGATCACGATTCCGGCAGGCCTGGCCGGGATGCCCGGTTTGGAACTCAATTCTGTCCTGCAGTTTGTCCCCATCGTGAATATCGGGCTCCTGTTTCGCGATTTGCTCACCGACCGGGCGAAGCTCGAGGCGGTGTTTTCCGTTTTGTTGAGCACGAGTGCCTTTGCTTTGCTGGCGCTTGTCTGTGCGACCTGGCTGTTCCAGCGGGAAGACGTCATTCTCTCCGAGGAGAAAGGCGTGCCGTTGACCCTGCGCCGCTCACGGATTGCACCACGCGGCGAACCTACGGTCGGGATGGCCATGACCCTGTACACGCTCATCCTGCTGCTGATCTTTTATGTGGGGGTATATGCTCAGTCGAAGCATATGCTGGGCGGTCTGCTGATCACGGAATGGCTGGTGATCGCGCTGCCTACGGTGGCGCTGCTCTGGTATTTGCGCGTGGATCTGTTGAGCGCGCTGCATCTGCGGGCGTTCCGAATTGACGGGGCGCTGGCAACCGCAGTGATCGCGTTATCGTGGCTGGTGCTCGCGTTTCAACTGGGGCTCTGGCACAGCAATGTGCTGCCGATGCCCGAGGACATGGCAAAACAGTACCTCCAGCTGATCCATCTGGAAGATACCAGTCTTGTCGTGCTCCTGGCGGTCATCGCGGTCTCCCCGGCCATTTGCGAAGAGATCCTGTTTCGCGGAGCGATTCTCTCCGGGCTCGAGAAGCGTCTGCCCGCCTGGCTGCTCATCCCCGTGGTGGGTCTCCTTTTCGGCGCATTCCATCTCAGCATTTACCGGGTGCTGCTGACCGGCCTGACGGGGATGGTGTTGACCTACGTGGTCTGGCGGACCCGCTCTCTCTGGAACGGCATCCTGCTGCATTGCCTGTTCAATGCATCGGCGGTGCTCATGGCCTCGGAACGGCTGCCTGAAAAGCTGCTCACGGGCCTGCGAAATTTGTCAGCCGCGCAGGCCGGGCTGCCGTGGTGGCTGATTGGCCTGGCGGCGTCGGCCATGTCGGCCGGCATCGGCTACCTGCACCTGCGGTTCCCCGACCCGAATCGAGGCCCGTCAGAATAACAGCTCGTTTGCGAGCATCTGGTCGAGGGTCTGCCGTTTCCGGATCAAGTGCACTTCCCCGTTCTTCCTGAGGAGCACCTCGGCCGATTCAGGGAAGGAGTTGTAGTTTTTGCTGCACATGGCGCTGCAATAGGCGCCCGCGCCCCCAATGGCAAGCGCATCGCCGATGCGGGGTTCAGGCAGGGCGCGCGGAAGCAGTCCTTCAGGGTTCCCCGGCTCGGGCGTCAGCAGGTCTCCGCTTTCACAGCAATGCCCGGCGATCAGGTATTCGCCGCCCGGCCGCTCTTCTCCGGATGCGGTAACCAGGGCGATGGGGTGCTGAGCGCCATAGAGGGCTGGCCGGAGGATGTCGGTCATCCCGGCATCGGCTTTGATAAACCGGTACCCCTCGTTACCTGTATCCACGACATCCATGACCGTCGTGATCAGAACGCCGGCATTGGCCACGATGAAAGTCCCCGGCTCAATCTCGAGTCTCAGTTCTTTTCCGGTGGACTCGGCGTATTCGCGGAGGATTTTGCTGACGGCCCCGCCGATCTCCTGAAGGTTTGCAGCCGACTCTCCGGGCATGCGGGCCACCTTAAATCCGCCCCCGAGGTTTAATGTGGCCACCTCCGGAAAGCGGGCGGCGGCCTCCAGGGAAAGCTTCGCGCATTGGGTCCAGACGCTCGGCTCTCCGCCCGAGCCAATGTGCGTGTGAACCCGGGTGATATGGAGGTTCAGCGCGCTGGCGGCGTCGAGGACCTTGGGAATGTACTCGTGCCAGATTCCAAAGCTGGATGAGGGCCCGCCGACGTTGGTCCGGTTGTTGTGCCCGGAGCCGAGCCCGGGGTTGATACGAACCCCCAGAGACGCCCCGGGGAAACGCTCGCCGAACGCGCGGAGCTGTGCCAGGGAACAGGCATTAAACAGAACCCCAGCCTCGACCAGTTGCGTGAGGTTGTGCGGGAGTTCCTGGGCGGTCACTTCAATATGTTCAGGCGGGATGCCGGCGCGCATGGCGCGTTCGGCCTCATATCCGCTGCTGGCGTCAAAGTGGAGCCCCAAACCATGCAGGAGCCTGAGTATGGACAGATTCGGCAGGGCTTTCATGGCGAAGCGGGCAGTCAGCCCGAACGGGCATGGAAACTCAAGTGCCTGGCGGGCCTGGTGCTCGAGCGTGGCCTCGTCGTAGACGTACACCGGGGTACCAAACTCGCGCTGGACGGCCAGAACCTGGTTACGACTCAAAAACAGCGAGGGTTTCATGGATCGATACTGCCTTTCTCCGCCTGGTGTTCAAGAACAGGGGCTTATACATAGCACATTCGCCCCCCGTTGAACCACCTGCCGATGGATCCACGCTGCGCGATAAGGCCGGCGTGCAGGTGCACCGCCGCGTTGAATCCGGGAGACTGCACGTGTGTATACTGTACCAAACGGGCGGGACTGGAGAATGAGGGGGCAACCGATGAATCAACACGAGGCGCGAGAGAAATTCGCCCGGTCCAAAATGCTGTTCGCGCAGAAGCGCTATCCGGAAGCGATGATTGCGCTGGATGAGCTGAATGCCAGCTTCCCCGACGAAAAGCACGTCATGCTGGCACGGGCCATGTGCCTGGCCGAGCTCCAGCGGCCGCTGGAAGCTATGCAGATTTGTGAGCGGGCGGTGGCAATGCACCAGGATCCCAAGGCGGAGGCGTACCTGGCACGTTTGCATCGAGAGCACGGTCCACTCCAGCACGGCCCGACAGATCTCGCGAGCCTGCTCGGGCAGGGCAGGAAAGCCGGCGCTCCCGGCGCAGCGGCGGGGCTTGGCGCAATGCCCGCTATCCCGGATGTGCCGGATCTGACGATTTATAACCCCCCGCAGCAATCCAGCAGTAAACCTTTTTACATCATTCTGGGAGCCGTGGCTGCCGTTTTGGTGGTATTGCTGATCGGGCTGCCTCTCCTCCTCTCGTTGAAAAAGAAAGGCGGTGAAGCGCCTCAGTCCGGTGCGATGACCACCGTGGAACAGGCGACGCCCACGGAAACCGGCGCACTTCCCGATCCCGCAGGCACGGAGGTTCAGCCGGTGGACGCAGCCGCCGCGGCGCCACCAGTCCAGTGGTACACCAACTACGAGCAGGGCACAAACGTTGCCACTGCGCACGGGCACCCGATCTGCCTGTTTTTCAGTGAGGACAGCGAGGCCTCGCGCGCAGTCGAAAGCTCGGTGTTCGAAGATCCCGGTATCAGGCAGTCTTTGTCGCAGTTCATCAATATCCGTGTCTCCGAGGCGGAGAAGGAGCCGGCTGCTGCGCAGTACGGCATCGAGCAATTCCCGGCTATTGTCGTAGTGGGCCTCGGCAACAATATCGTGTACCGGGCGCAGGGCGGGAAAATTGATCCCGCGGAATTACGGTCGGCCTTGAAAGGCATGCAGATGGCGCAGGGGGCCTTCAAGATGTGGCCCTTTACTGGAGGCATCCCGGTATTCGCGGTAGTTGTGATGGGGCTGCTTAGCCTGTTGCTCACCCCGTGGCCTCTCTACCTCACGCTGTTGTTTACTGGCAAGCTGCCCCACGGGCAATTTGTCAAAGATGTCTTCTCGGTCGCTCTGGTCGCGATCGGCGCCAATGCGGTTGCTGGGTTCGTCCCCTGCATGGGCATCTTCGTCCTGATTTGGATTCTACATGCGGTGTACGACCTGGGCCTTGTCGATTTTCTGATCTATTTTGCCCTCAGCACGGTTATGTGGGTAATACTGGCATTGATTACATTCGCAACCATGGGATCGACGATCCTGAGTGCGTTGTCCGAAATACCGGCCATGTGATGGGAAAACCGGGGCGGCTGCCCGGGGCTTCCCTGGTTTATCCAAATCTTCGCAGCGCGTAGCGCAGGCATCTTGCCTGCGTTCTTCTCTTGCGCAGCGTAGGTCCGCGTGCCTACCCTGATCCATTCCGGTTTTCGCAGCGCGTAGGGGCAGACCCCTGTGTCT
>DAOSJS010000162.1:0-8736 GCA_035367355.1 Candidatus Hydrogenedentota bacterium
CAAGACCACCGCCTCCTTGCTGTGGTTTGGGGAGAATCTCCGCTCAGGTATACTATTCTCGTCCTCCGGCAACGGCTGGCCCGCGCTGTGGTTTGGGGAGAATCTCCGCTCAGGTATACTATTCTCTGTATAAGCCCCCGAAAAGCGGGGGCTTATACCCTTTCTGGGGCTTATAAAAGAAGCATCTGGTCGGGCGGCTGCTCCGTCTGCTCGCGTTTTTTACCCATGTAGACCTCCATTTTTCCGAACTGACGATCGGTGACAGCGAGCACGCGAACGTGTCCTTTGGGGGGGAGGGCCTGACGGACCCGCTTCCGGTGCACTTTGCTGGCATCTTCATCGGCGCAGTACCGGGCATAGACGGAGTATTGGAGCATGTCAAACCCGAGCTGGAGGAGCGTCTTCCGGAATCGGGTGTAATTTCGGATATCTTCGGTGGTGTCGGTGGGCAGATCGAACAGTGCGAAGAGCCACATGCCTTTGTATCCCGAGAGTTGGAGGTGTTGTTGCTTCATGACTCAGAGTTCGGGGAGGACGAGGTTTTTCGCGGCGCCCGCGAAGATCCGGGTGAGCGACACCGCGGCGCGTGCGGCGATGTCGAACAGGGAGCGTTCTTCTCCCTGGACGGGATAGCAGGCCATGAGGGGCTGAATGAGCGCGGCCTTGGCCTGGGGAGACAGCTCGGCCAGGGGGTCGTTGGCCCGAAGCCAGGCGGCGACGGCGCGGTCGACGACGGGCCGGAAGGGCTCCATGAGGTCGTCGGCGAGGGCAAACGCGTCGTAGCGGTTGCGGTGATGGATCCCGAGCGAGGGATGGAGTCCGGCCGCGCAAACGGCCCGGGCGACGATGGCGCGCAGGACCGCGTAGCCGTAGTTGAGGTTTTTGTTCTGGTCGGGCAGGTCGCGGTCGCGCCGGAAATGCGGGTTGCCGAACAGAGCGGGCCAGTAGCGGCGGGAGGCCTGGCCTTCGACGTTATCGGGGTCGCCGGACTTGACGCGTTCGGCCAGGGCCGCGAGGCCGCGGTCGTCGCCATGGAGGTCCTGCAGGAGGCGGGCCTGAGCGCGGATTTTGGCCTGGACGATCTGTCTCCAGGCCTGCTTGCACACGGGTGCGGAGGCCTGCGTCTGGTGGGCGAGCCGCTCGGCCTGGAGGTGATGGCCCACCATGGGGAGCATCATGCCCGTGGGCAGGCATTTGGCGTCGCACACGATGACCGGCGCGCCCGCCTCCGCCAGCCCGGCCAGCACGGGCTGCGTCAACACCACCGCCGGATGGGAGATGACGAGGGCGCCCATCTCCCCGAGCGGGATGGAGGCCTTCTGTTCGCCGCCCTGTTCGACGACCAGGCGCTTGTCGCTCACGGAGAGCCGCGCACCCGCTTGCGAAATGTCGATGATCCGCTCCAGCATCAGTCGTTCGCCGGATAGACTTCGCCCAGCGGCGTCACCATCGCCTTGCGGCAGTTCCGCTTCTTTAGAGACGAAACAAAAGGCGCGATTCTAATGCGAACCTTTTCATCATCTGTTGCAGACCTGGGAACGTCCGCCTTCCTCCGGGCATCATGAATGTGCATCAATTCAAGTCGTCCATCCTTTTCCATGGAGACACCTCTCACGATGTACAATTCGCGTCTCAACCCTCCCGGCGTGGTTTCGACGTCAATTTCCACGACGTCACGTTGCGTTAATGAGAAGAGGAAGCGGCGGCTCTCGTCCCAGTGGCGGTTGACGATGGGCTGGCCCTGTTTCCGGCGCTGGCAGGCATCGAGGCGGGTGACCACGCGCCCTTGCCATTTTGTGACGTTGCCGTCCTTGCCCAAAACTTCGAAGATCTCGATGTGGCTGTTGCCGCGGGTCCAGACATGGCGTTCGGTCGGGCCATGACCGATCGGGGTGACGTCGCGGGTGTATTTGAGCCGGACTTTGTGGATTGGGATGGCCTGCCCGGCGCGGGGGCCGTCTTTGATGCGAATGCGCGGGTGGTTCGCGGAATTGGAGAAGGCGGCATCAGAATCCTCGTCATGGTCCCGAAAATGCTGCCAGACGATATCGCGCACGGTGGGATCGGCGATATTCTGAATGTCCGCGGCTTTGAAGTCTTTTTTCAGCGGCTTGCGCACGAGGACGTAAGGTTTGCCTTCTCTATCGGTACGGGGCGGGCTGTAATTGGTGTCTTCGTGGAAAGAGCCGGCGACCTTGCGCGACGGCCGGTGCGACACCACCACGCCGTCAATGGCCCGCTGCACGTCTTCCAGAAAGCCCGCCCAGGGCTCGGTCATGCGTTTTTCGAATCCGCGGGAACGGCCGCGTTCGCGAAACTGGGATGCGGCCGCATCGCTGAGCGCCTTCACGGTCGCCCGGTCGGTGAGGGCGATGGCGATCGCGTCGACGGCATGATGGCGGTGGTCGCCGCGTACTTTTTCGCCGCCGTCGCCCAGGATGGAATTGAGCCGCCAGGCCGAGCGCAGGTAGCTGGTGATCTGGCCGCGGCTGGCCTGGATGCGGCTCTGGGCTTCCGGACCGTAAAGCCACGCGAGGTAATTTCGGGCTTCGCGGGAGGCGAACTTGGTGTCGTTGAGCTGGCGCGCGCTGAACTCTTCGAATTCGAGCAGGTCCTCGGTGCTCATCTGGAAGCGGCGGAGTTTCTCGCGCGCGGCATCGCCTTGAAATCTCGCGACCCTGTCGAGGATGTCATCCCAGTGGCCTGAATGTTCGTAGGCCTCGCGGGGCGTGCGGTTTTGTTTCACGTTACGGTTTTCTTCGTGATAGCAGAGGGTCTTGTTGAAGAAGGAATCGTCGAGGCAGCGGCTGAACGGGATGATGTGCTCGATGTCCCAGGGGGAATCCTGGCTGAAAAGCTCATGGAAGGGGATGGACTTGCCCGTGTACGGGCATCTCCCGCCGCACTCCTTCCAGAGCCCGCCGCACTCCTCCCAGAGCCGTGCCTTGAGGAGGTCGCGCCCGGTCACGCGGGGGTCGCCGGTGGTGTCGATGATTTTCTGCCGCAGGGCATCGTTGGCTTTTCGGCGCTTCTGGATCTCCGCGGTGATCTTTTTGCGCTCATCACGGCTCTTTTTCATCTCGCGGGCAAGCTCGATGCGGATGTAGTCGGGTTTTCCGTAAGTGCGGATGATCGCGTTGACCACGCGGCGGGTCTCGGTGAGCGTGCGCATCACGACCGGGTTGCGAATGGTCTTGCAGGCCTCGGCCACGCCGGGAAGCTGGTCGAGCACGTTTCGGGCCCAGTTTCCTTCAAACGCCTGGTCGCGCGCGGTGGCAAACTGGATTCCCTGCTCCATCAGGGGCAGGATCGCGCGCATCGCTTCGCGGGAAAGGGCCATATAGCCGGATTCAAGATGGACCTTGCCGAAGGCGGCGGCCGCTTCGGGGTCGAGGCCCCAGGCGTCGCGCCCGCGCCGCTCCAGGGTTTCAGCCCGCTCAATGCCCATGGCTTCGCCGACAATCGCATCCTGCGTTTCACGGGAGAAACGGTCCCACTGTTCGCCAAAGACGGCGCGCAGCGCGGTGGCGGTCTTGTTGCCGGGCAGGTCCTTTTCCCCGCCGCGCTGGAAGTTGAACTCTACGCCTTTCGGGAGCTTGGCCGCCGTTCGAATTTGGGGAAAGGTGATCTCGTCTTTCTTCTCCATGGCCTGAAGGACCGCGTGGCGCTCATCCTCGGTAAGGCGGCGGTGGGATTCGTCGGCAAAGATCACCTCAAGGTCATTGACCTTCTGAAGCATGCGGAAGCGCTGGGAGATGAGCAGCGCTTTCGGTGCGCGTTTCTTCTGGGAGACCAGGTCGCATACGCCGATCAGGCCTTTCTGGCTTTTGAGAGGGCGTTGATAGAAAATGGCCTCGGCGATCTGCTTTTTCAGCGCATCGGAGAGCAGTCTGGGGTGATGCGGCTGCTGCGCCGCCCAGATCGCCTCAAATTCATCGAGATACATGTCGCGCGCGGTCCAGCGTTGCCGGAGGCGGCGCTCATTGACGGGATCCACCTGCGCGAGGAATTCGCCGAGGGTTCGGACGCCGGCGGCGCTCATGCGTTCGCGCAACTCGCTAATGTTTAGCTCGACGGTGCCTTTGTCTTCATCTTTCTTGCCCGACTTACGGTTGCTGAGATAGCCGCGCCGCTGCGCGAGGTGGTAGAGGGCTCGCCCGAACTCATGAGGTTCGAGAGGATGGTCCAGTGCGCGGCTGCGGAGAAAATAGGGAAGCTGGTCGAGAGCAGCCGCGGTTTTTTCGTCCGGAGGCGCGGCATTGCGGTACCGGGCGTCGATCTCCTGGTCGAGGGCCTGGAGGAGGCGGTGGCGCTCCGCAGGCTTCCGCATGGCGCCTTTGGGCAGGAGCCCGTTGCGGCTGAGGAGCCCGGCGAGGTTTTCAAGACGGCGGCCGCGGCGTTCGCACTGACGCCGCCGTTGGCGGGCGTCGCGGCGCTCGACCCCGCGCGCGCTGTCTCTGCCGGATTCGACGTCGCCTTCGGTGCCCGCATCGAAAACACGCACGCCGCAGCCGGTCAAAGCCGACGGCTGCCCGTCTCGATATTCGATTAACGCCCAGCCGACGGAATTGGAGCCCAAGTCAAGGCCAAGTACCGTATACTTTGCGACGCTGTCCATAGTAACCCCCGAAAACTGCTTTTTTGCTATTGACAATCAGCCCCTCACAGTCTAATATAATCTATAGTATACCTGAGCGGTGATTCCATCAAATCACAGTAAGGATGTTTCCTTACCGGAATCATCACGGTGGGCTCCGCTGCTTGCAGCGCCCCTAGCGCTCCCTGCCGAAAGGTTTGGGGGCTTTTTTATTTCTGGCCGGATTCCTGGGCGCTTGTGAGCCATCACAGACAGGATCGCCCCGCTGAAGTGAGGATACGGCCCTTGGGCGGGGTGGGTCTTCGTATTTCCCTCCATTTGGCGCCAGATTGGGGTGCGGGAAGCCGATCTGTGGCTGTGGATCGTGGTTTACGTGCTTTTCACGCCGGATTGTCACGATTTTCCGATTGGCGTGCCTAGTATTGATGTTGTATTATCAGGTACCGAAATCTAGCGAGATTCGGGCAGGGCGCGGGCTGGGCAATTCGGCAATTTTGGTGCGTCCGCCGCGAATCCGAAAGGTACCACGTGATCGAGCATTATTTTGGAGAGCCTGACGGGCCTCGCGGCCCGGAGACTGCGCGGGAGCGTATCTCGGAACTCAGGTCGGAAAAGGCGCAACGGAAACGCGCAGAGCGCGTATTGCGGAAAAACGCGGAATTCCTGCGGGGAATTCTTGATACGATGGCGCTTTCCAGCGTATTTGTCGCAGATTACAACGGCGTGATCATATTCGCGAATCCCCGGACGGAAGAGATCACGGGCATGCCTCTCGACCAGTTCGTGGGCCGCTCGTGCCTGGTGGACGACTGGAGCCTCTGCGACACCTCGGGGCGGGAACTGCGCCCGGAGGAGTACCCGTTTATGCGGGCGCGGGACACGGGGCAGCGCGTAACCAATGAGATGACCCTGCTGATCCGCGATGATGGATCGTCTCGCCATCTTGTTGTGAATGCGGCGCCGATGCGCGACGAGGCGGGGCAGATTACCCATGTTGTGATCGGCATGCAGGACATCACGGAACTCAAGCACACGGAAGAGGCCTATCGGGTGCTTGTGGAGGACTCGGCGCAGGGATTTTCTCTATTCCAGGACAGCCGGGTGGTATATGCGAATTCGGCCCTTGCCGAGATGGCGGATTGCCGGGTCGATGACCTGATCGGCCTGAGCATCGAGCAGGCTGCGGAGCGGTATATTCATCCCGAGGATCGGAACGCCACGCTGGCTTCGTTTCAAGCGGTGAGCGGCGGTAACGGCGCCGCTCAGTCCGGGATTTACCGGCTCATTCGGGCCGACGGCGGCATCCGGCATCTCCAGAGCTACGTGGGTCTGACGCGTTACCAGGGGCGGCCCGCGGTGCAGGTGGTCAATGTCGATATCTCGGAACGCATGGCGGCGGCAAAGGCGCTCGAAGACTCCCGCCGGAATTTCCAGGAACTGTTCAACCGCCTCGAAGATTTCGTTGTGGTGCTTTCGCTGGAGGGCCGAATCGTTCAGGTGAACCCGGCGACGATTCGCCGTCTGGGCTACCCGGAAGAGCAGTTGCTCGGTTCGCCCGTCGCGATGCTCTATCCGCCGGATCGGCGTCAGGAAGCCGAGGAACTGCTCACCGAACAGGTGGCGGGCCGGCGGCTCTGCTGCGAGATGCCGTTTCAGGCGGCGGACGGCACGGTGATCCCGGTCGATACGCATGTCTCGTCCGGGCGGTGGAACGGCGAACAAGCGCTTTACGCGGTGTCGCGCGATATTTCCGAGCGTCTCAAGACGGAAGCGAAGCTCCGCGAAAGCGAACGCCGTTTCACCGAGACGCTGCAGGCGTCCCGCCATGTGCTCTACCGGTTCAACATGCGCACCAACCGCTACGACTACCTGAGCCCCCATGTCGCCGAATTTTCAGGTTTTTCATACGATGAGGCAATCAACAGAGGCCTGGCGGAGATTCTCCAGGGGTTCCACCCGGACGACCTTCCGCGGCTTCAGGCCGAGATGCGGGAGGCCGTTGCGAACGCGCGGGGCAATTCTGCGAGCCTCACGCTCGAATTTCGCCGCAGGCTCAAAGACGGCAGCTACCGCTGGGTCAGCGATTCGCTGATGCTTGTGCTCGATGACCATGGCTCTGTTGAAGCGATTGTAGGCTCCATCCACAGCATTGAGGAGCGGAAACGGGCCGAAGAAGCCTTGCGGCGCGAAGGGCAGCATCTGCAAAAACTGCTTCAGGCCGCGCCCGTGATCCTGTTCGCCGCCGACCGCGATGGGGTGTGCACCGCCATCGAAGGCCGGGAGCTCGAGGTGCTTGCCATCGACCCGGCGCAGTTCGTCGGCAAACCGATCCGGGAGATCTGCGCGGACCGCCCGGGAATGAAGACGCTGCTCGATCGCGCCCTGACCGGCGAAGAATTTTCAGCCGAATACCTGGACGAGCGCACTGGGCGCAGACTGGTCGGACATGTCGCACAACTGCGTGACGAGCAGGGCCAGCGCGAGGGCATCGTCGTCATTTGCGTCGACACCGCTGAACAAAAACAGCCCGGCATGCCCTGAGCAACGCCCGGGCATGCAGAGCGCGTTTCACGGGCCGCTGTGGGCTCATTCCGGTGTTGGCGCGGTATCGTGTGGGGCGGGCTCCGGCGCAGTCACTTCCGGGTCGTCATCGTCTTCGTCTTCAGATGGGGTGTCGTACGCCGCCGGCAGCAGTGGCGTGAACCACTGCCGCACGTGAATCCCTTCTGACGGGGCGAGGAACAGGGCCGCCAGGAAGAGGTAGACGACGCTGACCAGGCGTTCCCAGATGGTCTTCTGGGCCACCCACCATTCATTCAAAATTATGGCGAAATCGGGAATCAGGATGTGCACGCCGCCCGCCATGAAGAGCGCCACGCCGAGCACCTGGCCGGCAAGCGGCAGAGAGAGCTGGTCCGCCGCGCGAAACGCGCCCGCACCCAGCAGCATGAGAAAAGCGCCAAAGACTCGAACCGGGGCCTTCGCGAGAAGCGCGCTGACCAGCCTGCGCGTTGTACCCGGCGATACGAGCCCTACCACGCCAAGAAGCACAAAGATAAACCCTACGATGCCGCGGATAAGAATCGACAACATCGCCGCCTCCTTCAACTTCCTGCCCTGGCGGGCAACGTCCTCCTGTCTCGTCGAGTGCAGACCCTGATTTACTGACGCACCTTCCGCGTGTCAATCCTGTCGCTCGCGGATGGCGCAGGCGGGCAATCAGTTTGTCTGTTTCGGCGTGTCTGCCGTCTTGATTGCGCCCTCAGGGTTGTAGTTCAGATAATCCCGCAGGCGCAGCGCGACATAGGGCCGTGTCGCGGCGGTCGCGGGCCCTTCCGCATAGGCAACCCGCATCTCGAGCGCCGTGGCGTCATAAACGACGTTGAGCAGGTTGCCGTCATCGTCGGCTACAAGCCGTGACAGCGCGATCACCGATTCGGCATCGTATTTTCCGTAATTTTCGGTGAGGTGGGTGAAGGCTGCCTGATTGTTCATCGTGTAATAAATGACATTTTTCAGGATATTCGGCGCGACTTCGTCGGTGGGGTCATTATCGGGCCAGATGTCCAGGTCTGGCGCATAGGCCTTGATCTTGACTGCCTTTTTTCCCTGGCCGTCGCCGATGTAGAACCGGTATTTCTTGATGCGCGGCGATTCCTTCACCAGACGGACGGCGGTCTCGAGGTCGCCCGCGTCATAGAGGATGTCCCGGAACAGCATCATGAAATGTTCGCCGTTAATGTCGTACGGCATATCGCTGCGGGGGGAAGCGCCCTTTTCCGACAGCGCGATCCCCGCCACGTTCATGCCTGTGTTGCAGCCGATGCAGCCGGCGAACGTGACGTTGGCGTGCGCGAGGCCCTGCTGGGGCAGATACACCACCACCACCGGATAATCCTGCAGGCCGGCATTCATTGTGAAGTCGAGGTTGCGGATCTGGTACAGGTTGCCGTTGGCCGTCGCCTCATTCCACACGGCCACCCCGCTGCAGGAGTACGACGACACCACCGGGATCATGTGCGCGCGGATCAATTCCTCCATGGCCACCCCTGACGCATCGGCCAGGCCGCGCAACTCGTCCTTAAACCGCTGATCCGTGTGCGGCGCCACGGCAGCCCAGGCCGCATCAAGCGATTCGT
>DAOSJS010000163.1:0-8726 GCA_035367355.1 Candidatus Hydrogenedentota bacterium
AAAGCACCAGATAAGCTCGGCGAGGATGTCATCCGGTTGGCGCTGCGGAAAACATGAGGAAACCGGAGCGCCGCCGCAGACTTGCTCGGGGTCGGCCGCACCACCCTCTGGCGCGCTATGCGACGATTGGGCATCTCATGATTCCATCGAAATACAGCGCGCCAGGCTTGCTGAAACCCAGCGAGACGCAGGGCGTCCACTTGTGTGAAGCCATGCGGACCGTGGCATCCGTTGCCAGGCCAAACAGAGGTGTGCTGGCGGGCGTTTTTGTCGCAATTTTATTACTTTTGTGGTATGCTCATTGCGCGTGAGACAGGGGAATGTGGCGATTCATCCAATTGTCTGATCCTCATTTGGGGAACCAGGTACACGGCACCGGGAACGGCAGGCTGGAGAGCAGCCTGATTCCGGAAGTGGTGAGCTCTCTCCGCCGCGATCTGGTCGATCTTCAGCCCGACTTCCTGCTCATTACCGGCGACATTGCGCGTGCGCATTCCCGGGATGCGGTGTATGCTGCCCGTGACCTGATGGATTCGCTGGACACGCCGTACTACCCGATGGGAGGCCACTCTGATTTTCGGAATGAGCAGTCCCGGCAGTGGTTTGTCGAGGCGTTTGGGGCGCATCTTCCTGATTCCAGGATGTGTTACTCCTTTACTCACAAGGAGATCCACTTTTGCGTGCTGGATCCGTGGTGGGAGTGGCAGGACGGGAGTCTGATGCCGTTCAGTGATGGCCACGACGCTGCCCCTGAATGGCGCATTCCCCCCGAACAATATGACTGGCTCGAGGCCGATCTGACGGAACATGCCGGAGAGGCAACGATCATCGCACTGCATCCGCCGGCGATTCTGCCGGAAAACGAAGCCCTTCAAGAGAGTATGGCGCGCTATGGCATGCTCAAAAACACACACCAGTTCATCAGATTCCTCAGTGCGCATGCTCAGGTAAAGTTGCTGTTATCCGGAAACGTGCATGCGCACTATATAGCGCGTAAACAAGGACTTACCCAGGTGGTAACCGGTTCGCTGACCGAGTATCCCGTCGAATTTCGTGATGTGCACGTGCATGAGGATCGATTCGAGATCCAGACGCGGGGGCTGAGCAATGCTGCTTATGCCTCGCAGTCGCAGGCGCGTGCGGCGGAGTGGGCCCGCGGGAGTGAACGGGATCGCTATGCAGTCATCCCGTTTTGAGCAGAACGCTACGGATTCTCAGCCGGCCGTTCATCTGTAAGCGTAAGAACTAAAACCAGTTGGCCTTCGTCAAGCTTCAGTCCGCCCACCTTGAACGATTTCCCCGAGACCGCGAGCAAAGTGCAGCGCAAGACTTCTTTCAGTCTGGGCGAAGGCGCCTGCTGACCAGGCTGCGTACTCGGTTTGGCTTCGTTATCCGGCAGGCGCATTTGTACCCGGACGTCGCAGCGGATACGGTCGAGGGAATCCCGTTCGATGGGATGGATGAGCAGTGTGTAGCGATCATCCAGAAGAACCTTGGTTTCTTTGCCATAGGGGGCCGTGGTATTCACGCTTTTCAGCTTGCGGAAATCGTCAAACTGTTTGAGGTCTTCCACGGTCTCCCGGATGAATGCGATGTTCGAGTCAAACTGGGCTTTTTCATGGCCCTGGCTCGTGGCACGCACGGCAATCAACTGCACAGACACGGTTGGCGAAGCCGCCCCCTGGGATTCCTGCCCGGCCAGGGGAATGATCAACAATGCAGCGGCAAGCGTCCAGGCTGAGCAAGTCAAGGGAGATCTCCTTCCGGGATATCCACCCAAACCGTCATCGTGCCGTTATCGGTATTGTAGTAACCGACTTCCGCGCCTTCGATGGTTGTGCCGACCTGTTCCACTTCGGCGGATATGTTTTCAGGAGGGGGCGCAGCCATCATATAGATCGCAATTGCCGCGATAAGCGAAGCAGCGACTGCGGACGCCAGGGCCCAGACGCCCCGGTGGTGCCGCGGAGCGGGCTCGAGCCGTTCCCGTATGCCTGCCATGAAGGCCGGGAACTGTGCCGGTTCGATGACCTCCTGCTGTGCCAGGCTGCGCGCACCCGTGCGCAACAGCTTCAAGGCTTCCAGATGGGCCGCGTATTCGGGCTTGCCGGCGACGAGGGTCTGAGCCTCGGCTTCGTCTGCCGTGGCACCGTCAAACCAGCGTTCGATAGTCCTGAGTTTCCGGTTCATGCGTCCGCTCCCATAAAGCCCATTTGAGTCAGGCTCTTTTGCAGCTTCTTGCGCGCGTGGTGCAGCCGGCTCATCACCGTGCCGATGCTGCAATTCATCACCTCGGCCATCTCGTCGTACGAGAGGCCTTCAAATTCACGTAAAATAAATGCTGTTCGATGTTTATGCGAAAGCTTGTCGAGTGCTTTCTCGATTGCCATTCCAATTTCCGCCGCTTCCAGACTATGGTCGGGCGCAAGCATATGGCTCTGGGCATTCTCTGTCAGCCGACTGTCATCGAACGAGACGGTTTCCAGCCGCCGCTTCTTCAAATAATCTTTGCACTGGTTCGCTGTGATCCGCATCAGCCACGTCTTAAAGCTGGCGTCTCCGCGGAACTGTGTGAGGGCGTTATATGCCTTGATAAATACTTCCTGGGCAACATCCCATGCCTGCTCGCGGCTTCGCAGAAAGTGGTAGGCAAGAGCAAAGACTTCGTTGCGGTAGCGCTTTACGAGATATTCAAATGCTTCAACGTCGCCCGTTTTCGCACGGGCAACCGCACCCGAATCGTCGAGCTCGGCCCGCACGGCTACGCGCGGCTCCTGCACCTCGTCCTGCGAGATGTCGCACAAAACCGTGGTTTCTAATGCGATACTCAATTGCCCATTCTCCTCACCCAGACAATACCGACGATTTCTGGGCTGAAATATTTAATACAATTCACCTTATGCTTTTGCCGGGAAGATGTCCGCCGTTCATGATAGCCCCTGTGCTGGAAGGACGTAAAGGGCCCGCGGAAAAACCGGGAAGGAGCACAGGTGCGGAAACGGAGCGAAATGGGTACACCGGGCCGAAGTCACCAAGTCCGGGCAATCACAAAATCGACGATGCCCGTAAGAGAGGCGCGGTGGGGGCCCGCAGGAAGCTGGGCGGCGGCCGCATGAGCTTGCACCGCATATTCACGCGCGACAGCCTCGGAACGCTCGGCCGCCTTGGTCGCGACCAGCATATCGAGGACCCACTCCCGGTTTTCCGGCGTCATTTCCGCGCCACGCATGCGTTGCAGCCGGGCCCGGCCCGCGGAGTCAAGCTCCTCTCGCATGAACAGGATGGGGAGCGTCTGTTTGCCTTCCACGACATCAGAACACGAAGGTTTTCCGAGTACCTTGGCATCCTGGCGGAGATCCAGGAGGTCGTCTACCACCTGGAAGGCGATGCCGAGGGCTATACCGTAATCGTACAGCGTTTGACCATGCGGGTCGTCCAGGAGCAGCGCGGGCGCGCTGCAGGCTGCTGCGAACAGGCTCGCGGTCTTCTTCCGCGCGATTTCCAGCACATCCTCCTCCGTCATGGGCTCGCTGCCGTTGGCGAAGCATTTCAATTCGGCCTCGGCCATTTCCCGGATGGAGCGAACGGCGGTGGAAATGATGCTGGCGGAATTGTAGGGGGTCATGAGCTCAATCGAACGGGCGACCAGATAGTCGCCGGCAAGGATGGCGGCATGGTCGTCCCAGCGAGCATTGAGCGTGTGCATGCCGCGGCGGATACTGGCGCGGTCGATCACATCATCGTGGGCCAATGCGGCCAGATGGAGGAGTTCCATGCTGGTGGCCAGATTCACAAATCGCCGGGTGTCGGAGACGCCCAGGACCCCGGCGCCCAGGAGGCACAAGGCCGGGCGCAGCATCTTGCCGCCAACCTGCATGGCAGGCATGGATGAGCCGTGCACCAGCTGCAGGGCCTGGGTCCAGAAATCGCCGACCCGGGCGGAAACCGCATCAATCTGGCTGTGCACGGGGGCATAAAGTTCTTTGAGTGTAAGCGTTTCGAGCATATTTCCGGATTTTACCACAGGCAGTTCATTCGGTGCGACTGCGGCGTGGCCCGTGCAAAACGCGCCCATAATGCTCTCCTCATGTCCGCTGTCTCAAGCGAACATTCCGGGGGTTCAATTTGGATTCATGTGCCCGGGTGCCTGCTGAGTGCTTTCGACCCGGCGCATGCCTCCTTTCCAAACGCGTCCCAATCGTGATTTACTCCCACGACTCTTTCTTCCGGCCGCAGGAGAACGTGCGAGCCGCTTCGGAGAATATAAGCGGGCGCGCCGCGTTGAACCGGGATCTTGCCCCTGGCCAAGGCGCGGATCGCTGTCGCCGGATGGAATCACGAAGAGAAGGGGTATAAAATGGCGCCCCAACCGTCGTGCTGAGCGAAACTGGCGGTGTCCGGTTTCTCGCTGATATGAAGGGGGATTGCCTGTGCAACGCGTTGCCATCATCGGAATGGGGCCCATCGGAAACCGCCATGCCGATTGTTATCGCGCGATTCCCGGCTGCGAACTCGTGGGAGTCTGCGACCGAATCACGGAGCGTGCGGATGCCGCCTCGGCGCGGCTGGGAGTCCCGGCGTTTTACGGTGCGGCCGAGATGTTGGAGCAAGTGCAGCACAGTCTGTGCTCGGTGACCACGGGCGGCTTTGAATATGGGAGCGACCACTACGAGCCGACCCTGCAGGCGCTGGAGGCTGGGTGTCACGTGCTGGGAGAGAAACCCATCTCGAACGATATCACGCAAGCGGAGGAGATGGTCGCTCTGGCCAGCCGGAAAGGCCTGTGCTATGGCATCAATCTGAACCACCGGTTTACGATGCTCACCCGGCTGGCGAAACAATGGGTGGAAGCAGGCAGACTCGGCCATCTGCTGTTCATCAACATGGCCATGTGGATCAAGAATCCCGCGGAGAGTTCGCCCTGGTTCCAGATCAAGGCGCTGCACCCGCACACCATAGATGTGATGCGCCACTTCTGCGGCGACATCGAGGCCGTCCAGTGTTTTGTCACGAAGGCCCCCGGCCGCAGCATCTGGACGACCGCGCACTTCAACATGAAATTTTCCGGCGGAGCGGTGGGCGGCTTGACAGGAAGCTACGACATCGAGCGCGGCCACCCGATGGAACGCTGCGAAGTCGCGGGAACCGGCGGACGTTTTGTGCTGGAAGACATGTTCTCGCAGCTGACCTATTATCCGGCGGGAAGCATCGAGAAGACGGTCATCACCAACACACCCTTCGGCAGCGTTCCGGAAAAGCGCTTCGAAGACACCTTCATGAACCGCATCCAGCGTTTCGTCGAGCAGGTGGAGGCGTGCTGCCCTCCCGGCGAAATCGATGGCTCCGGCGCTGATGGCCTGGCCGCGCAGAAAGTACTCGCCGCCGCTATCGAGTCGGTGGAGCAGGGGACGGTTGTTCGGGTCCATTGACCCGGCGCAACGCCTCTTCGCTATTGACTGCCCGGGTTTGGCGCCCGCCTTCGCGGCCGCCTACTTTTTCAATTCGACCCAGTCAAACAGGCGGTTGTCGAGGTCGTAGGCTTCTATCCGCAGTTCTTTGCCATTTACCAGCACATAACAGTAGTGATGCCCCCGGTAGACCTTCGCCAGGATTGGCGTGCGCACGGGCGCGGTATTTTCCAGTGACCCGCCGCCTCCGCCGGTCACCATGTAGAGGACTCCTTTTCTGGACGATACGGATTTGCCATTCTTGAGCGGCCAGGTGCGTTCGTAGGTATGGATGTGCCCGCTCCAGACGATGTCGACGCCGTATTTTTCGTACAGCGGGACCAGCCTGCGGGCATTGAGGTCGCCCAGGCGAGAACGCGTTTTTGCGGTGTCTCCAAAGTCGTTCTCGTCGGACGAATACGCCGGTTTGTGCATCATCACCATTTTCCAGGTGGCCTTGCTGCGGGCCAGCTCCTGCTCCAGCCAGCGGTAATCTTCCGAAGTCTCCCGGAACGGCCGCTGGGAGTCGAGCAGGAACACCGAGAGGTTGCCATAGTCGAAGCGGTAGCGGTATTCGGGGTCCGGCAAAGTGAAATAGTCATAGAAATGCTGGGCGTTGTTCTCGTGGTTACCGAGAATCGGCACGAGGGGTACCCGGGTGTTCAGGGGCTCCATGTTGGGGAAGAAGTGTCCGGTCCAATGGCTCTTTTCCCGTCCGTCGCTCACGAGATCGCCGCCGAGCAAGGTAAAGGCCGGGCGTTGCGCGTACGCGAACTCAACCAGACGCCGCAAGGCGTCCGGGTTGGCCTGGGTGTCGCAGAACACGACAAAACCGAATGCCGCGTCGCCTTCGACAGCCGTCCCGAACGTGTAGATCTCGCTTTCCACCTCATTTCCCGCGCTGTCCCGGGAAACCACTTGGTAGAAATACGGCGATCCGGCTTCCAGTCCGCTTAGCGTGACTTCATGCAGGGAGCGCCATCCCTCGGCGGAGGCCGTTTCTTCCAGAGGCACTGCACTTCCCCAGCGCACGAGCGAGGAGGCAGGGACATCCGTTTCCCAGCGCACCACAATGCCACTGGTCGTGGGCTGATTCAGGTACGGTTTGACGAGCATTTCCAGCCCGGAGGCGGGCAAGCTGCCAGCCAGTAAAACGCCCGCGGCCAACATGACAAAAACACTGGAATTCACCGTCTTTCGCATGTGCCCTTCTCCTCCTGCCGCTGCCCGTTGTATCCGGACAAGCCATGGCCATCCCGTTCACTGCTGGAGCGCGCCACTGCGTGCCAGCGCTCCAGCGCTGCCGGCAATCGTTCCGCTCAGCCGAGTGCGTTGCGCACGGCTTCCGGGGCGCTCACGACATCTCGCTGGCCAGTTTATTCAAGGCGTCAACACCGCGTTGGATAGTCGCATCGTCGGCGGCGAAGCTCAGGCGGAAATTGGTCTTTCGTTCGCTGAACACGCTGCCGGGAATAACGAGGATATTGTTTTCGATGGCCTTGGCCACAAAGGCGTCGCCATCGCCGCCGGGCGCTTCCGGGAAAATGTAGAAGGCGCCGCCTGGTTTGACCACGGTGAATCGCTGGGCCAAACCTTCGTAAATGAGGTCGCGTTTCCGCTTGTAGGCGGCAATCTTCCCGGTGGTGTCGGCGCGCAATGCCGTGACGGCAGCCTTCTGAGCCATTGACGGCGCGCACACGAACGTGTACTGCTGCAGGGTGTTCATCTGCTGGATGATGTCGGCGGGGCCGGATGCAAAGCCGACGCGCCATCCGGTCATGCCGGCCATCTTTGAGAGGCCATTGAGGACAATGAGATGCTCACACAGGCCGGCCATGGAGGCGGGGGTGCCATCAAAGAAAAACTGCTCGTAGATTTCGTCGGAGATTATCAGGATCCCGTGTTTGGCGCCAACGTCAGCGATCTCTTTCAGTTCGGTCTGATTGAGTGTGACGCCCGTGGGGTTGCACGGTGAATTGACGATGAGCAGCTTCGTTCTTGGAGTGATGGCGGCCTCGATATCGGCCGCCTTGAGCTTGAAATCGGGGTAGGTGCTTACGGGCTTGCACACGCCCCCCAGGAGGTTGACGAGGTGCTTGTACATGACGAAGTACGGGTCGGCGAAGATGACCTCGTCACCCGGATTGATGGTGGCCAGAAGCGCGAGGAAGAGGCCTCCTGAGACGCCTGAGGTGATCATGACATTTTCGAGAGACGTGCCGAAGCGGCGCACGTAATAGGCCGAGGCTTCCTCCCGCAGCTCATCAAGGCCCCAGGTTTGTGTGTATTGGTTCAAACCCGACTCGATGGCGGCGATGGCGTCCTGTTTGACCGCCTCGTCCACGTCGAAATCCGGCTGCCCGATGCTCAGATTGATGGGATCCTGCAGATTGGCTGCCAGGGCAAAGACTTTGCGAATTCCGCTGGCGTCGATACGGCCCATGCGCTCGGCAAGAAAACTCATGATTCCTCCTTCGTGATCGTGGGGGCGGCGGCGGAATGTTCGGATGGGCGCCCCTCCTGGACAGTGTTGTTCCGGTCAATTGTAGCGAATCGCTTTACGCGCCTCAACGAATTCGTCGAAACCGGGGTGTATCTGACAGAGTTTCGCGCCAGCCAATCGGGCAGGCCGCAGTGATTTGAGTCGCCCATGCATTCACTGCGGGGTTCTGGCCAGGCATTGCCAGAATGCCCCAAAACGCGCACCGCGTGATCGCCGTCCGGATTGTAGGGGCGGCCCCCTGTGGCCGCCCATCCGGATAGCCCCCGTGTATCCGCCTGAAGAAGGGCAGGCACAGGGGCCTGCCCCTGCACGCGCGCGCCGCATGGGGCGGGGGTGGATTGCCAATTGTCCAACCCGATGCTCCGCCAGGATCGCAAAGGGCCCGGCGATTCCATCACAGGAAGGGTCGTTTATGGCGCCAGTCGGGAACTTCTTCTTGATGCGCTCTGAATGCTGCTGTATCATGGCTTATAGCGGATCTCAGTGGGTTTGTATAGTGTAGAGGCTGAAGAGACTGAGGCATTATGGGGTTTTCAGGGAACGGCAACGTCTGGCGGAATGCGTGGGGTTTCTTCAGGCAGTTTGTTGCACATCCGAAAGAAGTTGGGGCGTTTGCGGCAAGTTCCAAATATCTTGCTGCCGCCGTGACAGACGCGGCCGGGGTCCAGGATGCGGACGTGGTCGTCGAGTTTGGCGCGGGCACTGGAACGATTAGCCGGGTAGTCTTCACCAGACTGCGGGCCGGCGCCACGTTCTTTTCTCTCGAGATCAACCCC
>DAOSJS010000164.1:0-8708 GCA_035367355.1 Candidatus Hydrogenedentota bacterium
GGCGTGTTGGGGGCCGCCCTGTCTGGTTATTTGCCACTGGCTTACGCACAAAAAAAGCGCCTGCGCCCGCCCGGTGCGCTGGACGAAAAAGACCTGCTGGGCTCGTGTATCAAGTGTGGCCAATGTGTGCAGGTGTGCCCGGCCGACGCCCTGCATGTGACGACGCAAACCCCCGAGACCATTGACGAATTGCGCCGTAACTGGGAGTTCTGGCTGGACCTGCCCAATACGAAGCCCGAGTACATCCGGATTGACAACCTCGAAGAGGGCATCGGCGCGCTCGATACCCTCCTCCTGGACAAGGTCAACTACAAATCGATGGTTGGCGGCGACGGCGCCTGTCTCGGATGCGGTGAAAAGACGGTGGTGCACCTTTTCACCTCCGTCATCGAAGCGCTTATGCAGCCGCGGGTGAAGGCACAGGTAGCCCGCCTGGACGACCTTATCGAGCGTCTTGAAAAACACATCCGGCTCAAGCTGGCCGAGCAGGTCAACGTGAGCGATACGGACGCCATGAACCGGGCGCTTACCTCGCTGCAGGGCAAAGATCTGACCCTCGCCAATCTCAGCACAGCGCTCGAAGCGGGCAAGGTCAACAGCACCATCGACAGCGAGTGGCTCAAGACGACGACCGACATCCTGGCGAAACTGAAGCACCTGCGCTGGGAGTACACCACCGGCATCACCGGCCGCGGCCGTGCTAGCATGGGAATGATCAACGCCACCGGCTGCACCTCGGTCTGGGGTTCGACGTACCCCTTCAATCCGTATCCGTTCCCGTGGGCAAACCACCTGTTCCAGGACTGCACCTCGATGGCCATGGGCGTGTTTGAAGGCCACATGCTTAAGATGGGCGAAGGCTTCAAGGCCATTCGCAAGGCAGAGATGGAGCTGGCAGGCGGCTACAACCCGAAGGAACACGAGGAGTTCTTCCGCTACTTCACGTGGCGTGAATTCACCGATGAAGAATTTGCCCTGTGCCCGCCGGTGATCGCTGTCGGCGGCGACGGCGCGCTCTTCGACATCGGATTCCAGAACATGTCCCGCCTGATGATGAGCGGCAAACCCGTCAAGATCATCTGCCTGGACACCCAGGTGTACTCGAACACGGGCGGCCAGGCCTGCACCTCGGGATACTTCGGCCAGATCTCCGACATGGCCCAGTTTGGCAAGGCCATTCAGGGCAAGGAGGAAATCCGCAAGGAGGCCAGCCTGATCGCGATGGCCCACCGCACCACCTACGTGATGCAGGGGACGATCGCCAACGTCGGCCACCTGCTGGAAGGCTTTGTGCAGGGTCTGACCGCGCGGAGGCCCGCCTTCTTCTCGATTCACAGCCCCTGCATGCCTGAGCACGGCATCGGCGATGACGTGGCCAAGCACCAGTCGATCCTGGCGGTTGAATCGCGTGCGTACCCCGTGTTCCGGTACAACCCGGATCTCGGTGAGAATCCGGCGGACGCGCTCGACCTGGAAGGCAACCCCGCGCTGAACAGCGATTGGCCGACCTTCACGCTCAGCTATGTCGATGAAGAAGGCCAGCCGGGCACGATGGAGATCCCGCTGACCTTCGCGGACTACGCGGCCACGGAAAGCCGTTTCCGCAAGCATTACCGCAAGGCTCCGCAGGATGCCTGGAACGATGACATGGTGCCCATCGCCGACTTCATCAATCTGAGCGAGGAAGACCGCGAGGGACTGTATCCGTATGTGTGGGCGGTCGACAAAAAGAACCGTTTGTCCCGCCTGATTTGTTCGAAATCGATTGTGAAGTCGACCGAAGACCGGCGCAATTTCTGGAACTTGCTCAAGTCCCTCACGGGCGCTGATCAGAAAGTCGACGTAAACCAAATTGCCAACCAGGCGCGTGCGGAAGTGGTGCAGAAGATCACGGCCGGCCTGCTCCAATTGGCCAACGGCGGCAGCGTTTCGCACGCCGTGCCGGCCCCGGCCGCCATGGCCGTGGTTGCACCAGCAACCGGCGGCGGCGGAGCCGCAGTAGAGCAGAACGTGGCTGTTGCCCCCGCACCGGACGCCCCGGGGCTGGTTACTGGAGGTGGAATGGATCCGTATCTTGATTCGGAGCAGTGCACGGGTTGTGGTGAGTGCCAGCTCATCAACCCGACTATGTTTGGCTGGAACGACAAAAAACAGGCGATCGTGCTTGACTACAAATCGGGCCCCTACAAGGACATGGTCAAAGCCGCGGAACGTTGCGCGGCCCGGTGCATCCGCCCCGGCGATCCCTGGGATCCGAATGAAAAAGGCCTCGACAAGCTCGTAAAACGAGCTGCTAAATTCAACGAGATGTAGCCATCGCGGGCAACGCGCCCGCTCGATCAGAAACGGGTGGGCGCGTCCCTGGGGGTCATGGGACGCGCCCACATAACACGCGCTGGTATCCATGAGCATATTGACATTACTCGGCCTCGACAAGACGTTCTCGCATGGGGTGCATCCCCCCGAGTACAAAGCGCTGACGGAGCATAAGCCCATTCGCCGTCTGCCCTTTGCGGACGAGATGATCATTCCGCTGTCGCAACACACCGGCGCGCCAGCCCAGCCCATCGTTCGCGAAGGTCAGGAAGTCGTGCGAAGCGAGCCGATCGCCAAGCCGGGCGGATTTGTGTCGGTGCCCATGCATGCGCCCGCTACCGGCCGGATCACCCGTATCGCCCTTGCGCGCGACGTGCGGGGCGGCATGTCCCCCGCCATCTTCCTTCGGCTGTATCCCGGCGAGGGCCAGGAAATCCTGTATGGCGCGCCGATCGATGTCGACGGCATGTCCAACCCGGAGATCGTCAAAGCCGTGCAGTGGACAGGCGTAGTGGGCCTGGGCGGCGCGGCATTCCCCACGCACGTCAAACTCGCCGTGCCGGAAGGGAAGAAAGTCGACACGATCATCGTGAACGGCTGCGAATGCGAGCCGTACCTCACCACCGACCACCGCCTGATGGTCGAGCACCCTGAGGATGTCTATGAAGGCATCCGCGTTGTCCAGCGGGCCTACCAAGCGGCCCGGGTGGTCGTGGGTATTGAGAACAATAAGCCCGACGCCGTGGAAGCCATGCGCCTCGCCCGACCGGATGGTGAGCCGATCGAGGTGGAATCCATCGAGACCAAATATCCGCAGGGCGCGGAAAAGATGCTCATCAAATCGCTGCTGGATCGCGAAGTGCCGTCCGGGGGTCTCCCAATTGACGTGGGCGCTGCGGTGTTCAATGTGGCGACTTTGGCCCAGATCGGCGAACTGCTGCCGATGCAGCGGGGGCTGATCGAGCGCGTGATCACCGTGACGGGGCCCGCGGTAGGCAACCCCGGCAATTATCTTGTGGCGCTGGGCACCCCCCTCCGGTTTATCCTCGAACAGTGCCGCTACCGCGGCGAGGATGCCTCGGTGGTGATTCTCGGCGGCCCGATGATGGGCGTTTCCGTGCCTTCGCTGGACATCCCGATCACAAAAGGCGTCACGAGCATTCTGGTGCTCGACAAGGCGGAAGTGCAGAAACGCAACCGCAAGGAATACCCCTGCATCCGTTGCGGAAGCTGCCTGGATGCCTGCCCCATGCACCTGAATCCTTCGCGCCTCGGCCAACTGGCCCGCAAACGCGAGTTTGAGACCATGGCGAACTCATTTAATCTGATGGACTGCTTCGAATGCGGGTCGTGCTCTTACGTATGCCCCTCGAATATCCCCCTGGTGCAACGGTTTCGAGTCGCTAAGACTATCATCCGTGAAAGGAAAGCAGCGTCGTGACGGTCATTACCCCGGAAGCATTCGAGATCCGCACCTCGCCGCATATCAAGGCGATCGTTACCACCGACGTGATCATGCGCAACGTCGTATATGCGCTGATGCCCGTATGCGTGTTCGCGGTCTGGGCGTTCGGACTGAGCGCGCTTGCCCTCCTTTGCGTCACAACCGCAGGCACTATCCTGACAGAACACCTGGTCTGCGTGGTATCGCGCAAACCCACCACCGTCGGCGACTACAGCGCGGTGATTACCGGCATTCTGCTCGCCTTGACCCTGCCCCCCGGCCTGCCGCTGTGGATGGGGTTCGCGGGCGGCGTCATCGCCATCCTTCTGGGCAAGGCCCTGTTCGGAGGCCTGGGCTTTAACACCTTTAATCCAGCCCTGGTCGCGCGCGCGTTTCTCCAGGCTGCGTTTCCGGTTTCCCTGACGACCTGGATTCCGGCGTTTGTCGACAACCGCTTCGCCCGGTTCATCCCGACCTCACTGACCCTTCCCTTCCTCAGCCCGAACACCCAGGCCGGCGCCCTGGCTGATTATCTTGCTCAAGCAACCATCGACGGCTGGAGCGGCGCCACGCCCTTGTCTCTCGTAAAATTCGAAGGCAAGACCACGGCGACCATGGACCTGTTCACCGGGATGGTGCCGGGATCCACGGGCGAGACCTGCGCGATATTCATTCTTCTGGGCGGCGCCTGGCTGGTGGCGCGGGGTATGATGAACTGGCGCATTGCCGCAGCGATGCTTGGTTCCGCCTACCTGTTCAGCTGGCTGTTCTATTTTCTGGACAATTCGAGCCCGACGCCGGCGTTCATGCTGTTTTCCGGCGGCCTGATGCTGGGAGCCGTGTTCATGGCGACCGATATGGTGGCCTCTCCCACCACGCCCCTTGGCGTCTGGATTTACGGTGGTCTGATGGGTTTTCTGACCATCCTGATCCGCGTCAAGGGCGGATTGCCGGAGGGCGTCATGTATGCCATCCTGCTCGGCAACGCCGTGTCGCCCCACATTGAAAACTTCACCCAGCCCCGGGTATTTGGAAGCGAACGAATCAAGAAGGCAGCGAAATGAGCAACAGCACACCCGCAGCGCAAAAAGTCGATCAACCGAACAGCCTGCACATGATCGCGGTACTCGGCGGCTTTTCCTTTCTCTCCGGCTTCCTCATTTTCTTCGTCGCCCACGCCACCGAAGCCGGCATTAAACAGAACCGCCTCGAACAGCTGCGCGGCGCTGTCTTCCAGGTCCTCCCGGGCGCCGTATCCAGCCAGGCCTTCGCCGTGGAAAGCGACGGGTTCCGGCCGGTTGAGATCGACGATCCCACCCCCGGCATGAAGAAAGTCTACGGCGGATACGATGAGAGCGGCGCCCTCGTCGGCGTGGCTATCGAAGTCGCCGCCCAGGGCTACCAGGATGTCATCCGCGCAATTTACGGCTACGACCCCGGCATCGGGCGAACACTTGGATTCGCGGTGCTGCAGAGCAGCGAAACGCCGGGACTTGGCGACCTCATCGGCAAGGATCCTGAATTTCTGGCCAATTTCTTCGCCTCCGAGACCAGCCAAGACACCCTTTCGCTTGAATTGACCGCGGATGGCCTCGGGCTGGCCCACGCGGTGGAATTTGCCAAGAGCGGGGAAAAAAGCAAGCCATGGCAGATTGAAGGCATTTCCGGCGCAACCATCTCGTCGAAAGCGGTGGTGCGGATGCTGAACGACGGGTCTCAGGAAATCATCCCGCTCATCCACGCCCACTTGGGCCAACTGCAGAAAGGTAGCTCCTGATGGCGCAGGGCAATCCACCCACAACAATGGATGAATTCGTAAAAGGACTGTGGCGGGAGAACCCCGTGTTCGTGATGCTGCTTGGCATGTGCCCGACACTGGCGGTATCCAGTAACGTGCAGTACGCCCTGGCCATGGGCGCATGCGCCACGTTTGTACTCGTGATGTCCAGCGTAGTCGTATCGCTTATCCGCAAGATCGTGCCCAAAGAGGTCCGTATCGCAACATTCATCGTAGTGATTGCGACCTTCGTCACCATGGTGGATTACGTGATGCAATACCTCAGCCTGGCCCTGTATCAGGCCCTGGGCGCGTTCATTCCGCTCATTGTGGTCAACTGCATCATACTCGGGCGCGCAGAAGCCTTTGCGTGCCGTAATAACGTGTGGAAGTCATTTATCGACGCGTTGGGCATGGGGTTGGGGTTCACGTTTGCGCTCCTGTGCCTGGGCGGTGTCCGGGAGATCCTCGCCAGCGGCACCATTCTGAATTTCCGCCTCTTCGGCCCCAACTATGAGCCGTGGGGAGTGATGGGATTGCCGGCAGGCGGTTTCTTCACCCTGGGCGCATGGCTCCTGTTTTTCAACTGGCTGCGTGAACGCCGCGCGCGGAAGCTTCAAGCAACGGAATAAGTACGAGGGCGACATGGATCAGAACGTGTGGGAAATCTTCTTTAACGCAGCCATCGTCAACAACTTTGTGCTGAGCATGTTTTTGGGCATCTGCCCTTTCCTGGGGGTCTCCGGGAAGATCGACACCGCGCTGCGCATGGGCCTGGCCGTGATCTTCGTCATGCTCGTCAGCTCGATGTGCGCCTACGGGATCAACGTCGTGCTGATCCGGTTTCATGCCGAATATCTGCGCCTTATCTGCTACATCGCGGTAATCGCCTCAGCGGTGCAGCTGGTGGAGATGTTCATTAAGAAGTTCAGCCCGGCTCTGTTCCGCGCCCTGGGCATCTTTCTGCCACTGATCACCACCAACTGCGCCATCCTGGCCGTGGCCCTGTTCCAGACCATGCGCGAATACAGCTTCGTTCAGGCCGTCGTTTTCTCGTTTGGCGGCGGCGTGGGCTTCACCCTGGCACTCATCATCATGTCGGGGTTGCGCGAACAGCTCGACCTGGCCGACGTCCCCAGCGTGGTAAAAGGCGCGGCGATCACCCTCATGCTCGCGGGCATTCTGTCGCTGGCTTTCATGGGATTCGCCGGCATCGGAGGATAAGGTGTTTCTGGAAGCGGCCCTCGGATCCCTGGTTATGGCCGCCGTGGTCATCGGGTGGTTCCTGATACAGCGCTGGGCGAGCTCGGTCACGTACCCCGAAGAGTGCAACCTCCCCCGCTCCGAATGCCACCACTGCCTCTCGCGCGGCGCCTGCGCTCTGCGCAGTCCTGACGAGCCGGAAGGGCGGTAAACGGCCTCCCGGCAGCTGCAGCCGCGACGACAGGCTGAGGCGCCCGCCGGTTACTCCAGCGCGGGACCCGCGATTCGTTCGCCACGAAGCTGGCGCGCCTGATCCTCGGGCTTGAACGTCCCGTAGAAGAGCGCGTTGGCGTCCATCCACGTTACAAGCCGGTCCAGTTCTTCGTCATCGAGCTGGACGTCGTGGTGGCCGGCCAGGATCATGTCCATCAGGCGGCTTCCCCGCGCGCCGAAGCGCCCAGGGTGCGTCAACGGCTCGCCATTCTCTTCAAGACCCGTCCACGACGAAAATGGGACGCGCTTTGCCAATACGTTGTACGACTTGCTGTATTGCCCTTCCGCGTCGCCTGTCAGCACAATCGGTTGTCCTTCGGGCCCCGCGGGTGAGTCTCCACCATGGCACTGCACGCAGTGTTTATCCAGCACCGGCTGAACAAGCAGGGGAAAACTCAGCGGCTTCGAACCGTCAGGACCCGGTTCAATCCGCGAGGGCGGCCGTTGGAGGGCCTGCATTGTTGCGGCCTGGATGGGCGAGGTCAGGCGGTGCTCATGGCATCCCACGCAGGACATGTTTTCGCCCGGCTGAAGATAGGTGAGGCTGCGCATGACCTGCACGGCGCGGCCCATCTCGTCCAGGGCCTGGAATGCCAGCGGGATGCGCGCCGGTGCGCGGAAAAACGCGGAACCGTCGGGCTCCACGGGCACCGTGCCCAGCACCTGCTTGCCCGGAGAGGCATTCGCGAAGCCCACGGGAGGCTGGTTCGCGTGCGGGGTGGTCTTAGGCAGCACCTGGACAATGCGCAAATGCGTGATCTTCGCCTCGGGCAGGCGCGGATCGCTTGCATAGACGTCTTGCAGGAAAAACGTGCCTTCGTCTTCCTCGGCCAGTTTCGGATCGCACGTCGACGGAATCACCGGAGGCCGGGCCTGCGGGCGGATGGGCACCGGCCACAGGCTCGAAATGTTGAGGTCGCGGTACAGCAGCTCCTTGTTCCCGAAAGCATCCACGAAATACAGGCCGAACATATTGGGTTTGTTCCCGGCCGGCTCGCCAATCAACGGGTCGAAACTATAGGCGGCCAGAAAATACGTCTCGCTGAGAGGATAGGGGCTGCGGTAACAATGGCCCGGCCAGCGGCGGGCCTCCTCGGGCGTGTCGTACTCTTTCGGGCTGCCGGGCGCATGCCATCCTCCCGGGAGCACGTGCGTCTCACTTTCAGGGAACGGCGCGTCAGGCGTGAGCCGCGTCACGGGTTCGAGCCCGTCCACCCCGCGGGTGGTGTCGAGCAGAATGATTGATCCGGCGGTCATGGCGTGGTGAGCGGCGGCTGTCGCCATGACCTGAGTCGAGGCGGGCACTTGGCGCGCTTCCCAGATCCCCACCGGGTTGAGCGTATTGTTCCCGTAGTAGATCGCCGGCCCGGTGCCGTCTGGGCGCACCGACCAGAGGTGCTGGTAATGCACGGCGTTGCGATCGACATAGTCCCATCGTGTGTAGATCACGCGGCCATCGGCCAGCACCGCGGGATCCCACTCCTGGGTTTCATGGTACGAAACCGTGCGCGGATTCGCCCCGTCACCGTCCGCCAGGGCGAGGGTGTACACATCGCAGGGCCCCCGGCCGCAGCGATGGTAGCCCCCGCGCCGCGTCGAGATGAACATGAGATTGCCGTCGGGCAGTTCGCGCGGGGAAAAATCGTCGTGAGGACCTTCCGTGATCTGCCGCAGGCCGGTCCCATCGGGGCGTAC
>DAOSJS010000165.1:0-8699 GCA_035367355.1 Candidatus Hydrogenedentota bacterium
GGGATTCGAAATGGAGAATCAGGGTAAATGTGCGGGCGGGCGTAAGTCGGCGTGGGCACGCCAGAAACGACGAGACCCCGAGGGGATCACCCCACGGGGTCTTGCGTTAAACAAGAACCGCTGAAATCAGCGGATTGAATTTTGGCTCCCCAAACGCAACCGTCTTCATAAGCACTCTCTCTTTCAGGTGGCTGGCAAAGACATAGGGGGGCGCTGCGCACGAGGCATTCAGTAGCGCCTCCCTTTCTCGGTAGGCCAGAATGTCCTTGCCGGGGGGAAGCTTTTGGGCTGGTTGGTCCTTCAAACGGATGCGGCAGTTGCTGGAAAAGACGGCTTCCTCAGTCACAGGCGCAGAACCGTATAACGCTCAAAGGAAGCCACTTAGCATCATCCAGTCCGTGCCGAAACTTTTTTTTCAAAGCCCCCTTGACACACCCCAGCAAGGTGGGGTATATTTATGGTGAATAGTGAATCACTATTCGGAGGCCAATGGATGCGTGCAGAAAAAACAGATACCGAAATTCGCCAAGAGCAGATCGCCGGGGCTGCGCTCGATCTGATTGGTACGGAAGGCATCCACGCCTTGAGCATCGCAGGCATCGCGCAGCGTGTCGGTATCGTTCCGTCCGCCGTCTACAAGCATTACAAGGGAAAGGACGACGTGCTTGAGGCGGTGCTGAACATGCTCCAGGGACGGCTCATCGCGAACGTCGAAGCGTCGCGCAAAGAAACCCGCGACGCTCTCGGGCGCCTCAAGGCCATTTTGATGCGGCACGTCCGCATGCTGGCCGAAAATCGAGCAATCCCTCACATGATCTTCTCAGACGGCATGTATACCGGCCATCCGGAGCGCAAGGCCCGCGTGCATGACATCATGACGCGTTACTTGGGAGAGATTCAAAAGATCGTTCAAGAAGGCCAGCGTGAGGGGACAATCCGTAGCGACGTTGTCCCGCAGACGGTATCGGTGATGTTTCTTGGGATGATTCTGCCTGCGGCAGTGTTGTGGAGCGTATCGGGCGGCCGGTTCGACGTGGTCATGCACGCGGAAAACGCCTGGCCGGCCTTCGAAAGAGGTATTGCGGCGGAAGCTTGATATCCGCCGAGACGAGACCACGTCGCGTGCCGACGAGCACGCAAAACAGGAAGAAGGAGGTCGAACAATGGACGGCAAGGCAAGATGGATGAATGCAACTCTGGCAGGACTGATCGTGTTGGGATTACTGGCGGTCGCTCCGCGCACGGCACGCGCCCACTGCGACACCCTGGACGGTCCGGTGGTAGTCGAGGCGAAGGCAGCCTTGGCGAATGGCGACGTGACGCCGGTTCTCAAGTGGGTGAACAAAGACGCCGAGACCGAGATCCGCGCGGCATTGAGAGGACCCTAGAGGTCCGCGCAAAGGGCGACGATGCCCGCGAGCTCGCTGACCTCTGGTTCTTCGAGACGCTGGTGCGGTTGCATCGGGCCGGCGAAGGTGCTCCGTACACGGGGCTCAAGCCCGCCGGAACGCCGGTGTCGGACCCCGTGGCGAAGGCCGATGAGGCCCTGGCCAAGGGGAATGTCGATGGACTGGCCAAGCGCGTGGGCGAACACGCCGCCACGGGTGTACGCGAACGGTTCAATCGCGCCGCCGAGGCGAAAAAGCAGATGAACGACAGCGTCGAGGCCGGTCGCGAGTATGTCGAGGCGTACGTCACGTACGTCCACTACGTCGAGAACCTGCACGGCGCAGTGATGGGCGGCGGCACGCATCATGCCGAGGACGCCGCATCTGCGCCGGCGCACGCCGACCATGACCATGCGGAGGAGTAAGACATGATCCCCACCGAAACGCTGAAACACGAGCACGACGTCATCCTCCTTGTCTTGGAAGCCGTGGAGCGCGAGGCGCGCGCCATCCGACACGCGGGCAAGGCCAATGCGGAACGGGTCGGGAAGATGATCGACTTCATCCGCAACTTCGCTGACAAGTGTCACCACGCCAAGGAGGAGAAGCTGCTCTTCGTGCGGCTCGAGCAGCGTGGCATTCCGCGGGACGGCGGTCCCATCGGCGTAATGCTCGCCGAGCACGAGAAGGGCCGGGCTCACGCGCGCGCGGTCGCGGAGGCCCTTCCGAAGGCCGCGCAGGGAGAGCGCCAGGCGGCACAAGCCGTCGCCGACAATCTCATGGGCTACGTCCTTCTCTTGCGCGCCCACATCGACAAGGAGGACAACGTTCTCTATCCGATGGGCAACCGGGTACTGACCGAAGAGGATCAGCGCTCTTTGGCCGAGGCGTTCGAGAAGGTGGAGGCCGAAGATTTGGGCGAGGGAGTCCACGAGAAGTACCATCAACTGGCGCGCGAGTTGGCGGAGTTGTGAGATGTTTGATGTTTCCTTGAGTTCCGCCTTCTTTTTTGCCACGAAGGTGAATCATTGTTCACTATGGAGAGCTACCGATGACCAAAAAGAAACGATTGATCCTGCTGCTGCCGGTGGTTGTGATCGCGACCATCCTGACCATCCAGTATCTGCGCGACGGCTCGAACCGTGACCCGAATATGCTTCGGGTATCTGGCAATGTCGAGGTTACCGACGCCGAGGTTGGCTTCAAGATCAACGGCCGGGTCGTGCGGAGGCTGGTAGACGAAGGCCAAACGATCCAGGCTGGCCAGCCCGTCGCCATCCTCGATACGGCCGATCTGGAGCAAGAGGTGGCCTTGCGCCAAGCCGAATGGCGGGCGGCACACGCTGTCTTGGCCGAACTCGAAGCCGGGTCTCGGCCCGAGGAAATCGCGCAAAACGAAGCGACCGTCGATCGTGCGAAGGCAAGGCTGGCTGAATTGGAGGCCGGTTCACGTTCGCAAGAAATCGCTGCGGCACAGGCGACGGTCAATAGCGCCAAAGCAGAACTGGAACGGACACGAGCGGATTTTGAACGTCAGCGGCAATTACTGGCGCAGGATGTAATCTCTGAGCGGGAATTCGAGACCTCAGAGGCCGCATTCCAGGTCGCCACGGCGCGTTACAAGGAGAGCTTGGAACGCTTGGGATTGGTTCGCGAAGGTCCGCGCACGGAGGAGATCGAGCAGGCCCGAAAGGCCTTGCGCGAGGCTGAGGAGCGGCTTGCTCTGGTGCGGGAGGGGCCGCGTTCCGAAACGATCGCTCAAGCCCGCGCGCGTTTGGAACAGGCCGCGGCAGCCGTTGAATTGGCGAAGGTGCGCCTGGGCTATGCCAGCGTCTCGTCGCCGCTGACGGGCATTGTTCTTTCGGAAAACGTCGAACCCGGCGAGTACGTATCGCCCGGCACGCCGGTCATCACGGTCGGCGATCTGGTTAATGTCTGGCTGCGTGCATACATCGACGAAACGGACCTGGGGCGAGTGCGTGTCGGCCAGCCGGTCGAAGTGACCACCGATACTTATCCGGGCAAGGTTTACGAGGGGCGAATTGCTTTTATCTCATCGCAAGCCGAATTCACACCAAAGACGGTTCAAACGGAAAAAGAACGCGTCAAACTGGTCTATCGCGTGAAGATCGATATCGCCAATCCCGCTATGGAACTCAAACCAGGCATGCCTGCGGACGGTCGTATCCGGCTCACAGCAGGAGGTGTGTAATGGAAGCCATCCGCGTCGAAGCGCTCAGCAAATCGTTTGTAGACCTCAAGGCGGTTAACAGCCTGACGTTGTCGGTTGCCGAGGGGGAAATCTACGGCCTGGTGGGACCCGATGGGGCAGGCAAGACGACCACAATGCGACTGCTGACGGCGATCATGGAGCCCACAGCGGGCGACGCCTGGGTGGTGGGCCATCATATCGCGCACGCAGCCGAGGCAATCAAGGAAGAGATCGGCTACATGAGCCAGCGTTTCGGACTCTATCCGGATTTGACGGTCAGCGAAAATATCGATTTCTATGCGGACATCTACAGCGTGCCCAGACGGGGGCGAACGGAGAAGATCGACCGCCTGCTGGCGTTCAGCAACCTTACCCCCTTCAGAAAGAGGCAGGCGGGTAATCTTTCGGGCGGCATGAAACAGAAGCTGGGACTCGCGTGCGCTCTCATCCACACCCCAAAGGTGCTTTTTCTCGACGAGCCAACCAATGGAGTCGATCCTGTCTCCCGGCGCGATTTCTGGCGGATTCTCTATCAACTCCTGCGCGAAGGCGTGACCATTTTTGTTTCGACGGCGTACCTGGATGAAGCCGAACGCTGCAACCGGCTGGGGCTGCTGCATGAAGGGCGCCTGATCGCGCAGGGCACGCCGGAGGAAGTCAAACGGCTCATGCCGGGTGTCCTGTTGGAAATCCGCTGCGACTCTCCACGCGAAGCGATGGGACACCTGCGCAAGCGGATCGAGGGGGCATCGGCTGGCTTGTTCGGTGATCGCATTCACATTGTCGTTGCGGCCCGTGACGAAGCGATTGCGCAGATCAAACAGGTGCTCGTAAACGAAAACCTGACCTTACATGGAATCCGGGAAATAGAGCCTTCGTTGGAGGACGTGTTTGTCTCAGTACTTGCCGCACGCAAGGAGGCGACTGAAAATGCCTGAACAACAAGCAACATTAGCCGTATCCGTTCGGAATCTTGAACGGCGCTTTGGCCAGTTCATCGCCGTCAATCGAGTCTCGTTTGACGTGAAGCGAGGCGAGATTTTCGGTTTTCTGGGTCCTAACGGCGCGGGAAAATCCACCACGATCCGCATGCTCACGGGCATCCTTGCACCCAGCGGGGGCGACGGCACGGTGGCCGGATTCGACATCGGGCGTGAAAGCGAGAAAATCAAGTCGCACATTGGCTACATGAGCCAGAAGTTTTCTCTCTATGAAGACCTGACTGTGGAAGAAAACATTGACTTTTACAGCGGGATCTACCGGATCGCGCCAGAGAAGAAACGCCAACGCAAGGAATGGGTGCTGGATATGGCCGGTCTGACCGAGCACCGCCACTCGCGCACGGCGATCCTCTCAGGAGGATGGAAACAGCGGCTCTCGCTGGGATGTGCGATTTTGCACGAGCCACCGATTATCTTTCTGGATGAGCCGACATCGGGCGTCGATCCCAACAGCCGCCGCCAGTTTTGGGAATTGATTTACGAACTCACTGGCCAAGGCGTGACGATCTTCGTCACCACGCATTATATGGACGAAGCGGAATACTGCGACCGCCTGGCGCTTATCTATCGCGGTGAGATGATTGCAAGTGGGACGCCAAACGCGCTGAAGACGGAAATGATGAGCGAAGAGATTCTGGAAGTCATCTGTGACCAACCACACGACTCAATGGAAGACATCGAGCAACTGGATGGTGTCAAAGAGGCGGCTTTGTTCGGCAAAGGCCTGCACGTGGTGACTTCGGACAGCACACTGGCTGCAAGGCAGATTCGCGCCTGGCTCGCAGAACGCAACGATGTTACTGCGAAGGTCGAACAAATCCCACCCTCACTCGAAGACGTGTTCGTTTCGCTGATTGAGGCACGCGACCGCGCCGAACAGCCGCAACAGGAGGTGGCTCAATGAAACCAATGCGTGTCTGGGCGATTGCCCGCAAGGAATTCATTCACGTTTTGCGCGACCCGCGCAGCCTGGGGATGGCCGTCGCCATACCGATGCTCCTGCTGTTGCTGTTTGGCTATGCCCTGACGCTCGACGTCGACCGTGTGCCGACCGTGGCCTGGGACCAAAGCCAGACGCCCGCCAGCCGGGAACTGATCGCACGATTTGAGGGTTCTGCCTATTTCACGCTGGTCGATTACGCCACGAACTATTCGGATCTGGAACGAGCCATCGATTCCTCACGTGCATTGGCGGCCCTGGTAATCCCGACGGATTTTGCACGCTTAATAGAGTCAGGACACGAGGCTCCAGTACAACTGATTGTTGACGGCAGCGACTCAAACACGGCCAGTATAGCCATCGGTTACGCGGAGAATGTCGTGCAAGGCTATTCACAGTCCGTCACGCTGGCGCAGCTCGGGCGTAAGGGCGGACGTGCCGTTCAAGCGCCGCTCGAAATCCGGCCGCGTGTCTGGTTCAACGCGGACATGGAATCGCGCAACTATATCATTCCGGGCCTGATAGCGGTGATCATGATGGTCATCGCCGCGCTGCTGACGTCCTTAACCGTCGCACGCGAATGGGAACGCGGCACCATGGAGCAACTCATTTCGACGCCGGTCAAGGGACCCGAATTGATCGTCGGAAAATTGCTGCCGTATTTCATCATCGGCATGTTCGATGTGCTGCTCGCTGTTCTCATGGGCGAGTTCCTCTTTCAGGTGCCCCTGCGGGGCAACGTTGCCTTGTTGTTTGCCATGGCAGCAATCTTTCTCGTCGGTGCCCTTTCCATGGGCATGGTGATTAGCATTGTTACAAAGAGTCAGCTTCTGGCCAGCCAGCTCGCGATGGTCGCCACCTTTCTGCCCTCCTTCCTGCTTTCTGGCTTCATGTATGCCATCGGCAACATGCCACGTCCCATTCAGCTGCTGACGCATCTGATTCCCGCCCGTTACTTCGTGAATCTGCTTAAGGGCATCTATCTGAAAGGGGTTGGGCTGGAAGTCCTCGCTGGTGAAGCAGGCCTGTTGGCGTTGTTTGGAATCGTTATGTTGGGCCTGTCGGTTGTGAAATTCAAGAAAAGGTTGGTGTAGCCATGTTCGAACGGATCAAACACATGCTGCGCAAGGAATTCATCCAGATCTTCCGTGATCCAAAAATGAAGGGCGTCATCTTTCTGATGCCGATTATTCAGGTCCTGGTATTTGGCTATGCCGTCACCACCGATGTACGAAACGTACCCACGGCGGTCTACGACCTCGACAACAGCATTGCCAGCCGTGAACTAGCCTCCCGATTCTCCAGCACGGGCTACTTTGACGTCGTGGCGTACGTGGATGATGACGAACAAGCACAAGCGTTGATCGACCAAGGCGAAGCGCAGGTCTTATTACGCATGAACAGGGGATTCGCCTCCGATCTGCGTGCGGGTCGCACCGCCCTGCTCCAAGTTGTTGTCGATGGTACGGACTCCAATACAGCAGGGATTGCGCTGGACTACAGCGCCCGGATTGCCAGCAAGTTTTCACAAGATATGTTGCTGGATCAGACACGCCGGCTGCACGGTCAGATGCAGCCAGCGGGGCAAATCGATCTGAGAACGCGCGCCTGGTTTAATGAAAATCTTGAAAGCCGCAACTTCTATGTTCCCGGTGTGATTGCGATTATCGTCATGCTGATTACGTTGATGCTGACCAGCATGGCAGTCGTACGTGAAAAAGAGATTGGCACCATTGAACAGATCATGGTCACGCCTATCACATCGGCGGAGTTCATTCTTGGGAAAACGGTTCCGTTTGCTCTGATCGGCTTTGCCGACGTGGCACTCATTACGCTGGTGGGCGTTTTCTGGTTCGACGTTCCGATTCGCGGAAGCTTGTTGCTGCTCTTTGTCGCCACCACTCTTTACTTGATGACCACTTTGGGCATGGGGCTGTTGATCTCCACCGTGAGTGAAACTCAGCAACAGGCCATGATGAGCACATTTTTCTTCTATTTTCCAGCGGTACTTCTTTCGGGATTTATGTTTCCCATCGCCAATATGCCCGAAATCATCCAATGGCTGACTTACCTGAATCCATTGCGCTATTTCCTAGTTATCATCCGGGGGATTTTCCTCAAGGGAGTTGGCCCCGAAGTGCTCTGGCCGCAAATGGTCGCTTTGGCCATCATGGGCCGAATTGTCCTCTGGATGGCTACTCGCCGGTTCAGCAAAACCCTGGCTTGATTACAAAACAGTGGGAGAATCCAATGATGAACACAGCAAAGCGAACGACGGCCTATCAGATTCTTATCTTGTGCTTAGGAATGGTCCTGGCTGGTTGCGCCAGTCTCGAACACACCGCAGCGCCGCGCATCGAGGATTATCTTCCCGAGCGCAAGAGCCGGACTCAATCCCTGGAGAAGGATGAAGGAAGTTTCTTGCCAAGCTCCAGCGTCTCTCCAACACTGACTCTGAAAACGTGTGTCGAGATCGCTCTGGACCGCAATCCGCTCCAGGCGGCAGCCGAAGCCGGGCTCGTTGCCGCTGGAGAATCTGTTGGCGAAGCCCGAGCGCCCTATTACCCACAACTCGCGCTACAGAGCGGTTACCACCGCTGGGAGCGACATGCATACCTACCCGAAGGGCTCTCCGCGCTGCAAGCGAATGCTGGAGGAAGCGGTGGATCGGAAATGACTTCAACAATTGGGCCAACGGATGACTGGAATGCCGGTTTGGTGGCCAGCCTTACGCTCTTCGACAGCGGTGAACGGAGAGCGCACCTCCGGGCCGCCTTGGCACGCCAGGGAATGGCACAACAAGATGTGAAGCGCGTCCGTCTGGATGTGGCATTCGAAGTTCATCAGGCGTATTACGCTTTATCTTCTGCTTTTGAGAACCGTGAGGTGGCCGCAGCCAATCTGTCCCGCAGTGAAGAGCATCTGCGTCTCGCAAAAGTACGAAAATCCACGGGAGCCGTCCCCCAGGCGGACGTCGTGCGAGCGCAGACGGAAGTGGCACAGGCACGCTTGTCATTGATTCAGGCCAAGAGCCTGGTCCAGGTCGCCCGCGGAAATCTCAATACTGTCATGGGATTGCCTGTCGAGATGCCGATGGAGCCGTCGTGTCTGCGCCGGTCGAGAAGTGCGCGGGTGGCGGTCTAAAAGTGCAGCACCCG
>DAOSJS010000166.1:0-8652 GCA_035367355.1 Candidatus Hydrogenedentota bacterium
AGGATGTGCCGCCGCCCGACATGTCAGCACGGGCAGGCCGCCGGATCTGCATCGACCCGGGCCATGGCGGACGCTGGCCGGGGGCAGTCGCGCCATCTAACCGCTTGCGCGAAAGCGACGTCAACCTTCAGGTGGCGCTGGCGCTGCGCGATTTGCTTCGCGCCGCAGGCGCGGAGGTAGTCCTAACGCGTGAGACCGATACCGCGCTGGACGCCAGCCGCCTGTCCCAGGACCTGTCCGCACGCCCGGGCCTGGCCAACCGGGTGAATGCGGAGGCTTTCATCAGCGTTCATCACAACGCCCATATTATCGAGGGCTCCGACAAAAATGACCTCGAGGTGTACTACAAGCTCGGAGACGCCGGCCCCAGTCTGGATCTGGCCCAGTGCATGATGCGCGAGATGGCCCTGCGCGTGCGTCAGGATACCGAGCCCAAACGCCTGCTTCCGGGCAACTACAAAGTCCTCCGCGAAGCCCGCGTGCCTGCCGTGCTCATGGAGACGTCCTACATGACCAATGCCCGCAACGCGGAGTTCATGGCCACGCGCTACGGCGTGGAGAAGGAAGCGGCGGGCCTGGCTTCGGGTCTGGCCGCGTATTTTGCCATGGCGCCTCCGAGCGTGCTCGGCCAGGAGCTTGTCGAACACGCCGACGGCCGGACCCAGGCCCTCATTTATACACTGGGCGGCGGACTCCCGCTCGAACGGGATACGCTCGAGCTGCGCATCGACGGGCAGCTCGTCGACGGGATCGCCGTTGAAAGCGGAAACACCCTGACCTGGTACCTTGACCGGATTCTCGGCAACGGGCCACGCGAGATCGCGTTTTTCGCCCGCAACACGAGGGGAGCGTCGCTTTCCAGCGAGACCACCGTTCCAGTAGCACGCCCGCCCGCGTTCATCACCGTGCACCAATACCCTGACGCGCCGGTACGCGCCAGCGGCATCGAATACCTGTTCGAAGTCTACGTGACCGATCGCTTCGGCCTGCCGGTGGCCGACGGCACTCCCGTGACGGTGAACGAAAATCTTTTGAAGGTTCCGACAAAGTCGGGCACAGCGCGCTGCTACTTTCTCGAAGATACGCTGCCCGCGCAATTGACCATGCGGGCGGGAGAGATCACGGAACAGGTTGCGCCCCGGTTCGGGTCCGAAGCCTTTCGCACGGTGCGATTGCACGATGTCCGGACAAGCCAGCCGGTGGCCGGTGTCACGGCGTTTTCGGAAGGGCGCGTCCTGGGTACGAGCAACAGCGAGGGCTGGCTGCCTCTGCCCGCCGCCACGCGAGGCCTTTCCGTGCGCAAGAACGGCTTCGATGAAGTCACCGTCGCTCTGAACGGCGGGCACGCTGTGGTGGGTCTGATCCCCACCGCCGGCGGCACACTTCATGGCAAAACCATCATGCTCGACGCGGCCTACGGCGGCAGCAACGCCGGCGCCGTGGGTCCCACCGGGATGCGCGCCAGCGATGCCGCGCTCGATGTTGTGCGGCGCGTGGCTATGCGCCTGCGCCAGCGCGGGGCGACCGTCGTTCTGGCCCGCGAAGACGACAGCGATCTGTCCCCCCTGGAACGGGTTCGCCTGTCGGATGCTGCGGGCGCCAGCGTTCACGTGGTGGTGGCGTTTGGGGCGGATTCAGCCACGGCAAAAGTGGTTGATCAGCGCGGCCTGCTGGTCGGAAAAAACGTGCAGTTCGCCGCGCATTACCCCGGCAGTTCGGGTGGCGAGCGGCTGGCACAGACCGTCGCAAGCGCCCTCGGCGGATTACCCGTGACGACATCGGTCACGTACCTGTTGCAGCAGACAGCCTGCCCGGCGGTATGGGTGCAGCCGCAATCCATCGAAGATGCGCGGGCAGAACACCTCCTTCAGGACCCGGAAACCCGCCGCAGCTTCGCGGAGGCGCTCGCCGGAGCTATCGAGAAGCATTTTCGCGGGAAAAATGAGGAATAATCGCGAAAAAGGCCAACTTGGCCGGGTTTTTCTGGCTTTTCCATTTGCGAGAGGGTAAAGTCTTATATATAAAGAATTTAATCCGCAATGCTGGTTTTCATGATAAGCTTTACATATAATTCTGTCTGAACCGAGGAACGCTCGCGCCGCTGAGATGTTCCTCTCATCAAAAATCAGCCGTATATCTGACCAGGATAGGGCAGGTTTCTGGATTTTTCCGATCATGCGGGGGTGGGATTTGGTAGAATACCGTCGTAAGACCGACGCGAATGGGCGCCGGACAGGTGTAATACCCTATAATCATGCCAGCCATCCGGACACCGCTGCGGGGACGGAGGCTACGTGAATGTACAGCCATCGTGTCTTCCCCAGGCTCATTGAGCTCCATGATCTGCCAGCCTTGCCTCAGGTGGTAACCCAGTTGCTTGCGGCTGTCGAAGGCGGGCATTCCTCGACGGACGAGATGACGGCGCTGCTCGAAACAGATCAGGCCATCTCGGCCTGCGTGCTGGATATCGCCAACTCGAGGTATTACGGAGCACCCGGCGGAATGGACTCCATCCGCCGGGCCGTTGCGGTGCTGGGGTTCGATGCCGTGTACCAGCTTGCCCTGTCGGCCTCCGTGTTCAAGGCATTCTTCAGCCAGCACCAGTTTTCGCTGGAACCGCGCGATTTCTGGATGCACGCCTTCGGCACCGCCAAAGCGGCCCAGCTCTTGTGCCACGGGCCCGTGACTCTGCCGTCGCCGGAAGCGTGTTTCACGGCAGGCCTGCTGCATGATATTGGGCGGTACCTGCTGGCGCTTGTGCTTCGCAACGAATACCGTGCCGTGCTGAGCCAGGCCGGCGAACAAAAGATGCTCCTTCACGAATGTGAAAAGAAGCGATTAGGCGTAAATCACCCGGAAGTGGGGCGCTGGCTTACCGCGAAATGGCGATTTCCATCGCTGATCGTCGAGATCATCGGCAATATCCATCGTCCAGCCACAGCCAAAGGGAAATGGGCCACAGAAATTGCGGTGGTGCAGCTTGCGGCGACCCTGGCGCGGCGGGCCGGTTTCGGCGACGCCGGGGATTGGAAAGCACCGGCAATAAGCGGCCTCCAGCTTGAATTCTTGAGGCTGACCCCACGCCAGGTTGAAGATCTGCTGAAAATTCTGGGGGAAATGCGCACCACTACCCGCGACTTACTCAAACACCTGAAAGCAGGGTAAACCGCCGGGGTTCATGCGGGCCGCCGAGGGTTCGTGATCAATCCGGCTCTGTTCGTAAAAAAGGGCGGGGCCGTCAGGGCGCAGACCAGATCAGGTCGCCGTGTTCATCGCCCAAACGTACCGCGGGACCGTCTTCGGTCACGACGATCTGCGCACGAAGGCCGCCATGCTCATCGCCCAGGCCCAGAGCAGAGCCTTCCCTGTACGCACTCAGTTCAGAACGCGTCAGACCGGTCTCGTCATTGAGTTGCAGCGCGGGGCCGTCGGGGGTAAGCACAAATTGTCCGCGGAGCGTGCCTGCCGCGTCCATCGTTCGCAGCAGAGGTCCTTCATCGTCCACGACAACCTGGACACGGTTCCTTCCATTCTCATCGTTCAGGGAAAGCATGGGACCGTTTCGGGTCACATTCAGTACGGCGCGAAGCTTGCCGTTTTCGTCGCCGAGACAGAGCGACGGTCCGCTGCGCGACACGAAAATCTGGCAGCGGGTCTTGCTGTTTTCATCGATGAGACATAAGGCTGGCCCTTCTTTGGATTTCGAGACGTACAGATGCGCGCGCGCCTTGCCGTTTTCGTCGGCGAGAATGAGCCGCGAGGCGACAATTTCTCTCGGTGCGGAGCTGGCGAGTTGGGCTTCCAGCGCAGCTACACGTTCTTCGAGGGTCATGGCGATCTCCCTTGTATCTCACGGAGCCTCTGTCCCAAGTGGTCAGAGGTGCAGGCAATGCCCGTATCCCCCTTCCCTCTATAGCATACCAAATCCGAATCTTTCGTGCTCCTTTCGGTCATCGGTTCGCTGACCGAAGCGGGCAGGCAGGCCTTTGGAGATGCTGGATCAGGGCCGGCATGATGGCCCCGGTCTCCGCGGGCGCCGTGCTGTGAAAAACCTGGCCGTGGCTCCGGCCCGGAACCCGTCATTCCCCGGTGTAGATCGCTTCCTCGTGCCACACCTTCCACATCAGTTCGTAGCGGGCGAGGGCAAGACCCGTAAACGCGCAATTGCTGGTCGAAAACACATACCCTCCACCGGGCATGCCGTGCCGGATACAGTAGCGCGCCGATTGGATGACTTCTTCGTCGGTACCTGAGGTCAGCAGGCCGCAGTTGACGTTGCCGATCAGGCACACGCGTTCGCCGTACTGGCGTTTGACCTCGGCGATGTCTACCCCACCCTGGGGGTCGAGGGAATGCAGTGCGTGAGGATTGGCGTCGACCAGCTGGTCGATGATGGGCAGGATGTTGCCGTCCGTATGCTTGATGACATAGAACCCCATCTCCCGCATCCCCGCTATGACCCGTTTGAGGTACGGCGTGATCAAAATGGCGAACAGGTCCGGTGGCAGGAAAGGATTGTCGTTGAAGCAATAATCCGAGCACAGGGCGAACCCGTCGAGTCCACCGTGGGCCTTCAGGCGTTCGCACCAGGCGAGCTGTGCATCGACGCGGCGGCCGGCCTCGGCCAGGGCATCGTCCATTTTTTCATAGAACCAGGCGGCCTGTTCCATCATGTCGGCGCCCGATGGGATGGCATACGTGGGGTCGCCATGGAGCATCAGAAAATACGTGTCGCCCGACTTTTCCCGCACGAGATCGATCAGGCGCAGCGTTTCATCCTCCGTGTCGGGATTCGGATGCAGAAAGATCGCGCTGTGCTCATACTTGCGCGCGGTCTCAATATAGATGTCCGCCATTTCGTTGCGGTGCAGCGCGCGTTCCGATTCACTCATCTGGTCCCATTGCGCGTAATGGCGCTGACTGGGATGAACCTTGCCCAGGGCCTCCATCGTCAGAAAAAACACCAGCTCAAAATGCGGCACCCGCCCCGGGACAGGGCGGCGCTCCAATGCGGCGATAAAACGTTCCCGCAGCGTCATACATCGTCCTCCAGACCGGTGTGACAGACTCGATTATGGCAGATGCCGCCCACAGGAAAAAGCAGCCTGCGGCAGTGACCCCCGGCGCGGAGCGTGATCGCGATCTTTTGTAAGCCCAGGACAAGGCGCCAGTGCCTTTTCGATCCGCCCTGTCAAGACATTTGCTAATCTGGCCGGCAGAATATCCTCACACCATTTGCTTTCTTGTCAGGAATGAGAAGTTCACCCTGGGGTTAGAGCCTTGCCATCCTCTCCCCGCGGGAAGGGGATACGCTGCTCCAGTATGGATTCTTCCTGCTGTGCTCTTGGGGAGCGAGTGTTACGAGGAACGCGAGCCGCCGGTTGATATAGATAGGCGTCTCATATCCGGCAAGAAAACATATGGCGTAACGGCACGATCAGTAAGACCCGCAACTGGTTTGACGGGCTTCTGGTACAAAATCCAGCGGGCGCGGAAGGCCGGCGGTAATCCGGCTGGAACAGAGGCTGTGCTATAGTCACCGGCATAGAGGCGGGACTGCGGCGGGATGCCGTGCAAGGAGCAGGGTCATGCGAATGGGATGGGTGCTATTGCTGATGGCCGGGGTATGCGCCGCACAGACTGCGGAGGAGCCGGCCGCGGGCATTGCGGCGCCGGGGGCCGTGGTCGAGAAACTCGCCGACGGGTTTGAGTTTACGGAAGGGCCGGCCTCGGACGCCGCGGGAAACGTCTATTTTACCGATCAACCCAACGATCGAATCATGAAATGGAGCATCGGTGGCGAACTGACCACCTACATGCAGCCGTGCGGCCGGTCGAATGGCCTCTGTTTTGATCGCGACGGCTATCTGTGGGCCTGTGCGGACGAAAAAAATCAGCTTTGGCGCATCAGCCCCGGCAAAGACGTGACCGTGCTTATTGAAGCCTGCGAAGACAAGCTGCTCAACGGCCCGAACGACCTGTGGCTCCGGCCGGACGGGGGCGCGTACTTCACGGACCCGTTCTACAAGCGCAATTACTGGGACCGCAGCGAGACCATGGAACAGCCCTGCCAGGGCGTATATTATCTGGCGCCTGATCGCAAAACCCTGACGCGCGTTCTCGATGACCTCGAGCAACCCAATGGCATCATCGGCACGCCCGACGGGAAGCAGCTCTACGTGACGGACATCAAGGCCGGGAAGACCTATGCCTACACCATGGCGGCCGATGGCCGGTTGACCGAAAAGACGCTCTTCTGCGAGATGGGTTCCGACGGCATGACCATCGACAACGAGGGGAATGTGTATTTGACGGGGAAGGGCGTTTTTGTTTTTGACAAGTCGGGCAGGCCGATCGATCATATTGTCATTGACGAGCCGTGGACCTCGAACGTCTGCTTCAGCGGACGGACGATGAATGACCTGTTCATCACGGCCAGTAAGGCGATCTACCGGCTGCGCACGCGCGTGAAAGGCGTGGGAAGCCAGTAAGCAAGAAGCTCAACCAGTTTTCGTGAAACAACCGGACAGACGAGGTGGGTATGAACAAGAGCAGTGATATGAATCGGCGGCGTTTTTTGAAGACAGCGGGCACGGCCGCGGCCGTGGCGGCAACGGGACCGGCGATTGTGGGGGCGGCGGAACCAACGAGTGATCCGGTTCGGATCGCGCACATCGGCACGGGCGTGCGCGGATGGGACCTCATCAAATACACGGGGCCGCACAAAGGCGCGAAAGTGGTGATGGTCTGCGATGTATACAAACCGCACCTGGAGCGCGGCGTGGAGGCCAGCAACAATCCCGACGTGAAAGCCGTCACGGATTACCACGATGTCCTGGCCGATCCGCAGGTGGAGGCCGTGATCATCGCAACGCCGGATCACTGGCATGAGCAGATGTTAATCGATGCCGTGAACGCGGGGAAGGACGTGTACTGCGAAAAGGGCTGGACCATCTCGATCGACGCCGCGAAACGAATGCGCGCGGCGGTAAAACAGCAGGGACGAGTTATGCAGCTCGGCCACCAGGGCCGCCAATGGCCCGCTGCAACCGCGGGCGGCGACCTGATCCGCGCGGACCGAATTGGCCCGGTCACGTTCGTGAAGGTAGGCCGCTACTTCAACGGCACGCCCGAGCGGGCGCCGTGGCGCTGGTTCGGCAACTATTCGTGGTATGACCGGCCCGACCCGGCGCAGGTGCGCGCGGACGTGGACTGGGAAAAATGGCTGGGGCCCGCGCCGGCGATCGATTTCAACGAACGGCATTTCTGGCACTGGCGCTGCTACTGGCCCTATGGCACGGGCCAGGCGGGCGACCTCCTCTCGCACGAGATGGATTTCGTCCAGACGGTGCTGGGCTGGGGCATTCCCGACACCTGCGTCTGCGCGGGACTGAATGCGTTCTGGAAAGACGACCGTGAAGTGCCCGACACGTGGCTCGCCACCTACCAGTTCGAAAGCCAGAATTGTTCGGCCAGTTTCGAAGGCAGCATGAACTCGGACCGGAGGCAGACCCCCGAGTTCATCGGACGGGATGGCCGGCTCATTTACAATGGCATCGGGCAGGATGCGAACCGCTACGAGGTGTATCCGGACGCGCCCGCGTGGCGGATGGGCGATACACCCATCGAACCTGTGGAGCGCTTCGATCCGGCCGCGGCACCGTCCCAGCCGACGCACATGGAAGACTTCTTCGAGGCGGTGCGCACGCGGAAACCGCCGCTGTGCAACGAAGACGAGGCCTTCATCGAGGCGGCCACACTGCTGATGAGCGTCGAGTCGTATAAGCAGAAGCGCCAGGTACGCTGGGACAAAGCGCGCGAGGAAATTGTGTAGCGGGGATGATCCCGGATAAGGCGGGCCGCTTACCGCCGTTCGAGCTTCCAGACGTCGCTCTGCATGTTGTTGCCGGCGACGACCCAGAGCGCGTCTTTGTAGACGAACAGGCTTGAGGCGTGCCGGGGGGCCCAGGGAGTGCCGGGGAGTTCCTGCCACTCCACCCCGTCCGCCGAATGCCAGACGTCGTTGCGGTTCTCCTGGTTCCAGCCTTCGAGGACCCAGAGGCGCCCGTCAAACACGGCCACGTCGTGGTACTGGCGCGGATGCCAGGGCGCGTGTTCGAGATGGCATTGCCAGTGGATGCCGTCGGCGGTACTCCAGACGTCGTTGTAGAAGGCGCGCTGGGGCTGCTGGGGAGTGTCGTAGGTGCCGCCGCCGAGAAGCCAGAGGCGGCCATTTAGCACCGCGCTGCCGCCGATCATGCCCCGTGGGCTCCATTGCGGCCCTGCGGTCGCGGCCTTCGTCCAGTGGACGCCGTCGCTGGTGCTCCAGATGTCATCATAGAAGCGTTCTTCGGCAGGGGCGTACTGGGGGAGGGTCTGGCCCCCCAGGACCCAGATCCGGCCGTTGAATGCCGCGCTGAGATGGAGTACCCGGGGCCCCCAGGGGACGTCCCGGCCCGGATTCACGCGCTTCCAGGTGACCCCGTCCTCTGAGTTCCAGACATCAGACTGGTAATGGCCCTGGAGCGGATCGCCGCCCAGAATCCATAATTTGTCCTGAAACACCACATAACCGGCGGTATGACGGCCTTCCCAGTCGGTTTCGGGGTCGAATTCGTCCGTTCCGAACGTATTAGGTTTGACGAGGGTCCA
>DAOSJS010000167.1:0-6382 GCA_035367355.1 Candidatus Hydrogenedentota bacterium
AGGGGTCGTTGAGGTCTTTCCAGCCGAATCCCTGCAGAACCATCCAAACCGCCTTGCCGGGCGCGGCGGCCTGCATGCGCCGGGTATAATCGCCGATGCAGGTCAAGCTGCGGTTGGGCAGGTCCGAATGGAGGACGCCGCGGTTGAATGGCATGGGATAGATGTCGCAGCCCGCGGCATCTACCTCCCTGTTGTATTCCTGCAACGCGGAGATGGTGTTGCGGGGGGCGTGGTTTTGCCAGAAGAGGGTGTCTGGGTCCACGCGGCGCACCTCCCGCCATCCCCGCGAAAGCTCTTCACCCAGCTCATGCGCGCGGGCCATGCAGGCAGCCACGGCCTTGTCGGGATGAGGGTTTTCCTTGCCGAATGCCTGCCACAATTCGTCGTAGAGGGCCTGGCCCTCCGCCCATAAGCCCCGGGCAATCCGGTCGCCCGCCCGCTGGTGTATGTCCTTCCAGGTTTGAATCAGGGCGGCATCCTGTTCCGGGGCGGCCTTCTGTATCAGGGCCGAGAGCTGCATGGGCTGCTCGAAGATGTTCCATTGAAACGCGCTGTACCATTGCATCCAGAGGGCCTCATCCGGGCCTTCCCATGTAATCAGGGCGGGATGGTCCTTGTATTCTTCGATCATCTGCCGCAAGCGGGCGGCGCTGTCGGTATCGCCTTCTGTGAGGGCCAGCGCACCACCCAGAGGTATCCACGCATACATGCCCGCGGCACGAATTCTATCGAGCACAGGCCGATCAAGCGTTCCCCTGACAAAGTTGAAGCCGTTGCCGGCGAGGCGGGCGAGAAACGCATCATCGTCCGGCAGGTGGTAACTGCCGATCAGAAGACGCGGCTCGCCGTCGACGAGGGCAAAGCCTTCCGGGGACAGCCGTGCAGCGCCGGCGCTCCAGGCCGGGATAACAACGGAAAGCAGTAGCAATGCGATCCCCATTCGAGTCTGTCTCATATCGGGCGCCTCCTTCGAAGCAGCAGATGCAGCGGCTCATCCTTATTACGCGCGTGTTCACGGAATTGCCCGTGAGCGTGCCGAATCGGCATTCGTTCGGAACAAGTTTACTGGCTGTTGGCGGTGAGGCCCGGCCAGTCGTCTGTGCGGAACGGCGAGGCAGGCAAACCCGCCTGATTGTACAGCGTGCATTCGGGATTGTCCGCCCAGCCGTAGCGTACCGCCACCGGTTCACTCACCAGATCAGACCACACCGTGACGTTGTCCTTCCCAGAGATCTCCGCCCTGGCCCAGACGAATTTCCGGTCAGCGCCTGCGAACGCGAAACCGTTGAGCTCGCCGCCTTGAGCCACAAGACCGTTGCCGGCGTAGTCGAACCGGAGAATGGCCTTGCCGTCGCGGAATTTTACGGAGTCGTACAGGGGCCCCGATGCCATACGCTGCTGGCCGTAGATTTTCGCCAGCGCCCAGCAGGCGAGTCGTTTGCCGACGTCCTGCTTGTTTCTGGGATGGATGTCCTCCGCATCGCCGATATCGATAATGACCGCCATACCGGTATTCTTGACGGCCAGCGTCATGGTCTGAGCTTCACGGAGCTCCGCCCACCTGGACTCCCCCGGCTCCGGTTCTCGTTTCGTGAAGTTTGCCAGCTGCACGAAAAGGAAGGGAAAATCGCCCTGTCCCCAGTGTTTCCTCCAGTCTTCGATCATCGCAGGGAAGATCGTGCGGTACTGATACGCCCGGGAGACGTTGGATTCTCCCTGGTACCAGATGGCGCCCTTGATCGCATACGGAATCAGGGGCGCGATCATCCCGTTGTACAGGGAGGCCGGCCGGAAGGGACTATCAGGACCCAGCGGTTCGCGCGGTCGTGCCGGCGCCTCCCTGCCTTCTTTCTTCGCCTCCTCGGCGGCGGCTTTCCAGTCGTCCATCTGCTTCGTGTAGGTTTCGAGCGCCTGGGGATATTTCGCGAGGATATCGTCCCAACGGTTGAGAGTGGACTGGGCTTCCGGGGTGGCTTCCAGGGTGTCGAGGCTGGTCCAGGACTCCGACGGCGTGCCGCCCACCGACGAATGAATCAATCCGATGGGCACCTTCAGCTGCTGATGAAGTTCCCGCCCGAAAAAGTAGGCTGCAGCGGAAAAATTCGGGATGGTTTCCGGCGTCGTAAGCTGCCACTGGGCCTCGACGGCCTCCTGAGGACTGTCAGCCGTTTTGTTCGGCACCTGAAACAGGCGGATGCCGGGGTAATCCGCACTGGCGATCTCCCGCTCGGCGTTGTTTGAACTCTTGACCGTCATGGCCATGTTGGACTGCCCGGAAGCGACCCAGACCTCCCCGACGAGGATGTCGTTCACCATCAGTTCGTTGTTTTCGCCAGTCACGGTCATTGTGTGCGGGCCGCCCGCCTCAAGCCGGCCAAGCCGGACCATCCAGTGACCGTCTTCACTGGCCTTGGCACTTTCTTTGTCCGAACCGATGGTTACAGAAACGGTCTCGCCGGGAGCGGCCTTGCCCCACACGGGGACCCGGGTCCCCTGCTGAAGTACCATGTGGTTTGAAAAGAGCGGATGCAACGTGACGTCGGCACTCACTCCCGCCGCGGTCAACGCGGCCACAAGGCCCAATGCAATCAGGCGCAATTTCAGCATGGGATTCCCTCCCGGGTTGTGCATTCACCGAAAAAGCAATGTAAATCATCCAGATCGGGTTTGGCAAACACCGGACAACCACCAGCGCGTTCATGAATTCGCCGCGTCAGGGTGCTGAGGGTGAGAAGTTACCCTCTAAACAGTTCGCGTTTTTGGCGCCGGTATTCCTCTTCGGTGATGGCGCCTTGTTTCCGGAGCGCGATCAGCTCCTGGAGGACGGCGTTGGGATCACTGGCGGCACCGCCAGTGCCGGATACGGCGGAATTGGCCGGCCGGGGCAAGGTATCCCAGAGTTCCATAATCTTTGCGGTAGCCGCATCATCATCGGTGAACTGATCCCGCATTTTGATAAGGAGATTCCGCGCAAATGTGAATTCACCATTACGCTGGAGCATGTCTGCGGTTTCAAACCATATGCTCAATTCTTTGGGATGGCCATCGAGATATTGGCAATAAGCGCGCAGAGATTCCTGTACATTGCCTTCTGCCTCTTGTTTCCGGGCTTCATCGAGTGAGGCGTTGCGCGCACTTGCGCCCCCGACGGCCGGATGGTGAAATACGGTGGCCACATAGAGTGCAATGGGGAAAAAGCCACATCCGAAGGTCGCGGCCAGGGTCAGCCAGCGATCGCGCTCCGTGCTGATGCCGCCGGCCATCACCGAGGTCGCCGCGTAATGCGCGAGGATGCAGAAAAGGAGCAACAGGACGGCATAATGCAGCGGAAATTCCCGCGAGTGGCGGCGGACAAGTGCGCCGACGAGTTGAATGACCAGCAGAAGCATCGCGTCGGTAATCAGCAGCGTGATGAATCCCGTCAACATACGTTCATCCCCCTATAGCGCTCACACCACTCTATCACACGCGCGCCCTTTGCCCCAAAATTCCATAAAACATCGCAATGCAGGAAACATTGGGTTTTGACATGCCTCGAACCCGCCCGGGATCAAGGCGGGCTGGCCGGTTCAGGCAGGCTCCGCGAGATAGGTCGCGCGCTTGATCACACGGGCCACTGCGGGGTCGGTTGCGAGCATCGCGAGAATTTCACGCATCCTGACGCAGCGCAAATCGACCAGGCATACCTCGACGTGGGCATGGGCGCCTTCCGGCCCGGGCTCGACCGCCATGCGCCTGATCATTGGCCGGATATCCACGGTGGAAATGCGCCGGGCGCCCCGCCGGGTCATCTTGCCTTCCCGGTCGAGCTCGATGTGGGATCGTGCCATCAAAGCCTCCGCGCGAGCTTGAATGATCTCAAATGGTTCATGAATCACGAGGGTGTATGAGAAACCGGTCACGCTCGCCATCAGCGAGGGCGCTTTCAAAGGGACCACGTTCGCCTGGAAAACGCGCAAACCCATCGGCAGGGCGGCCGTCAGACGCTCAAGGGCTTCTGTTGGGGGCAGCGTCTCACGAAGCACGACGTCCATGTAATCGCATTCGGATTCTTCTCCCAGGGCGGGCGCGCTCGAAAACGTAATCCTGGGGTGGGCATGGAATCCTTGCGAATAGGACAGAGGAAACCCGGCGCGCCGCAACGCGCGCGCCCAGGCCGTCATCAATTCGCGGTTCGACAGGAATCGCGCATCGCCGGCACGGCCAATTCGAAACCGGAGCCGCTGCACCGCGGGAGGCTCGGCTCTCTCAGCATGCGGTTCGGGGGAAGCCATCGCGGTGTCTGCGCGTTCAAGCTGGACCTCGGCGGCGCGCATCCACATCCGGCGGCAGAGCTCGCGCTCGGTTTCGTTGACGCCGCAATTGTGGCAGTCCCCGCCCCGGCAATCGTCCAGGTGCCGCAGGTCAAGGGCATCCTGCCAGTCGTTCCACAACCACGCTTTGGATACCAGGGCATCGATATGATCCCACGGGAGCCGTTCATCGCGATCGCGTGCGCGCAGCGCGTCTTTCGCCGAGGCGCCGGTTTCCGCGATCGCGAGTTCCCAGGCGGCTTCGTTGCGCCATTCATCCCACCCATCAAACCGGGCGCCGTGCCGCCAGGCGGCTTCGAGCAGGTCCGCGGCCCGGCGGTCGGAGCGTGTGATGAGGCCCTCGATGAAGGTCGCGAACGGATGATGCCGCCCAAAGCGAAGCGCCCCGTGGCGGCTGAACCCGTCGCGGAGCATGGCCTGTTTGCGGCGGGCCTCCTCGAGATCGATCTGCCGCGCCCATTGGAAAGGCGTGAATGGCTTGGGGACAAAGGTGGAGATGCTGGTGTTGAGCTGGGCGTTGCGGCTGATCGCGCGAACGCGGCTCAGGGTGCGCGTGCAGAGGTCTATGATCGCCTGAACGTCGTCATCGGTCTCCGTGGGCAATCCGATCATGAAATAGAGCTTGAGGCGTTTCCAGCCGCGCCGGAACACTTCTTCGGCAGCATGGAAAAGGCTTTCGTCGGGAATCCACTTGTTAATGACGGCGCGCAGGCAAGGTGTGGCGGCTTCGGGGGCGAAAGTGAGGCCGCTTCGGCGAATGTCCGCGATCTTGTCCGCCAGTTCGACGGCAAACGTGTCGAGGCGCAGCGACGGCAAGGACACGCTCATATCCGCGGTTGATGCCCGCGCGGCGGCCTGATCCACCAACTCCCGCGCCCGGGAATAGTCGCATGTGGACAGCGAGAGCAGGGATGTCTCCTCATACCCGGTCTCTCGAATGAGGCCCTCGAGCAGCGTATCAAGCGTGGAAAGGTCCCGTTCGCGGACCGGGCGGGTGGTCATGCCGGCCTGGCAGAACCGGCAACCATGCGTACAGCCCCGAAGTACTTCCAGCCCGGCCCGATCATGCACCTGCTGCGTGAACGGCACGATCAGTCTCGTTGGATAGGCCGCCGTGTTGAGGTCGCGAATCAGCCGCCTGCGCACCGGCGGGGCGCCTCGTGCGGGGAGGACGCGCCCGTCCGCCAGTGTTTCGGTCGGATAGAGCGCGGGCACATAGATCCCCTCGAGCCGGGCGAGCGCCTCGAGCCGGTTCTGGCGCGGCCGGCCCCGGGTCTCGCGCAGCGCCTGTGCCACCTCGACCACGGCCTCCTCCCCGTCGCCGATGACGAAGAAATCGATGAACGGCGCCAGGGGTTCTGGATTGAACACGCAGGGGCCGCCCGCAAACACCAGCGGGGCCTCTTCGCCGCGCTGGGTCGAGCGAAGCGGCACCTGCGCCAGATCGAGCATGTTGAGGATGTTGGTATAGGTCAGTTCCGACTGAAGCGTGAAGCCAATGCCATCGAGAAGGCCCAGGGGCGTCCTGGATTCGTGCGAGAAGAGGGGCAGACCTCGAGCGCGGAGCGCGGCTTCCATGTCGGCGGCAGGCGCGTACGCCCGCTCCGCCCAGCACCAGGGAAGCTCGTTCAGAATGGAATAGAGTATCAGCAGCCCCAGGTTGCCGAGCCCCAGGTCGTAGAGATCGGGAAACGCCAGGGCGAGGCGCAGCTCTACCGCGCCCGGCTCCTTGTGAACTGCGTTCAGTTCGGCGCCGAGATAACGGGAAGGGCGCTCAACGCGCGGCAGGATGTCGCCGAGCTGTGCAGGGTCTATGGGAAGGGCCATGCGATCCCGTTCCTAAGAGGTCCGTTGGAATTTCGACCAATGCTTGAGTGTGTCTTCATAGCGGTACAGGGCGTGGGCATTGCCTCGCATAATCCGATCGACGAGTTCCGGTGCTTCGTTGATATCCAGCCATTTCTCGTGAACCAGTCCCGTGATGGCCTGCGCCAGCCCCTGGCGCGCTACCGCGGCATGCCCGGGCACCAACTCAACCGGCAGGTAGTCGCCTCCGAAAGTGAACAGTT
>DAOSJS010000167.1:6392-8617 GCA_035367355.1 Candidatus Hydrogenedentota bacterium
GGGGCCGCCGTCAGATACTCCTTCAGAAACCGGATCGACGCCTGCGGATTGATGATCCATGCCCAGCACATGTCGATGTAGGCATTCGGATAATGTTTTGCCAGCGCGATGGCCTCGTCCTGGTAGGGGTAGTCGATATGAAAGAGCACGAAATCGGCGTTTCGGTGCGCTTGCATTACCGGACACAGGTCACTGGCGTTGGCGCGGACGCGGCTGAGGGGCATATTGCCGTGGCCGGCGTAGTAGCCGGTATGAATTTTGACGGGCAGGCGGTACTCGGCGGCCAGGTCGATGCAATAGTGGAAAAGATGGTCTTCGATGGCCTTCCGCTCCCCGCTCGACAGGTCCCGCGGGCCTTTGGTCAGCAGCCGCTCGAACAGGGGCGCCGCATCCTCTTCGGACACCTGCTCGAAATCGAGCGCCCGCCCGTACGCGCACTGGTTCTTGGTGGCGATGGCGCGTGGTCCAAACGTCGCGAAACACCAGTCGATGATCTCTTTCCAATCCTTAAGGGAGTATGCCTCACGGTCCGCAAGCCGCTCCACATTCACAATATCGAGGCCAGTGCACAGGGGGACTGTGCTGATGTCCTGGGCGAGCAGCTCCGGCATTTCCGTTTCGCAGAACACGCAGGACTTGAGACTGTTGACCTGGCAGTATTCCACGCGGGCGACTTCTTTAAGGATATGCCGGTAGAAGCCGGGTTTGACGCCTGCCGCGAGCCGTTCTGAGATGCGCTCGCAATTGTCTTCGGTCAGGTCGTCCTCGCCGTAGAGAAGGCGCACCGACTCCCGCACATTGCGCAGATAGCCGGTATGGCGCGCCGCGGCGTAATACGGTGCGAGCAGGCGGAACTTCTCCTTCGGGGGGAGCGTGGTCTCGCAGATTCTATTCAGGTCGTTCAGTGACAAACCGGCGACGACGAGATCGGAATCGGCATAGTGGGAAAACAGGATGCTGAAATCACAGACAGCGCCTTTCTTTCCCTCCGGACTGGCCAGCGCTTCAAGGCGCCACGACTCTTCGGGGAGATGCTCGTGCGTATCCACAAACGGCGTAGCCTCGACGAGATCAGTAATCGCCCGGGCGGAATCAGTTGTTTCGGCCATGTCAGGCTGCTCTCCCTGGTTTTCTGCGCTGCCGGGGCAGGGGCACCGCGTGCACCAGCCGGCTGCCACATCGCGCCATTATCCAATTCCTGCCGCCACCTCTGCAAGCATCCGGGCGGCCCTTAATTCGCCGGGCACATGCGTGCCTGTCGCTCGAGCGCCGGGCAGTCGGCCCAGTGGACACGACAATACGGGCTGTGGAAATGTGGAAAACTCGCTCTGCGCCTAACCCGGAAACCACGGCAACGTGACATTTCTAACGAGCTAAGACATGTGACATTTTTAAAGAGTTTTGACAGGAGGCGTTGAGATGATTGCATCCCGTTCCGAGCACCCCTATAATCAGGCGCGCAAATATTCAGCATTATTCTCAGGAAGGGCCCTTTCATGGTGGAATTGCCGCAGGCCACCCTCTCTCAGCTGCTCTGGGGAGGCGGCCTATTTGTCGGTCTGATCCTCATCGCCTTTTCGGTGGAGCGTTTTCGACAGTGCCGGCGCATCAATCTGCAGCGTGCCGCCGAATGGAATACCGTGGAATGCATCATTCGCGACAAAGAGCTCACGCCGGAAGAGCAGAAGGCGCTGCGAGCATTGATTCGCAAGCAGGCGCCGCAGGATCCGCTGCGGGTGGTGACGGTACGGCAGTATTTTGATGCGTGTGTGGAGCGTTTCATGGCGAGCCTCGGCCAACCGAGGGAGCGGAAGCAGTATGCGGAGATGGGGAGCCTGCTTCGAGATGTGCGTGTTGCGCTGGCCCTCGATTACGTGCCGCTTGGCCAGCGCATTCAGTCCACCCGCGAATTGTCGCCGGGGCAGTTGATCTCGCTTGCGCTGGCTTCGGACACCACGCCCCGCTGGCACGCGGGCCGTGTGGACGACCTGGATGAAGCCTTCCTGTATATTTTGCTGGATGACGTGGAAGCGCGGAGCGTGAACGAGTTTCGCCCGGGCGTTGAGGTGCGCGCCCGGCTCTGGCGTGAAGATGATGCCCGCTACGCGATGATGCTGGAATGTGCGGAGACGCGCGAGACGCCGCACTCGTTCGCCTTTTATCACAGCACAAAGTTTGACCGGCTTCAGGCCCGCAGCGATTACCGGATCCGCCACGAACAAACC
>DAOSJS010000168.1:0-8617 GCA_035367355.1 Candidatus Hydrogenedentota bacterium
ACATGGACGGCAAACCTACCCGCTGGGGGCGCTGGGATCCCGACTATTTGCTGAAACCGTATGGTTATGAGGCGCGCGGACTGAACGGCATGGAAGCGCAGACCTACGTGATCACCGCGCACGCCCTGACCGGTGACTCCAAGTTTTCTCAGGGCCTCGACCAGCTGCTCCAATGGCGCTACCACCGATACACCGTCCGTCAGAAGCTCACGTTCCCGCCGGACCAGATCGTGACCTGGGACGACGAACTCGCGTTCCGGTGTTATCACCCGCTGCTCACCTATGCCCAGGATCCCGCCCTGCGCTCCGTCTACCTTCGCAGCCTGGAGCGCAGCTGGGAAGTGATGCGCATGCAGCACGTGGCGTTTTTCAACTTCATCTACGGCGCCCTTACCGGGAACGATTGCGAGGAAGAGCGGGCCGCTCAGCACCTGCGCGAATGGTCGCTCGACACGGTCAATCGCAGCTATACGAACTCGCACCGGAGCGACCTCCATCCTGAGCCTGGTTACGTCCCGTACGCCGGGGGCACACGGGCCATGTCGCCTCGCGAAACCGAGGCCATGGGCGGCAGCCGCAGCGCGCTGCGGTTAGACGGCCGCGACGGCGGGCGAGCCGTCACGCCGCCGATCGGCTGGCTGGAAGATTATTGGATGGGCCGCTATTACGGCTTGATTGAAGCGCCTGCGGTATCCGATCCGGCCCTGATCTCCGTGGAAGCCGGCCCCTTGCGCCAGCTGGGCGCCGCTCCGTACGACGGCCCGCCGCGTCCCACGGGCCTGATCCCCGGCGAATCCTGACCCTGTTCCAATACCCTGGGACTGCCGAAGCGGCAGTCCCAGGGTGTGTCAAAATGTGCAGGTTTCCGGGATGAGGCCAAATTTCAGTGAAATCCCAGGTTCGGAGCCACCGGGCTCCATTTGGGCGTAATTTTCCTCCGATCAGGATTGAGTCATCCTGAGTAAATTGTTGTCATCTCTGACATACAGTGATAAGTTGTGCACTCTTTTTCCGGGGCATTTCAGGCGGGCAGGTGTTGTCGAAGAAGGCATAGAGCTATATATCATAAACATTTAGATATGTGAAATTGCCCTTCCTGCCCTGAAGGATGGATTTGGATCGATAATTGCTTCGTATTAACTGAGTTAACGCATATAAATTACGTGAGGGAGTCTGTATCGCGCGTGGACTTTTTCACACGAAGAGCGTTCGAGGGAGTGGAATTAGTGAGCAACGCATCGTTTTCGGGAGAGTGCATCGTTTCTGCGGCAGATGAGCAGGTGTCCTGTGAAATGGAGGGTGGGCAGGTTATCCTTAATCTGGCGAATGGAGTGTACTACGAGCTGGATGGCGTAGGCGCGCGCATCTGGGAACTGCTGCAGGAACCTCGCTCGGTATCTGCTCTGCAGGAGGCGATCGTAGCGGAATACGAGGTGGACGCGGCCGAATGCGAGCAGGATCTCCAGGAACTTCTCGCAGACCTGGCCAGCCACGGATTGATCAGGACCGGCGATGCGACGGCTCCGTAAATTTTTAGCGCTTCCGCCGACGCGGCGAAGGCTGTTCTTCCGGGTGTGGGGCACGCTGCTGAAGTGGCGCCTCAGGCTGTGGTTCACGCCGTTCAGCCGCTGGCGGGACCATCTGTTGTCGCCAGGCGGATTGGGTGAACAGAAGACGGATAATTCCGGCGCCCTGCAGAATACAGTCTGGGCCATTACACGGGCGGGCAGGTACCTTCCCGGCGCCACGTGTCTGGTGCGGACGCTGGCGGCCCGGGAGATATTGGCTGAAAAAGGATTGAGTGTGGAATTGCGCATCGGGGTGGCTCACGATGAAGGCGGCAAGTTTGAGGGCCACGCCTGGCTTGAACATGAGGGCCGCGTGGTGCTGGGCAATCCCGATGACGCTACCCGGTTTGTGCCATTGCCGCTGCTGCTGCAGCGGCGGCAGTAGTGCATAAGGCGTGCGGCGCCGCAGACTGGACGATGAAACCGTGACGTTGATAACGAAGGGAGGTGATCGAATGAAGAAGCTCTACCACAAGCCAATGCTGATTGTGCGGGGTAGTGTGCGTGATATGACGCTGGCACCGCCAATTTCTCGGTAATTCCGTAATCTGCGGCGGTTCTTGCAATGCAAGTACCCGCCTGGCGATGGGAATTGAGCTGCGGTGCCGCACGTATCTTTTGTTGTTGGGTAGAGTATGTGGATTGAAGAGTGAGCAGTTGTGATGATTGAAACTGACGGCAAGCGAAGTCTCAATCACTATACCGCATATGGTGTGGCGCTGGATTCTGAGGTGGAACTGCCGGAGCTCCGAACGCGTCTAACCAGCGACAGGAAAGAACCTGATCTTCATCTCCGCCTGTGTTCAGTCCCGGCGCTGCCCAACGAGGACGGCCGGGCTTTCTGCTATTACGATTACGATGCCGATGGCGCGCTTGCGTTTTATTCACGCCCAGAGGGCCGCTTCCTATACCGCGGCGGGCGGGAGATTCACCTGGAGCCCGCGCCCGAGATGGCGCCCACAACGCTGCGCCTGTATATTTTGGGCGCAGGATTGAACATCGCCCTGTTCCAGCGCGGGTTATGGGTGTTTCACGGGAGTGTGGTGTGCATCGACGGGAAAGCGGCGGCCTTCCTGGGCCACCCGCACGCGGGAAAAACCACCATCGCGGCGGCCCTGCACCGCCGCGGCCACACGTTGCTGTCGGATGATGTGCTGGCGATCCGCATGACGGAGGATGGCCCGCTGGCGCTCCCCGGATTTCCCCGTTTCAAGCTGTGGCCGGATTCCGCCGGAGCCCTGGGGGTTGAGTCGGAGACGCTGCCCCGGATTAAAGAAGACACGGACAAGCGGTCCTGCGCCGTGGCGCGCCGTTTTCGAGAGGAGCCGGCCCCGCTGACCAACGTGTACATCCTGAATGAAGGGCCCGAACTTGAGATGACGCGCCAGGTCCCCAAACAGGCACAGCTTGACCTCATCCCGTATTGGGATCTGTCGAAATTTGGCCTGGCATTCCTCCAGGGCCCGCGCATGGGGGCCTGCTTTCTCCAATGCGGTGGGCTGGCTAAGCAGGCCTCGGTGTCTGTGCTCACCCGGACGACCGATCTGGCTGATCTCCCTCGCCTCGCTGAAATGATCGAAGACGATGTGGCGGCCGATCCGGCACGGTATGAGTACAGTGGGGCGGTATGAAGGCATGCCGGCCGTAAGCGTCATCATCCCGACTCGCAACCGTCCCCACCTCCTATGTGAAGCCATCCAGAGCGTGCTCGACCAGACGTTCAGCGATTTTGAATTGCTCGTGGTGGACGACGGCAGCGAAGCACCTGTCGACGCGGAGATCGAGACCCATGCCGATCCGCGCATCCGCGTGATCCGCCAAGCGCATGCCGGGCGGAGTGCCGCTCGCAACCGGGGACTGGCGCTTGCCACTGGGAAGTACATCGCATTTCTTGACGACGATGACACCTATCTGCCCAATAAACTCGCCGAACAGGTGCAGTTTCTCGAGACGAACCCCGGCGAGAGCATTGTGTCTGCGGGTGCTCAATACGTGGACGAAGGGGGCCGTGAGCTGGGGGAGTATGCCCCCTGGACCGACGGACGCATCCTCACCTTTTCCGACGCCATGTATGGCACGCGGATGATCACCAGTACGGTGCTCTTCCGGCGGGGCCTGCTGGACCAAATGGACGCGTGGTTTGACCCGGAAATGGATTTGGCGGAGGACGGAGACTTTTTCCTGAGGCTGCTGTATTGCGCGGGGCAGGCAACGCTGTTGCCGAGCCGGGTAAGCACCTACCGACTGCGCGACGATGATTGCACAGGCGGCGGGCCCAGGGCCAGCGAAGGCTACCGCCGAGTTATTGACAAAGCATTCCGTCTGCCGGATCTGCCGAAGGATGTCGTGAACAATCGCGATCGGATCTACGCCCATCTCTACCTGATCTGTGGATCCCGGGCGTTTGCCGTTCGGGATCCAGTTCACGGTCGGGAACAACTGGAGGCCGCGTTGAAACTGGACGCGGTCTACGTGGAAGCCGAACTGCCTGTGACCCTTGCCCGGTTCGCGGGGTTTCGCTGGAGCGATCCCAGGCGGTACGTTGAGTATGCCTTGGAAAACCTCCCCGCCTCTCTGGCGCCGTTACGCGCTCGAAAGAAAGAAGTCTACCAGGCCTTTCTGCAGCAACAGGCGGCGCCGTTCACAACGGCGAGACACGAAGGATGAACAGATGCCCGAAGTCAGCGTGATCATCCCCACCTATAATCGATCCGGCTTCGTGGTTGAGGCGGTAAACAGCGTTTTGAGTCAAACATTTGACGACTTGGAGGTTGTGGTCGTCAACGATGGCAGTTCCGACGAAACCGCCCGAGTTTTGGAAAATTTCAACGATCCGCGCGTAAAACCGATGCATCAGGCCAATGTGGGGCGCAGCACCGCCCGAAACCGCGGATTTGCAGAATCATCCGGCCAATTCATTGTTTTTCTTGACGACGACGACCTTTTTTTGCCCGAAAAGCTGGAAAAGCAGGTGAATTTTCTGCGAGAAAACCCCGACACAGGTCTGGTGGCCTCGGGCTTCAATTATGTGGCTCACGATGAACAAATTATTCAGACTGCCCACCCCTGGAAGCATGTGCCTGTGCTTGGCTGGCGCAGTTGTATCCTGGAAATTGGCGCGCTCCACCTTTCCGCTGTCTTGGTTCGGCGGTCGGCTGTCTTGAATTTGGATGTTCCATTTCACGATGGTTTGGAAGCATGTGAAGACACGGATTTTTTTGTGCGGCTCAGCCTGACAGGCTGTGAGATGAAATGGCTTCAAGACGTTGTCTGCTCGTATAGACAGCATGCGTCCAACACCATGGGGAGTCTTGGCGGTCCCCGGTATCGGGAAGTTATTGGCTGGCTGCTCCAGAGATGGTTTGCCCGTGACGATCTGCCGCCTGAAATGCGTGCGGAGCAGGCAGAGATTGAAGCCTATTTTGATTTGGTGTGTGCATTGCGCGCCTATGCCCGCGAGGAGATAGAAGCCGGGCAGCGCCTTCTGGTAGCGGCCTTGAAGACCTGCCCGGAATGGGAGACCACGATGTTTCCGGAGTTCGTGGCTCGGTTCGTGGGCTATCTCCATGCAGATCCGCGGATCATGATCGAGCGGGTGTTCGGGAAGCTCCCGGGGGAATATGCCCACCTTGCAGGGCTGAAGCGGGAAGCCTACCGATCGTTTCTCTCAAAGGTAGTCACCGCAGCACAGGATGGGGAGGGCCCGCTGGGTGAGTCTCGCTGAATTGAAGGAAGAGCGGCTGCTGGGCCTGCCGGTATCGCGGGAAGCCGAGGTGCTGCTGTGCGCAGCATCCGTAAGGCCTGCGGCGGAGCGCATTGACCGCCTGCGCGCCCTCCTGACACAAGATTTGGACTGGGATTGGCTTCGTGAGGCCGCAGCGCATCATTGCATAGAATCCATGCTCTATTGGCACCTGAGCAGGGCCGGGCTGGACGCGGTGCCGGAAAACGCCACGGCAGCGCTGAAACAAAGCTATGCCCGCGTTGTGCAGTGCAACATGCTGTTTGTTCAGGAGCTGCTTCATCTGGTGAAGCTGCTGAGCGACGCCTCTATTCCGGTGGTGCCATACAAAGGGCCGCTGCTCGCGAGCGTGTTATACGAAGACCTTGCGCAACGCCAGATGTGGGACCTGGATCTGCTGGTGAAGGAGGAGGATGTTGCGCGGGCGAAGCGGATCCTCCTTGACGACGGCTATACTCAGACCGCGGACCTGACTCCGGAGGAAGAGCAGCGCGTCAGAAAACAGAACGACGAGGAAGTGTTTCACAGCCCGCGTCACGGGCTTGAAATCGAATTGCACTGGCGTCTGATGCCCCCGGCGGTAGGAAAGGCCTCTCCGTCGGAGTTTGTCTGGGAACATGCCCGCACGGAGACGCGGTTTGGGATGCCCATGCTGACCCTGCCGGCAGAACTGCACGCACTGGTCATCTTTCTGCATGCCGGTGTGAAGCATCGGTGGGCCCAGCTCAAATTTCTGGCGGATGCGGCCCGGCTCATGAACCTTCCCGCCGGACTTGACTGGGGTCTCATCTGGCGCGAAATGAACGACCGGAGGGAAAGTCATGTCCTGCTGGTGGGCGCCTGCCTGGCACAGACGCTGCTCGGCGCGCCTGTGCCGGAGATCGTGGCCGCCGGGTTCCAACGTGATGCACGCCTGCGCGCGAGCGTGGGCCTGGCCATTGGGCGGCTCTTCCGTGACGGATTCGGCCTGCCGGGGCTTGAGGAATGGCGCGGTTATACGCGAGCCCTCCATGGCCTCAACATCGACGGACAGCCCGCCTGGACTCCGCTGGGCGAACGCCTGCGCTATGCTCGGTCTGTCCTGACCCCGGAGTATGGGGACAAGTTTTTGTTGCCGGGCTTGCCTCAGGGGCTTTCATTTCTGCACTATGCCGTACGGCCGGTGCGGCTTTTCAGCCGAAATGGGCTGCGCCTGTTCGGCCGGATGCGGTGACCGGGGGTATCGCGACGCATGCTGCTCGGATGTGAAACGGGTCGAATGTGCCATGATTAGTCTGGAAAATGTCACGGTACGCTATCCCATCCCGAAACGCTACCGGGAGCTGCTGCTGCACCCGTTCCGCCGGGCCAGACGGGTTACGGCGCTGGATAATGTGAGCCTTACCATGGACAGCGGCGACCGCATTGCGTTTCTTGGCCCCAATGGGGCGGGAAAGACAACCCTGCTCAAACTCGTCGGCGGTTTGCTCCTTCCGACAGAGGGCACGGTCCGGGTACACGGACTGGATACGGCCGTTGACAATACGGCCGCCCGGCGTTCGGTGGGATTCGTCATGAACGAGGAGCGGAGTTTTTACTGGCGCCTGACCGGGGTGCAGAACCTGGAGTTCTTTGGCGTGCTGGATAACCTGTCGGGCAGGGACTTGCAGCAGCGAATTGACGAATTGATAGAACTCGTGGGCTTGCAGGAGAGTGCCCATCAGAACGTAGCCAGTTATTCGTCGGGCATGCGCCAGCGGCTGGCCATTGCCCGCGGGCTTATGACCGATCCGGATGTGCTCATTCTTGATGAACCCACGCGCACGCTCGACCCCGTGGCCGCCGAAGACCTCGCGCAGCTCATCTCCGACCGCATTCACCGGGACGGAAAAAAGACCCTGTTGATTGCCACGCACCGGCTGGATGAAGTGGCCACCCTCTGCCGCCGCATGTGTGTCATTCAGAAGGGGCACGTGGTGACGATTGACGACGTGGCGGAAATCCAGGGGCGCGATGGATCGCTCCTGGCCTATTACCGCGAGCAGGTGGCGTAGGCCATGCCGGGCACACTCCGAAAAGCATGGGCATTTATTAAACGCGACTTTCAGAGCGAGTCGAGTTATAAGCTCAACTACTTTTTGCATGTGGCTTCTTCGCTCCTGTGGATCGTGCTGTTTTATTTCCTGAGCAGAATCGTCGACTCCTCGCAGGCCAGTCTGGCGAAATACGGGGGCAACTACTTTTCATTTGTGCTGATAGGCCTGGCCTTTTCCCGCTATTTTCAAGTGGCGCTCGGGGTCTTTTCCGGCTCGATTCAACGTGCACAGGCAACGGGATGCCTGGAGGCCATGCTGAGCACCCAGACCTCCCCCCAGGCCTGCGTACTCTTTTCGTCGCTCTATGCCCTCCTGGAGTCGATGGTGCAGCTGGCGATCGTTCTTATTGCGGGCGTGCTCTTCTTTCAAGTGGATTTCACCCAGGCGAATATCCCTGCAGCCCTCACCATTTTCGTGCTGGCCCTGCTTACCTTTGTCAGCCTGGGCGTCATGTCCGCCGCCGGGATCGTTGTGCTTAAGAAAGGCGATCCGGTGGGATGGATCTTGACCTCGGCGAGCATGATCCTGGGCGGCGCGTATTTTCCGATTGAAGTGATGCCGGGATGGCTGCAGGCGATCGCAAAGATCATCCCCGCGACGTATGCGCTGGATGCCCTGCGCCTTACGATGTTGCGCGGGCATGGCCTGGGTGATGTCTCCTCGCAGGTCCTGATTCTCGGCGGGATGGTCCTGGTGTTGCTGCCGGTCAGTCTGAGATTGTTCGATATGGCGGTAAATATTGCAAAGAAAGACGGCACTCTGGCGCAGTATTAATTCAGTTCTGTCTCTGCTTTTCCCCTCCCATGATCCGCCTTGTAATACCGTGACCTGCAGTTGGCTGCGGCAAAAATGGCGTACCCCACGCTGCTGAAAGTGTGTAAGGCGGCCTCTGAAGAAAATTCTGCATTCTTACGCAACGTGCATGGCGCTCCGCTCTGGCCTATAATCCGTGTAATCTAAAACTCGTGGGATTCCGGGGCGCATACCGCAGAGAGAGCATTACGGAAGGATGTGAAACCATGAAACCACAGTCACGCAGGACGTTCATGCAGACCACCGCGGCCTATGCCGGTTTTACCGGACTGGGCCGGCTTGCAGCTGCCGGAGAGAAGCCCATCCAGGGATTCGATGAAACGGCTGCGACCACGCAGGAAGGCGCCGTGTGGACGCCTGTTTCGGACCGCAAAATCCGGGTCGGCATTGTGGGCTATGGGGTATGCCGCTTCGGGGCG
>DAOSJS010000169.1:0-8556 GCA_035367355.1 Candidatus Hydrogenedentota bacterium
GATCCCGCCGGACGTGCCCAAACCCATGATGGCCGGCGGAGTGAAGAAGTTGATCTGCGCGCCGGGGATGCCCGCCGAATGCATCCGCAACTTGTTCATGACCGCTCCGAGCCGCGTGTCTTCCGTTGTGCGCTTGTCCCAGGTTTCGAGCTGGATGACAATGAAGCCCATGTTTTCTCCGCGCCCGCCAATGATGCCGAACCCGGCCACGCCAAAGAGCTGGCGTACGCCCTCCGTTTCGAGCACGACAGGCATCAGCTCTTTGACCAGCGCCTTGGTGCGGCTCAAGGTCGCCCCTTCCGGCAGCTGCAGGGTGGCGAAGATGACCCCCTGGTCTTCATCCGGCAGGAAGGCGCCCGGGGTCAAGCTCAGCAGCAAGACCGCCATGGCCACGACCACCAGCAGGCACACAACAGTCACCGCTGCGCGGCGGGCAAGCCATTCGGAAATCGCTACGTACAGCGTGCGGCTGCTGCGGACCCAGGTGTTGAACCAGCGCAAGGGGCCGTGCCGGCGCTCTTTGGGAATGCGCAGGATGAGCGAGCACAGCGCGGGACTCAGTGTCAGCGCCACTACGCCCGAAAAGACAATGGCGCTCGAGATCGCCACCGCAAACTGCCGGTAGATCTGCCCCGTAATCCCGCCCAGAAACGCCACCGGCACAAAAATCGCCAGCAGCACCAGGGTCGACGCAATGATCGCCCCCGACACCTGTGCCATCGCCCGGATGGTCGCGGCGCGATGATCCAGGCGCTCCTCTTCCATCAGGTAAATCACGCGTTCGACCACGATGATGGCGTTGTCTACCACGATGCCGATGGCCAGCACCAGCGCGAATAGAGTCAGCAGGTTGATCGTGTAGCCCATCATCAGCAGGACCAGGAAGGTGCTCAGCAGAGACACCGGGATCGACAAGGTGGGAATGAGCGTGGCCCGCCAGTCTTCCAGGAAGATGTAGCACACAAACACCACCAGCCCGAAGGTCACCAGCAGCGTGGTCAGGATCTCTCGGATGCTGATCCGCACGAACGTGGTGGCGTCAAAGGGAATACGGTAATCGAGGTCTTCCGGGAAATTCTGTTTCAACTCTTCAAGCCGCTTGTAGACCGCGTCCATGGTCTCAATGGCGTTGGTGCCCGGCGTTTGACTCACCAGAAGCCCGGTGCTGTCACCTTCTTCGCAAAACCCTTCGGCGGAATACTGGTCTGCGCCTTTCTCTACCCGCCCGATATCTTTCAGGCGCACCAGGCCGCCCTGATCATTGGTACGGACAATGATGTTTTCGAACTCTTTCGGATCGTTCAGGCGGCCCATGGTCTGAAGCGCGTACACCAGCTGTTGGTGGTCGTTTCCAGGCGCGGCGCCCACCATGCCGACCGAGGCCTGCACGTTCTGGGTCCGAATCGACGCAACCACGTCGTCCGTGCTGATCCCCAGCGCATTCAGGCGATCGACGTCGAGCCACACCCGCATGGCGAACTTGGCGCCGAACACCGTGGTGCCGCCCACACCCGGAATGCGCATCAGTTCGTCCTTGACGTACGTGTACACGTAGTCGCTCATGAAAAACCGGTCATGCGTGCCTTTTGGCGAGTAGAACATCACGATGCCCAGCATGCCCGACGAACGCGAACTGACGGAAAGGCCTTGTTGCGTCACTTCCATGGGCAGCTTGGGCTGCGCCTGCGCTACCCGGTTCTGTACTTTGACCAGGCACATGTCGAGGTCGGTACCCACCTCGAACGTTACGGTCAGGCTGTAATTGCCCTGGTTGTCGCAATCGGACTGCATGTAAATCATGTGGTCCACGCCGTTCATCTCTTCTTCGAGCGGCGCGGCCACCGTCGCAGCCAGTACTTCCGCGCTGGCTCCCGGGTACCGTGTGGCGACGTACACCTCCGGCGGCGTCACCTGGGGGTACTGTTCTACGGGCAGAACAAACAGCGCCACCGCACCGGACAGAGTCAGCACGATGCTGATCACCATGGCAAGGCGCGGACGTTCAATGAAAATGCGGGCCAGCATAAGCTCAGTTTCCTTCGGCGCCACCGGACTGCATGGCGGGTTGGACAGGCTGGCCGGGCTGTACCTTCTGAAGGCCCGACACAACAACCTGTTCACCAGGGGTAAGGCCTTCTTCCACAATGCGATGGCCTTCCACTTCCGCACCCAGCACGACGCGCCGTTGTTCGGCAAGGTTCTCGGCGGTCACGACATATACATATTCGCCCTGCTGGTCTGCCATCACCGCCTGCGACGGCACCTTCGGCGCGGTGCGCGTTTCTGCAGACCGGGCCAGAACCGTCACGTTGGTCATCGGCACCAGCAGGCCGGCCGGATTGGCAAAGCGCGCGCGCAGCGCAATGGTGCCCGTGCTGGGATCCATTTCGTTGTCCGCGAAACTCCAGTCACCCTCGCCGTCATACACGGTGCCATCCGGAAGGCGAAGCTGCAGCACCACCGCCGACGGCCCGCGCTCGTGCACGGCCTGCAACAGCGCCACAAAATGCCGGTCAGGCACCGAGTACACCACGCGCACCGGATCGAGTTGCACGAGCCGCGCCAGCGGGCCGCGGGCGGGCGTCACGTAGTTGCCTTCGGTCACCAGCGCTTTGCCGATGGGGCCCGAGATGGGTGCGCGAATTTCCGTGTAGCCCAAATCGATGCGGGCCAGACTGAGGCTGGCCTGCCCCTGTTCGAGCGCCGCCTTCGCCTGCTGTATCGCAGCCGTGGCTTGTTTCACATGCGCCTGGGCCTGTTGAAAATCTGCGGTCGCCTTGTCCAGGTCGGCTTGTACCACGCTGCGCTGGTCGGCATTTTTCAGCCGCTCATAATACTTCTCTGCGCGCACCAGATTGGCTTTGGCGGCTTCAAGATCGGCCTGTGCCGCCGGCACGTTGGCTTCCGCCTGATGCACAGCCGCCTCCGCAAGCGCCACCCGTGCCTCGAAAGGCGCCTTTTCTATCGTGAACAGCAAATCGCCGGCGGCAATCCGGCTACCCTCCTCAAAATGAACCGTCTGCAGATAACCTGAGACCTGAGGCATGACATCCACAGATTCTATCGATTCCACGCGCCCGATGAACTCCTGGGGCGCCTCGGCCGGGCCTTCTGTGACAGACGTAACCACCACCGCCGGCGGCCCCTGAGGTCCGCCCATGGGCCCCGCGGGCGGCCCGGCAGGTCCGCCCGCCGGACCGGACGGCATCAGGCCTCGAAAAAACCAGCCCGTCGCAAGCAGGACGAGCACCATTACCGCCTGGGCCGCTCCCAGAAGGCGATTGGGACGGCGCGGCGACGCCGCACCCCCCGGTTCATGGCTGTCATTCGTCAAGGGGAGTCTCCTTAGCTGTGCTGTACTCTGAGGCTGTCAATCAATATGCCCAGGGCAATTTCCGCCGTCTGGACCGGGTCCGTCGCGGAAAGACCCTGAAAGTAAACCGTCAAGGGGCCGATCCACATGCCCTTCAGCATGTCTTTTGCCGTGGCGATGTCGATATCCGGGCGAAGCTCGCCCCGGCAGCGGGCCTCGTTCAAAATGGACGTGAACTCGTCAAAAGGCTCCTTGCGGAGATTCATCAGTTCGCGCCGCACGGCCTCAATCACATCCACGGACCATTCCATCTGAAGCAGCATGAAAAAAGCGAATTTGCGGCACAGATCGTCGCGGGTCGCAATGCGCATCCGCGCTACCAGATACGCCTTCAGACCGTCCAGCGACGTGAGCTCTCCAGCTTCCCCGGCGAGCAACGCCTCCTCACGGCCGCGCATTTCCTCCATCAACGCCGCAAGCAGCGCTTGCTTGTTCTTGAAATGCCAGTACACCGCGCCTTTGCTCATGCCAATGCGCCGCGCGATGTCCACAAACGTCGTCCGCGAATAGCCCTTTTCGCTCAAGACGTCCAGGGCAGCCAGCAGAATGGCCTTGCGCGTTTCTTCCGACTCTTCTTTTGTTTTTCGTGCCATAAGAACTCACTGCATGAAGGAAAGTCACGGCGTGTTCGCGGAGAGACGCGTCAGTATACATACCTCCAGGAATGTAAGTCAAATGCTGTTTTGGAGAATTCTGCTGACGCTGCCGTCCACCCCGGTTTCCGCCGGGCCGTGGAGCAAACATACGTAGCGGGGAAGTGCATCCGGAACATCCTCGCCCAGAACCAGGCCGTCGAGCCGGGCCGCCTCGAACTGGCCGCGTAGCTTTTCCGGCAGGCCGCATAAGCGTAGCGAGCCGCCAACCGCATCAGCGGCGTTCACAAGCTTCGCCAGGTCGGTCAGCGTGTCTGCCGCCAGATCGTCCACCCGGAACCAATCCAACAGGAGATGGGTTGGCCTGGAGTCCTTCAAAAGCCCCTGCATCTGCTGGAAGGCCTCCTGCCAGACCCCATTCTTAAGAGAAGCCGTTTCAAATGTCGCTACAACCACCGGACCTATCTGAACCAGACTCACGTCTCTGGAATTCTCCATTTCTGGATTCCTTCTGGTAGTGCAGCCCCGCGGCACTCCACGCGCCCGCCCTGGGAAAGGGGGCGGTCCCCGCCGGGCCTGCATGAGGGGGACACGCCCGGCGGGGACGGGGGTCTAGGGGCAAGATAAGTGCTATCAACATAACAGGCCGCAGAACGCAACGCGGATGAAGCGCGGAAGATTCCAGAAAGAAAGCCCAAACCGGCTCCACCTGGCGCGGGGCAGGAGCGACATGCGTTTCTGTTCCGGTGCGCGGACTGCGCCCCGAAAAAACCCTCCGCAACACCGCTCTCCTCCTGCATTTCCCGTATCTCCCGCATACACGTCCACGAAAACCCACCACATCTAATCCAACGCGGCCTCATTCAGCATCGCAGCCATTATACATACCTGCGAGAAGGTATGTCAAGCGCCGCGCAGGTACCTGCTGCGCCCACGGTACTGCGAACGCTTTCCTGAACGCAACGCGCTTCCCGGCGATCTGGCCTGTCATGACGTGCTTATGCGGCGATCCGGCTTGAGCGGGGTTGACTGATAGGGATGCCGGCAGTAGAATGAACTGGTATTCAGATTAGAATGGCAATTCATCCGGCGGAGAAGGACGGCAGCGATGACCGGTAACCGTTCTATCCTGGGAGCCAGGAAACGGCGTCAGCCTGTAGACAGCGCCATTCTTGATGCGGCTGAGCTGGTGTTCGGACGCAAAGGTTACCAGCAGACGACCATGGAAATGCTGGCGCGTGAGGCGGGCATCTCCGTGGGGACCCTCTATAACCTCATTGAAGGCAAGGAAGATCTGTATGGCCGGGTGGCCCAGCGTATCGGCGAGTTCGTCATGCGGCGACTGGAACCGTTGCTGCGGGCGAGCGATCCGGAAGAGGCGGTGCTCGATCTCATTCGGCTGCGTTTGTGCAACTATGCGAACGACCGGCTGTTTTTTCAGCCGTTCTGCTTCCCGGCCTACCTGGGCGTGCAGCCGGAGCCTGAACGCCTGGGCCCCGAGGTCAATCATCTTCACGAGAAGTACATCGACCTCGTTGAGCGGATCTTCGCCCGATGCTTCGCGAAACTGGGGCAGAAGGGCACGCCGGGGATCCAGATGTCGGTCTGTCTGGAGGGCATGTTGACGGCGTTCACCAGCTATTGGTCGGAGCCGTTGCAGTCGGATAACCTGGCCAAAGTGGCCCGGCATATGCGTACCGTCCTGCTCCGGGGGATCATTCCTCCGGAAAGCCCGGAGGACGGCGCGATGGCGGAATCGCGCGCCATCTACATCAGCCGCTATGATCTCGAGCGTCTGAGGGAGCTGTTGGAAGTGGTGCGCGCGTTTGGGACGCATGAAAACCAGAAATATGCGGACATGCTCGACGAAGAGTTGAAACAGGCGCGCATCGCGAACCCGCGCGAAGTGCCGCCGGATGTGGTGACCATGAATTCAAAGGTGCGGGTGAAGAACCCCAACACCGGCGCGGACCGGGTCCATACGCTGGTGTTTCCGCGAAACGCCGACCTGGCCCCCGAAAACGTGTCCATTCTGAATCCGTTCGGGATGGCGCTTCTGGGCCGGCGCTTGAGCGACGTGTTCACCGTAGGCCCGGGGCCGGATGCCCCGATGTATGAGATCGCCCAGATTCTGTATCAGCCGGAGGCTTCCGGGGATTATCACCTGTAAGCCGTGAATAAATGCGCGACAGGCGTCGAGACCGTTCCTGACTATTCCACGATATCCCCCCGAAGGGCGCTCACGGGGCAGATGGACGCGGCGCCGGCGAATGTGAGGGGTCAGTTGCAGCGGTATGATAACGGCCGTCGGCCGGTCGAGACCTCGCAGCGAAAGGAGTGTACGCGATGAGCAAAAAACAATCGGTCATCAGCAAATTCGACCAGGCTCGTCTGCAGGAAGTAATTGATACGATGAAAGCCCAGAGCGGTAAACGGGAATGGACCCGCGGTGACGAACTGCAACGAAAGCTCACCGAAGCGGCCGCCATGGAGCCGGCGGAGATCCCCGACGATGTCATCACCATGAACTCCATTGCGCGCGTTCGCGACAAGGAATCCAAGCAGGAAGGCGTGTACAACCTGGTGTTTCCTTCCGACAGCAAACCGCTGGAAGGGCGGGTCTCGGTCCTGTCGTCTCTCGGCCTGGCGCTGTTTGGGTCGCGTATCGGCGACGTGGTCGAATGGGAGACCCCGAAAGGTCTTCGGCGCCTCGAGGTCATCGGGCTGATCTACCAACCGGAATCCGCACAGCACTGGACCCTGTAGCCGGCCGCCGCCCGATTCCCGGATGCTTCTTCCCGCCAGCGGAGGCGGGCGGCCTCGTCCGCCGCGCCGCGCCGGGGCGGCTCGCCAGGAGAGATGGAGATGGACGCGGGAATTCTGCTGACGGGCATACTCGTCTTTGTTGCGCGCATCATCGATGTGGCCATGGGCATTCTCCGGACCATGATGGCCATTCAGGGCCGGATGCTGCTCGCGTTTTTGCTGGGTTTTGTGGAAGTGATCATCTGGGTCCTCGTGGTCAGCACGGTCGTGAGTCAGATTCGGCAGTCGCCGGCGCTGATTTTGTTTTATGCGCTTGGTTTTGCGTGCGGCAACGTGGTGGGGATCCTGGTTGAAGGAAAGCTCGCGCTGGGGAACATCGCGCTCAATGTCATCTCCACCCAGGGCGGCAACGCGCTGGCCGAGGCGCTGCGGGCGGCAGGGCAGCCCGTGACCGTCTTCGCAGGCATGGGGATGTCCGGCCCTGTCGCGCAATTGTTCATGGTGTGCCGGCGCCGGGACATCAAACGGATGCTTGCAATTATTCAGGAGGTCGATGCCGGCGCCTTGATCATTACCGACATGGTCCGGGGCATTAACAAAAGCCCGCACCGGTTCCATCAGCGCGGTGTCACACCTTTTCTCACCACAGAAGCTCCGCAGGCGAAAGATGCCCCAGCGGCGCCCCTGCCTCAATCCGACGGAGAATGCGGGCGCGAACAGAGCGCTTGATAGTGGAGGGACCCGGTTTTACAATCAGGCATCCGGCGGCTTGGACGCCGTCAACATGGCGCGCATAAACGCCCTGTATCCGGTGGTGCCGGGGTACGGCGCACCGGAGCGGGGCTGACTGTCCGGGAGAATGGAGACATGATGAAGCACCTGGCGATTACCGCATTGATTCTGTGCCTGGGCGGGATGGCGTTCGCCCAGGACGCCGTGCCGGCGGAAGAGGCAAAACCGGCCCACCCCGACACGAGTACCTGGAAGAATCTGTTCAAACCCGATCTCTCCAATGCGGACAAGCCGGAAGGCGTATGGTCTTTCGAAAACGGCGAACTGACCGCGACCGAAGACCAGGCGATCTGGTCGAAAAAAGACTACGCCAATTTCATCGTCGATCTGGAGTTCAAGACAGCCGAAGGCTCCAACAGCGGAGTCATTGTCTACTGCAGCAATCCGAAAGACTGGATCCCCAATTCCGTCGAGATCCAGATTGCCGACGATTTTGCCGAGAAATGGGCCGATTCGCCCGGGACCTGGCAGTGCGGCGCGATATTCGGCCACGTCGCGCCCGCAAAAAGCACGGTGAAGAAGCCGGGCGAATGGAACCGAATGACCGTGACCTGCGTGGGTCCGCGCATTGATGTGGTGCTCAACGGAGAACATGTCACGTCGATGGACATGACCCAGTGGACGTCGGCAAAGACCAATCCCGACGGTTCGGAGATTCCGTCGTGGCTGAGCCGCCCCAAGGCCGAGCTGCCCACCAAAGGCCGCATCGGACTGCAGGGCAAACATGCCGGTGCGCCCATCTGGTTCCGCAACATCAAGGTAAAGGCGGTGAAGTAGGACACGCGCGGCCGACGCTGCCCATGGCGCTTCGGCCTGGACGCCCGGGCCCGCCCCGCGAAGCTTGCTTACAGCCCTGCGTCGCCTGCCGCGCGCGCCACAAGGGCGGCATCGTACGGCGCCACGTGGAACGCGGCGCTCCAGGGCTCGGACTCCGTGTCCACGATTGCATACCGCGCGCCATCTACTCCATCCGCAGCACCGGGACAGACGAAGAGGGTGTCCTGAACCTGCCGCGCGAATGGCGTTTCAGCT
>DAOSJS010000170.1:0-8519 GCA_035367355.1 Candidatus Hydrogenedentota bacterium
GGCATCCGCCGATGGCGTCAGGGCGGCGGCATCTTCTTTGGCCATCACGAAGACCGTTGCCTTGCCATCCATCAGAAATTCGGTTCCGGCGTCGGTTTCGGCTCCCAGGACGAGCCGGTACGCCTCTCCCGTCTTGACGGTGACGTCGACGGTGATCCGGGGCACAAAGTCGGCGGATGTTTTCCCGAAGAGGATGTCTTCGGCCTGAATGTCCGCGATGGTCTCGGCGAGGTCCCCTGCGGTTTCCGGATCCGCTTCGGCATCGCCGAGCATCCACGCGCCGCTTTCGTTGCGGGTGAGGACGAGAGGCTCGCCGCCGGCCGGGGTAATGGTCACAGACTGGATGTCATCGGCGGTCTTCTCGAGCAGTGCACGCCGGTAGAGGTTCCTGGGTTCGACCAGGATCTTGCCCACATCGCCTTTGGTCATGGCGACGACGGGGCCTCCGTCCAGGCGGGCGTAGCTGCCATCAATCGATCTCGACGGTCCGCCAATCTCCAGGACGTGTGACGCGCCGTCACTTGTGGTGAAGGTGATTTTGCGCACGGGTTCGCCGAGCGCCGCCGAGTCCGTGTAATCGGAGGCTTTCCAAGCGGCCAGAGCGCCGGACAGAGTTGAAATCGTGGTGGTGTCGGCCTCGAGCTCGGCGGCAGGTTCGATAACGGTCCAGCCGGCGCCCTCTTTGGCGAGCACGGCGCGGATCCCCGGCAGATCCATCTCGATCCGGGTCAGGGTTTCCTTATCGAGCGCAAGGGTTTGCAGATCGAAGAAGTCGGAACCTTTCGGAAATACCTTGCCGAAATTGTACGACGACAGCTTGTAGACAACGGGTTCCGGGGTCCCAACGACACGCAGATAGCCATCGGCGCTCGACTCCGGAAGACCACCCTCCAAGACAACTTCTTTATTGTCCTTGAGGGTCAGCACGCATTTGAATCCGGGCGACGCAAGGTTCCATTCCTCCAGCTTCTCCGGATCGACGATCTCGGTCGCGCTCAGGGGATTGAATGCGCGGACCAGCGCGTCGAGCCCCGCCTGTTTGAACGTCTGCCCTGCGACGCCGCCCGACGCCAGCGCCCACTCGTACACAGGCGCGGGCGGTTCCGCGGCCTCTGGCGCGGCGTCCCCGCCTTCTTTCTTCTCCACGGGTTTTTCACGCTTTTCAAAGACGAGCTGTTTGTCCGGCATGGTGACCGCGACCCGGGTGATTTGTTCCGGATCGATTTTTACGATGTCCTTGTTTTCCCAGGGGCCGGGTTCAGGCGCGGCATCGGCTTCGCCGCTCCAGATCATGGCTTCGTTGCGGAAATTGACATCGGCCACGTAGACGGTGTTTCCATCGGCGGTGCGCACAAAGACCTGTCCGGATTTCGGCGCCTTGCCGTTCAGGATATGTACGGCGGCCGCTTCCGGATCGCCGGTATACGCGAGCACGTGGAACGCGGAATCGTCAGCCAGACCGAAATCCTTCAAATCATCGCCGGTCACGCCGCCAGCGCGGTATTCTCCCCGCAGATCGGCCAATTTGTCGAGGAACGTGTCGATCTTGCCTTTTTGGGCTGGCGCGTTGAAGTGGCTGGCGACACGCCACACATTCGGATCGGCGGCATCGCGCTCGATCGTGACTTTCTCATCCGGTTTAGCGCCCGAATAGAGGTCGAGGCGAGTTACTGCGCCCTTCGTCACGGTTTCGGGTACGAGTGGCGTGACTTTGGCCTGAAGCCGTTCTTCGATCGCTACCGGGCGGTTCTGGATCTGCTTCAGCACAACCAGGGCCGCCAGAATGGCCAGGATCACCGCCAGGGGAACCACATTCTTCCACTTTCTCATGGTACCTCTCCACAATCCTTATCGGGACGTTCCCAGTATATCTTCGGCTTGCGCCGCCGTCATTCGGCTGGCGGGCTGTTGTTCATGAAAGATACGGTGTACGCGTTGCGCGATTGCCGGCGCACCACGCTTACGATCGTGCCTGCCGCGATGATAACCAGGCTCACCAGAACGTAGTTGACGAATTTCCACGCGTTGACCTTGCTCGCGCTCGGTTTCGAGATCGTGCGGTCCACCGGTTTCCGGCTGCGCACGTTCACCAGGTCGTCACCCAGGGTCAGCGCGTCAATGCTGTTGAGGAACAGGTCCGCGTTGGATTGCTGCAGAAAATCGCTGCGAAACATCTGAGACGCTCCCAGCAGGATGAGCTTGCCCGGGGCCGCGGTCAACGGCGGCGCGGGCCCTTCGTCCTCATCCGGCGGCGGCATGGGCGGCATGCCCGGCTGCGGCTGGGGCGGCGGCCAGTTTGGCCGCTCCTGGCCCGCGTAGGCATCGGGAAACTGGCCGGTGACCAGGGCCATGAGCGGATACTGATCGCCGCTGGCCGGCGGCTCGAACAGTTCCTGGCTCAACTGGGCGTTGGGCGACGCCGTCCACGCCTTGTTGCTCGTGTGCATGATGACACGCGCTTCGAGACCGTGCTTTTTCAGCTCTTCCTGGTCGATCGTGAGCGCCGTACCCCACAGGTACGTGATGAACCCGAGCCGGCTCGTGATCGAGGTCTCGCTGTCCATCTGTTCGCTGGTGACCTCCACGTGCATCGGGCTGGTGATCGGCGTGCCGCCGCCCAGGAGGTTCTGGAGCGGATCGTTGCTGCGGATGCGAAGCGGGAAGCTGTTGATGTCCATCAAAAGGTCATCATCCACTCCCAGCCCATATTTCGCGAGGAGCTCATTGATCTGGGGGTTTTCGTCCTGGCGGCTCATCGTGATGCCGCGGCTGCTGGTGCGGTAATCCCACAGGTAATTCTGCACGGCCAGGATGACCGACTTGCCGGACGCCAGCGCGCGGCTGATCTCCCACCGCTGGCGCTCGTTCAGTTGCCGCGGGTTGATGACGGCCAGCGTGTCGTATTCCTCGGGCAGGGGACTGTCTTTGCTCAACTCGACGCGGCGCACTTCGTATTTTTCCGATTCCAGATAGGCCTGAAGCACGTCATAGGGGTCGCGCTGTTCGGGGATCGCCTGGCCCATCTGCATCATGATCTGCCGCATCTGGGGATCGATATTGAACGATTCTTTGGGGGCGACCAGGGCCACGACTGGCTTTTTCTCGCGCGTAAGCTTGAAAATGATGTTGATCAGCCGGTACTCGAGCTGCTGTACCGTCTCGGGGGTCACTTGAGGGATGATCTCCTCAGCTTCGGCGCCCAGGCCCACGCCGATGCTCGAATAGATCAGTTTCTGGCTGATCTCGTCGCCGGACATGACCTGGACACCAAACGGTTCCACGCCTTTTTCGAGCATGCGCCTCTCGGCTTTATCGGCCTGATTCTCTTCCTTCTCCTCCTCTCCAAACGCGGGAGCGCTGGTCATGACGTTCGCCGCCTGCAGGTACACGACGTGGGGTTCGATCATGCCGTTGGACGCGACCCGCAGCTCATCGAGTTTGCCCGAAATATCTTGTTCCAGCTGTGTGTAGGCGGTGGGCATGCCGCTTTTGGGCGTGATGTAGAGATTGACCTGCACAGGACGTTTGACCTGCGACAGGATGCGTTTCGCCGCGGGCGACACGGTGTAGATTTTGTCTTCCGTGAGGTCGAACCGGTAAAGGCTGGTGCCGATGGTGAGCCAGTTCAGGGCAAAGCCAATCCCGAGGCAGATGGCGATGGCCGCGCCGAACTGCACGCGGATGCCCGGCCGGCTGCGCCCTTCGATGTACAGGGCGTTCAGCACCAGAAACAGGGCTGTCCACCCCACGAAATACAGCACATCGCGCACTTCAACCACGCCGCGAATAAAGGCATTGTAGTGGTCGATCACGCCGGCCATCTGGCTCAGGGCGGAACCCAGGCCGGGGAAAAACCCGTCGATATAGCCCGCAATGAAGTTCGTGCCGACAAGAAACACGGCAAAGCACGCGAGCAGGGTTATAACGAACGCCACGATCTGGTCTTTGCAGAAGCCCGAGAAAAACAGGCCCATGGCCAGAAACATGGCCCCGAGAAGCGCCGCGCCCAGGTAGCCGCCCATAATCATGCCGCCATCCGGATTGCCCAGCATCGCGAGCATGAGCGGCACCGTTCCCGTGGCCGCCAGTGTGATCAGGTAGAAGGCGAGGGTCGCAAGGTATTTTCCCAGCACGAGCTCGCGCGCGCGCATGGGAAAGGTCAACAGAAGCTCCCAGGTATTCTCTTTGCGCTCTTCCGCCCAGACCCGCATGGTCACCGCCGGGATGAACACGCACAGAATGATGGGCAGGTTGGCGAAGAAATTGCGCATGTCCGCCATGGGGAACGTGAAGAACGACGTCATGAAGATCCCCACGCTCATCGCGAGAAACACAATGATGAAAATGTAGCCGACCGGAGACGTAAAATAGGCTCCCAGGTCGCGCGAGATTATCGTTCTGATGTTCTTCATCCCAGCTCTCCCTTTTCGCTCTTCGCCAGGGCTTCGGGCTCCGTGAGCGCCAGAAAGGTTTCCTCCAGGCTCAGCGGGCGCTCGGTAAGTTCGCGCAGTTCCCAACCCTTTAAGCGGGCCAGCTTGCCGATTTCGCGCCACTGCTGCGACCCCGGTTTGCCCAGCAATTGAAACGATACGAAACCGTCGGTTTCCCCGATGAAATGTACGCGGCGCGTGCCTTCGAGGCCCGACAGCAGACGTTCAACCTCGTTACGCTCGCCTCGAACGGAAACCTCGGCGCGGTCGTGTTTCTTGGCGCGTTCACGCAGTTCCTGGAGCGTGCCGTCGCCCACGATGCGGCCCCGGTTGATGATGACGATCCGGTCTGCGGCCGCCTCTACTTCCTGCAGAATGTGGGTGGAGAGGATCACGGTCCGGCCACTGGCAAGCCGCCGGATTAATTCGCGAACCTCGATGATCTGGTGCGGATCGAGACCGGAGGTCGGTTCGTCGAGAATGATGATCTCCGGGTCGTGGATGAGGGCCTGCGCCAGGGCCGTCCGTTGGCGGTACCCTTTGGATAGCTCGCGTATGACTTTGCGGTACATGGGCTTCAGCCCGCATTCCTCCAGAACCGCCGCGGTGCGCTCACGGAGTTTTGCGCCGCCCAGCCCGCGCGACCGGGCCACAAAACTGAGGTACGAGCGCACTTCCATGTCCATGTACAGGGGAAGCACCTCGGGCAGGTAGCCGATGACCTTGCGCACGCCCAGCGGGTTTTCGAGCACGTCCATGCCTCCGACCGTGGCGGTGCCGCTGGTGGGGTGAAGATAGGTCGTCAGGATCTTCATGGTCGTCGATTTGCCCGCGCCATTGGGGCCGAGCAGGCCGACAATCTCGCCCTGCTTCACCTCGAACGACACCCGATCCAGGGCCCGCACGGGCCCGTAATGCATGGTGAGGTTCTGTGTCTTGATCATGTCGCAAATACTCCTGAGCCTGGATCCCGCACACCGCAGACCCGGGCGCGGTTCTCGATCCGTTTGTTCAGCAGCTGTTGGGGCTGTACAGCGCCGCTGCGTTCCGTCTCGCCTGATAGAGCGGGCTGCCCTGACCGGACGCATGCAGGTATCCCCGCCGCAAGGCCAGCAATGATCGTGCCTGCCCGTGAAAATACAAAAGAGACGCTACGATAGCATTGATTTTGAAGGGTTTGCAACCGGCGCCCCGCCGTTTACGGCATTCCGGCGGCTCGGCAAAGATGCCCATATGCGGCATCCTGCCCCATATGAAGCAGCGCCGCGGGCACGGACACTGGACAGGCAAATGGATGCGTGGCGGGAACAAAAACCGGCGCCCATAATCCTGGGCGCCGGTTTAATGATTTTCTGGACTGGTTATTGCAGAACGGCCTCGTTGCCATCCACCACGAGCTTCGAGCCATCCCACGTGCCATTGAAGGACTGGCCGAGAATGCTGACGGAGAATTTGCCGTCTTCTATTTTGTATTCGCCCTCGGCGCCATCGGGCATCAGGGTGGAGATCTGACCGCCTTTCACGAGCACTTTGCCATCGTCCTTGAAATTGATCTCATAATCGCCCAATTGCCACTTGGTTCCCGTCAGCTCGGTTCCCCCCGCGGATTCGGCTGCCGCTGTGTCGTTCGAAGTCTCCTCAGCGGATTCCTCCGGCTCAACGGACAATTCAGTGGATGCTCCCTCCGAAGATGGAGCAACGGATTCTCCGATTCCGCTGCCCGCGGGCGCCGCATCTTTCGCGCCGCCGCTGCAGCCGGCCATCCCTACCATAAAAACACCCACCAGCACTAACGCCAACAGTCTCTTCATTGGGGTCTTCCTCTCTCGGTTGCGTCCTGAAATCCACTTGTTCCAGACAGGGGTTTACTCCGGACGTAATGCAGGAATCTTAGCACGCGGATCCACATTTTCCAAGTGTTTCACGCTATTCGAAGTAATTCACCCGAAAGCGGCCTGGTGCCCACCAGGACCCGCTGTAACGGCGGTATCGTGCAAATTGTAGTATGGACGGTTCGTGCGTTGAAAGGTGCGCCGGTGCAGCGGAGCCGGCATTCCCGCCCTGGATACGGCCCGCAGAACGCCGTGTCTGGCGGTTTTCGATAGACCGTTTGGTATTCGAGCGGGGTGTCAAGTTCGTCCCGTCTGTGGAAGGAGGCGCGCTGACAATTCCGGTCGGGCCCGCACGGTTTCGAGCGGCTGTCCAGACTCGCGCACGCCAGGACGGCTTGACACTTCGCCGAATGCCCGCATGAAATTCCAGCCTCCCACGAGGCTCATTCGGCTGCGGCACAGAACACGTCGCGTGACATTTAACTCAGGCCCACTGCACGCAACCATGGCCGGGCCGAATGAGCCTCTTACCCATCGCCGCTGCGCAAAACGAATTTTTCTGCGTTGCCCTGACCCTGCCAGCGGCTCATTTTATGCCGTAAGACCTCCGTTGCGGAAAAATCGTCCCGGATGCCGGATACTGCTCTCATCGGGCACGAGGCCACTCACACGATCTTGCGTTCCAGCGCGACTTTCTCCCGGAAGTCGGCCAGGGCCTCGCCGGGAGGCCGCCCGTCGAAGATGCTTGATGTGCCGCAATCCAGGATCGAGGCACCCAGATTGGCCAGGATCGCCGCATTGCGAACCGTGATGTTGCCGTCCACTTCGATACGAACATCCAGCTTCCGGTACCGGAGGTTCTCATGCAGGATGCGCACGCGGTCGAAAGTGCCTTTCAGAATAGTCTGTCCTGTAAACCCTGGATCCACGGCCATCACCAGCACACGATCGGCGCTGTCCAGGAGGTAGTCCAGTTTGGTAAGTGCCGTGGCCGGATTGATCGCGATGCCGGATGTCGCGCCCGCCGCTTTGATCTGATTCAGCACGCGGTGCGCGTGGGTGCAGGCCTCTACATGAACGGTGACACTGTGGCAGCCGGCTTCGACGAAGCGCTCAATATACCGCTCGGGCCGCTCGATCATGAGGTGCGCACTGCACGGAAGGCTCGTATACGAGCGGACGGCTTTGATGAAGTCGAAGCCCAGCGTGATATTGGGCACAAACTGGCCATCCATCACATCAAAATGCAGCTCATCGCAACCCGCGGCCTCAAGCGCGGCCAGCTCGCCTTCCAAACGCAACAGGTTGGCGCACATAATCGACGCCGAATACAGCAGATCTTTGTTCACGAATGCGTTCCTTGTGCTTTCAGAAATGCGTCAAGCGCGGCCCGCGTGGGCATGCTCGGCTGGGCCCCGGCGACCGTCGCCGCCAGCGCGCCCGCAGCGTTGGCGAACGTGAGCGCATCGCCCGGGCGGCGCTCCTGCCAGACCAGCGCGAGTGCCGCCGTGAATGCGTCGCCCGCGGCCGTCGTGTCAACCGGCGTGATTGAAAACGCAGGCACGTGAATCCACTCTTTGTCATCGATGTAGAGCGCGCCCATGGCGCCCAGTTTCATCACCACGCGCCGCGCCCCGCGCTCCAGCAGCTCCCGGCCGGCTTTCCGCGCATCGTCGAGCGATCGGATCGAGACGCCCGTGAGCGCTTCCGCCTCGGTCTCGTTAGGCGAGAGTACGTCGGCCTTTTCAATGATGGCGTCCGGCAACTGCTGCGCAGGGCCTGCATCGACAATCGACAGCACCGCGTGGCGGCGAGCCATGTCCAGCGCGGACTCGACGGTGTCCAGAGGAATCTCCAGCTGCACCAATACGGCATCAACCAAGGCAAATACCGCTGCCATCCCGGCGAGATCCTCCGGCCGGATGCCCATATTGGCGGCCGGAGTCACCACGATTGAGTTTTGCCCCTCATCGGCCACCAGAATCACGGCCGTGCCTGTCGGTTCGGAAGGATGGACCTGCAGGTACGTCAGATCAATCCCTTCGGCCGCGAGATTCCGCCGCTGCATCTCGCCAAAGGCGTCATTGCCAACGCAGCCCGCAAACCAGGCCGCCGCCCCGAGCCGGGCCGCCGCGGTGGCCTGGTTTGCGCCCTTGCCGCCCGGAACCGTATCGAACGAGCGGCCCAGCAGCGTTTCTCCCGGCATTGGAACGCGTGGAACCCGGGTTACCAGATCAATGTTGGCGCTTCCCACTAC
>DAOSJS010000171.1:0-8392 GCA_035367355.1 Candidatus Hydrogenedentota bacterium
TAGACGGCCCGCAGGGTGTCGATGATGTATTTGGGGTAATCGGCCGAATACAGCACGCCGTTCATGTGAGTGGCATGGCACGCGAAATGGACGATGGCGCCGATGGGTTCCGCCTCGCCATCGGGCCGAAACGCCACTACGGTAACCGCCGGGTCAGCGGGCCCGGCAGGTCTCTCGATATCGGGATTCATCTTGCCGGGATGGGTAACCTGGGCGCCATCTTTCATGATAAACCGGCGGTTAAAGGCGACCCCTTCGGCCAGACTTGCGCCGGTCCCCGCGACTACCGGTTGCCGCACCCGGTGGGCTTCGGCAATCGCGTGGGCGGCCTGGTCCGCGGTGAACTCCTGGTAGGCGGCGTCCGCCTCGGACAGAAACGATCCAAAGACCGGCCCGCCTGAATGGGTGTGCGTGGCCGAGAGGAAACAGTGCCTGCCGGGAATGCCGCACAGGGATTCGGCTGCCTTTCGGGCCCGGGCTGTCATCCCGGCCGAGATCTTGATGGTGTCGCATTGCACCATGGCAATACATTTTTCGCCATCGTCAACCACGGCGGCGCGAACAAACAAATCGTCGTGAACCCCCTGCGCAAAGCGCCGCTCGAAAAGCCCCGGAATTTCCTTTCCCAGAAGGGGGGTGATACACCGCGAAGCAAAACCGGCTTTCATCGAAGATCCTTCCATCAACATGATCAGGGTTGTGTGTACGGCGAGCAGTAAACCATACGCGGGGGTGAATTACAACGCGGCCTCCTGCGGGACGCCAGAAGCGCCCGGCTCACTCACAGGCGCTGAAAATGGCCCGGCAAGGCCGGTGGCTGCCATAGCAATCACCAGGCAGTCCCTGGCCGAAGTATCGCCCTCCGCCGGCAGGAAGGGGTTCTCAATGAGGCTTCCGGGCGAAGGCCCGCCTGCCGCCTGCTCCGGCGGGATCCGGATTGCGGTTGATTTATTTCCCCTTCGCGGTCTGTGAGAGGATCAATTCCTTGAGATGCTGGGCGATTTCGAAGCCGGGGTTGATATTGAGCACGTATTCGCAGTCGTGCAGAGCTTTTGAGTAGTCCTGAAGGTCGCAATAGGTCAGAGCGCGGATGTAGTAGGCTTCGGTCTGGATCTCATTGATGGCAAGCGAGCGGTCCAGGTCGTCGAGAGCTTGCGTATAGGCCCGCCGGATGCGGCAGGCCAGCGCACGGTTGTTGAGCGCACGGAAGTTGTCGGGATTGAAATGGATGGCGCGGGTGAAGTCTTTCTCGGCCCGGGGATACTGGGCTATCGCAAGATACGCCATACCGCGATGATTGTAGATGATCGAACGCACCGGCCTGCTGGTCTTCATGCGCAGCACGCGTGAGTAGAGCTCGATCGCCCGGGCAAACTGGTCGCTGCTGTGAGCGGTCAGGGCCTCAAAGACGAGCTGTTCCAGTTCATTGCGATGTTGAACCAGGCCCATCGGGCGGTCATCGCGTTGCTGGATGAGCGTCAGTTCTTCTTCGTCCAGCGCCGGTACACTCCGATACGGCGGCAATCCGCGTTCGATGCTGGCTTTCCGGCGGTTTTCGCGCAGCTGCACTTCTCGCTGGTATTCGCGGATCTCCTGAAAAATGATGTCCGACAGCGTCAACGTGGCATTGAGCGACGCGAGTTTGCGCTTGATGGGTTCATCGAGCAAGGTGTACTGAGACTTATACACCAGTTCGTGTTCCACCTCCGCCCAGGCATCCTGCAGAATGGTCCGGAGCTGAATTTCCGCGACACGCCGTGTCGCGTAGAGCGGCCGGAATTTTATGTCATTTCCCAGGTCGATCAGGAGATGAATCGATGAATAGCCAAATTCGCGGAAGGAGTGCTCCGCTCCTTTGGCTTCGGCTTCGACCACCCGGCAGTGCTCCTCGAGCAAGCGCTGCACTACGTCAAGATCAGACAGAAACGGGCACACGATGCGAAACCCGAGGACATCCGTCACGATGAGGCTCGATGCGCCGTCTCTGTGCAGACGTAGCAGTTTGTTGAAATAGCTGTCGAACGTTTTCACCCGGAATTTGATCGAGGCATTGATGTCCTGCGCAGCGATCAGCCGTTGCAGACGGCTGAGCAGCCGGCGCGCCGCCGCGCCATAGATCTCGGCTTGATTGCGGTATTCGGTTTCGAGTTTCTGTCGTTGGGGAATGCGCATCGGCATGCCTCCACACTCTTTTCAGGGGGAAACGGTTCGCAAAGCTGGCGCTGGAAATCCGCGGGCAGACACTCCCCTGCTCCCGCACAATAGAACCCATTTTATCATGGCTTCTGTTGCCCGCTCCCTGGCATCCATCGCTCAAAAGCCACCGGCCGATCCGCCCGGTGGCGCTACTACGATACATGCAGTGTGCCGGAAACGCCATTGCCGGCGCAATGATAGCCCGCCGAACCAGCCTGGGCCCGCCCGATTCGCCGGGCTCGTCCTCATTTCTCAATGGACCGCAACCTATAATAATAGAACGCCGGAAACTCGCGCACCACCGAATAGGCGTCGCGCCATTCCCAGGCCAGCGGGGCATGGGCTGACGAGATCTCATCAAATCCGAAACGGGCGAAAATCATGCGTGACCGCAGCAAATGATAGAACGACGAAACGATGATCACGGATTCAAGACCGCGCTCCGTCAACATATGCTTTGCGTTTCGGGCCGTACAAAACGTGTCTGTTCCATCGTTGTCGACGAGGATCGCGTTTGCCGGCACCCCGGACGCAATAAGCGCCTCCCGCATGACTTCGGCCTCAGGATGTCCCTCTCTGCCGAGTCCGCCGCTCACGATAATGACCGGCGCCAGCCCTTCTTGATGTAACCGCGCCGCACAGTCAAGCCGCCGCTGGAGCCTTGGCGAGGGGGTGCCGTCCTGCTCGACCTTATTGCCGAGCACGACTATGGCGTCCGCGTTCCGGGCATCTACGGCGAGTCCCCGCCAGATAAGTACCGCCGTATGGGCGGCAAACCAGGCGCATCCCACTAGAAAAACTGCGGCAATGCATCCGAATATCCGTCGACGGGCTGATTCTTGGTTAGACCGCACAATTCCTCCAAATTCTCCACCGATCATGTGTATCCCCCCGGGCCGAAACTCGTTCCCTTCCGCCGGATTCGCCTCCTCACGCGGCAGGGCGTACGAAGACCCGGTTTCCGGGCATTTTTAAGGGGAAGCGCCGCGGAAAAGGCCGATTTCTTTCCCAGCACCAAAGCCCGCGCCAACGGACGGCCTCGTTGTTTCTTCCGGGATGGACGGCAGCGCCTCTGTGCTTTAAAATATGGTCTGCCGCCCGGACGTGTGCCTGAAGACAAAACAGAGGAGGACCGCCTTCCATGAAGAACCGCACTGCAACCGCCCCTTCAGCATCGAGGCGCACATTCATGAAAGCCGCCGCAGCCGCCGGCACCGGGCTCCTCATTTTACCCTCCGGAACGCGTATAGGTGCGGCCGCACCGAGCAACAAGCTCAACGTGGCATTAATTGGAGCGCATGGGCGCGCGATGGCGCACTACGACCCCATCGCGGAGGAAAACGTCGTCGCGCTGTGCGACGTCAACGAAGATCATATCGCCCTGGCGGCCGAGAGGTTCCCCAAAGCCAAACGCTACATCGACTGGCGCAAATGTCTCGAACAGAAAAACCTCGACGCGATCATCTGCTGCACGACGGACCACACGCACGCATTTGTTTCCACCTGGGCCATGAACCGCGGATTGCACGTGTATTGTGAGAAGCCGCTGGCCAACAGCGTGGCCGAAGCCCGGCTCGTGCGCGAAACGTACCTCAAGAACAAGGACAAAGTCGCCACGCAGTGCGGCATGCAACGGCACGCCCACGAAAACTTCCAGCGGGTAAGCGAATTGATCCGCGACGGCATCATCGGTGAGCTCGAAGAAGTCCATGCCTGGGGCAACCGGCAGATCCCCAAGCCGGGCTACCTGCCCGCGGAGGGCAAACCACCCAAAACCCTGCATTACGACCTCTGGCTCGGCCCGTCGCCGTTCCATCCCTACAATCCCGGTTATTTCCAAGGCGCCCCGGGGGCCAACTGCCTCTGCTGGAACATGTACTGGGATTTCGGCAGTGGACAGACCGGCGATATGGGCAGCCATACGATGGACATCGTCTGGTGTGCCATTGACGCGGAACAGCCGACTTCCGCCGAAGCCACCGGCGATCCCTTCAACCCCGAGGTGACCCCGGTCGAGCTCACCGCCACATTTGAACACCCGGCCAATGCCTGGCGGCCGCCGATCCGCGTCACCTGGCACCAGGGCGGCTCGATGCCTACCTCACCCGGCGGCTACCTCGATCTCAGCAAGATCGGCCACGGCGCCATGTTCAAAGGCAGCAAAGGCGTCCTGGTCTCGAGTTTCAGCAACCGCATCATCATCCCGGGTGTCGATGAAGCCGATTTGACCTATTACAAGCCACGGACCCGGGAGACGCTCATACCGCCGATCGCCCACTTCCAGCACGAGTGGACCAACGCCTGCAAAGGCAACCTGCAGACGACCTGCAACTTTGATTATGCCGGCACGATGATCGAACAGCTGTTGCTGGGGCTTGTCGCCTACCGCGCCGGAACCCGGCTGGAATACGATGGCGCCAGCGGGCGCATCACCAACAACGCCGAGGCCAACGCCCTGCTCAGCCGCAGCTACCGGGACGGCTGGGTGCTCAACGGCTGAGGGCCCGGCGAACAGACTCGTGGCTTGCAGCGCATTAAAGCTAGTTCCGGCTGGCCTGCCGCGCGGCCGCCATGCTACAATGCTGCCCATGCGAGAACGATGTATACCGCTTCGCAGGAGGGGATAATCTGTGGACACGCGAATCCGCGCCGGTGAGACGCCCCTCGCTGCACGTGGCCCGCTCGGACATACCACCCGCGGCCAGGAGCGCCCGGTCGGTGGAGACCGCCTCCTCCGCCCCGAGGAGGCCGCGATCCGGCTGAGCATCCTCGAGCGCCGCCGAACCGAAGTGCTCCAAACCGCCCGGGAGACAACCAGTCTTCAGCACGGGATCCATGCGGTGCGAATGACCCTGGGCGGCCTGCAGAAGCAGCAGGAGAGCCTCGCGCGGATGCGGGAGCTGGCCGGGCAGGCATCCGATGGTGAGCGAACGGAGGTTCAGCGCTACGCGCTTCACGAAACCACTCGGCAGCTTCTCGGGCAGTTTGATGAAACGGCCGGGCAGACTGCCGTCCACTGGCGGCATCTTGTCAGCAGCGACTCCGGCGGCATCTCCTGGCAGGACGTGAACGGCGAGCTGCCCGCCCTGCCTGAATCCTCCGCGGCGGCCCTCGGCATTCACGACCTGGATCTTTCCACTCCCGAACACGCGGCGGAGTCGGTACAGACACTCGACAAAGCGGCCGCGCAGCTCAGCGAGATCCAGGCGGATCTCCGCGCAAAAGAAGAGGAATTCGTGGCCGCGATCGAACAGCGCCAGACGGCCGCGCAGCCTGCCGCCCTGGCCGGCTCCCGCATCCGCGACCGCGCCGCGGCGCAGCAGGCCCTTGAGCAAATGCGAAACCGCCTCCTACAGCCGGGAAATACCGCAGCTCAAATGCAGCCGAACCTCCGCGGAGAAACCGCCGCCCGATTGCTCAATTCCTGAGTACCGGGGTTTGTCCGCAACGTTCTCCTGGCCGGGTTGTTCCACGCAGCAAGTACGTCTCGGGACGGCGCCGCACCGCTTTTCGGCATACTGAATATTTTGGCCTAGTCCTCTTCCGGATAGGCGTCGAGGATGTCGAGGATCTCGCGGACGGCTTCTTCGAGCCCGATGAACATGGCCCGGGCAACGATGGAGTGTCCGATGTTGACCTCGCTGATGCCGGGAATCGCAGCGACCGCGTGAAGATTGCGGATGGAAAGGCCATGACCTGCATGGATTCCAAGCCCGGCATCCAGTGCGCGGCCGGTGGCCTCGACAATGCGATCCAGTTCCACGAGGGCTTCTTCACCGCGCGCGCTGGCGTAAGCGCCGGTATGCAGTTCCACGCAATCGGCGCCGATCTCGGCGCTGGCATCCACCTGCTCATACTCGGGGTCAATGAACATGCTGACCCGAACGCCGACGCCATGGAATCCCGCGGTGACCTCGGTGAGGCGCTTAATCTGGCCGGCCACGTCCAGACCGCCTTCGGTGGTGACTTCCTCGCGCCTCTCGGGCACCAGGCAGACAAATTCCGGGCGGATGCGCTGCGCGATTTCGATGATCTCATCGGCGGCGGCCATCTCAAGATTGAGGCGCACCTGCAACACCTGTTTCAACAATTCCACGTCGCGATCCTGGATATGCCGGCGATCCTGCCGGAGATGCACGGTGATCTGATGGGCTCCGGCCAGTTCGCACAGTTTCGCAGCGGTAATCACGTCGGGCGCTGCGCCTTTCCGGGCCTCACGCAAGGTCGCCACGTGGTCGATATTCACTCCCAGCTCAATCATGAGACCTCCCTCTACCTACAGCGAGGCAACTTGTTTTGCGAGTTCCCGCGCAAGCGATTCTGCTTCACGCCGCAGCTCGTGCTGCACCATCACGCGGATAATGGGTTCCGTACCCGACGCCCGGATCACGACGCGTCCCCGGCCTTTCAGTTTCGCTTCCGCTTCACGCACAATCTCCGCCAGTTTTTCTTCCGACGGTCCCGCGCCGTTGTCGTGCGGCACATGGGCATGCGCCTCGGGCATCTGCTGGTATGCGCTCGCCAGCACGGACAGAGGCGCATCGCGCCGAACCATCGTGGCCAGCACCTGAAGCGCCGCGATCAGCGCATCGCCGGTCGTGTTGTATTCCAGCATGACGACGTGGCCCGACGATTCGCCGCCCAGGGCCAGTTCGTGCTCCCGCATGGCCTCGACCACATAGCGGTCCCCCACTTTCGTCCACACCACCTGGCCTCCGAGCGGCTCGATGGCTTTGAGCAGTCCGCCATTGGCCATGATCGTCGTGGCGAGGCAGTTTTTGGGCAGACGTTTGGTTTCGAGCATGTCGCAGGCGAGAATGGCCAGCAGGCCGTTGCCATCGATCAGGCGGCCTTCTTCATCGGCCATGACGATGCGGTCGGCGTCTCCGTCAAATGCAATCCCCACGTTGGCACGTTCACGGATCACCGTGGCGCGCATGTCTTCGGGGTGAGTCGACCCGCAGCCGCCGTTGATGTTGGTTCCGTTCGGGTGATTGCCCAGCGCGATAACCTCGGCCCCCAGTTCGGAAAATGTAGATGGCCCCACCTTGTACGACGCGCCGTGCGCGCAATCGCACACGATCTTCAGCCCGTCCAGGCGCATGCCTTTCGGGAAACAGGATTTGGCGAATTCGATGTAGCGGCCCACGGCGTCGTCAATACGGCGCGCGGTACCCACGCGCTCGGCGACGGGGCGAATGTCTTCCACCTCGCCGTTTTGTATCAGCCGGGTGATGTCGTCTTCCACGGAGTCAGGAAGCTTGTATCCGTCGGGCCCGAAGAGTTTGATGCCGTTGTATTGGAACGCATTGTGAGACGCGGAGATCATGATGCCTGCGTCGCAGCGCAGGCTCCGCAGGATATAGGAGACTCCCGGCGTGGGAAGAGGACCGACCAGCAGGACATGCACGCCCATCGAACACAGGCCTGCCGTCAGGGCATTTTCGAGCATGTACCCCGACCGCCGTGTGTCCTTGCCGATCAGAATGGTGTGCTGGCGCTCCTCCTGCTGGAAAATGTGGCCCACCGCGCGGCCGACCTGCAGCGCCAGTTCCGCGGACATGGGATAACGGTTGGCAATGCCGCGAATGCCATCGGTTCCGAACAATCGTTCGCTCATGGATCGTACTTCCCACAAATTGCGTCGGTCATGCGCGCAACGCGGACCATCATGCGCACGTTATGCACACGGACCGCTCGAGCCCCATTCATAATGGCGACGGCTACTGTCGCCGCCGTCCCGGCGTCACGTTCCTCCATTGGAGCGTTGAGCACGGCGCCAATCATCGACTTGTTGGACGTGCCGACTAGAAGCGGGCGCCCCAGCGCATTCAATTCTTTCAGACGTCTCAGCAATTCCAGATTATGCGCCACTGGCTTGCCGAATCCAAATCCGGGATCCAGCCAGATGCGCTGCTCGGGAATGCCCTGCGCCACGGCATACGCCATCCGTTCATCGAAAAATGCCCGAATATCGTCCACCACGTCCGTATACGACGGGTTGGCTTGCATCGTCCTCGGCTCGCCCTGCATGTGCATGAGCACGCAGTCCACTCCAGAGGATGCGATCACGCCGGCCATCTCCGGATCTCCCCGGAGCGCCGTAATGTCGTTCACCATGGCGGCCCCGGCGGCAATGCACGCCGCAGCCGTGGAGGCGTGGTACGTGTCGATGGACAGCGGCACCTGCAGTGGC
>DAOSJS010000172.1:0-8372 GCA_035367355.1 Candidatus Hydrogenedentota bacterium
CCTCGAAAGCGGGCGCGGTTCGCACCCGGAGGTTGTCGGGCATACAGATCCTGCCGTCCTGGAATGTTGCCTGGCGAAGAATCTCTCCAGCCGCGTACAGGCAGCCGCGATCGTCAATGCCTGCGGCCAGCAGCGTGCCGCCCGGGCTCATGGGAAGCAGCTGCAGCAGGAATCCCTCGGCTCCGGGCGCGAGGGGCGTCAATGGCGCGATGTTCTCAGCATCCATGAGGTCGCGCAAGGCCGCGTGATGCTCTGGGCGGCCCAGAAGGATGGTCAGCGTGTCTGGGGTGGAGGAAACGCTGCTGGCGAGGCGCACGGGCGCCAGGCCGGGTTCGGCGAGACGTTCCTGGAGCAGGCGAGCAACCCGTTGCTCGACGGGGCCGGCCGCCTCTCCAACCTGAATGGCCACCTCGCGAAATGCCGCGCTGCGGGCTCCAACGCTGATGAGAAGGCCCACAATGATGAATGGAATGAATCGGGCGAATCGCATGTGAATCACACTCCCGTGTTGATCCGGCCGGTGCGTATGCCGGAGATTTGCTTGCACGGACATCCCCAGACGGTGCAGAGGGATACGTAAAGAGAGCCGCGCCGGGGAATACGATAGCACAGCCGGGGGCACGCCGTCGCGCCTGACGCACTCCGAACGCGCCCCCGGTTTCAAACGGCCTCTGGATGGCTATTCCTTGGTGGGTTTATCGCACACGTCGCAGATTTTGATCTTCGACACGATATCGAAAAGCCACATCGGGCCCCATAGACCAAGCGTCAAGATGGTAAGCCACATGTGCTGGCGGTGGTTGACCTCATCGTAATGATACGTAACGGATTTTCCGCAATGACAGCACATGACGGTGGGAGCTTGATTTGTCATTTCTTTATTTCCTTTCGCGAACCTGACGGGCCTGCGAACCTGGTGCATGTGTCCGGGCGCGGCCGTTCAGCGGCTGAGAGTCAGTGAAAACGCAGCTGTTGCGCGAAAGAAAATCACACCTGAAGTTGGCGTTTGAGAAGAACTACGGAGCGGGAACCGCAAGTGTTGCGGACGTGCCCTGTGGAGCAGGGTGTATGCAGTGTGTTTAACGGGAAGCCGAACGCCAGGGCGGCCGCGCCAAACGGGCCGTATTCGAAGGGGGTGCGCACCCCTTTCCATGTATTGGCCGGCCCAGGCTGTATCAAGGCGATATGGCTGGAATATGCGGTCTGGAATGTGGCCGGATGTGGGGAATCAGTCAGTGCAGGGGATACTTCAAGAAGGCAAACCGGCACGCACGCCAAAGTCAGAACGGCCACGATCGCGACCGTCCGCAGCATGGGGGGGTGGAATGCCCCAGTGTACTCAGGTGCCTTGCGCATGGGAGTGAGTATAGCCCAAAGAACATACGCCGGCAACGTCAACGCCCGTCGGCAACCGGCGCCCACCTCGACAACGTACGCTTAGAGGGCATTGGCCGTCACCTATTCGTGGCGCAAGGCCTCGATCGGATCCAGGTTCGCTGCCCGGACGGCGGGGTAGATGCCGAAGATGATCCCGACCGCCATGCTGATGCCCACGGAGAGAATAAGGCTGTCAGGCGTGACGACCGTTGGCATGCCGGAGAAGCGGGTCACCAGCCAGGGGATGGAAACGCCGATCCCAATGCCGATGAATCCTCCAAGGGTCGACAGCACCATGGTCTCAATGAGAAATTGGACTACGATCTGCTTGCGCTGCGCGCCGATGGCCCGCCTGACGCCGATTTCGCGGGTCCGTTCCGTGACAGAGGCGAGCATGATGTTCATGATGCCGATGCCGCCAACCAGGAGGCTGATCCCGGCAATGGAGCCGAGTACGATGTTGAAATTCCGCTTGGTGGCTTCTGCCTGCCGCAGCAGAGCCAGGGGGACGCTGATCCGGTAGTCGGTTTTTTTGTGAAACCGTTCGAGCATGCGCGTGATGCCCGCGGCTGTCGCTTCAACTTCCTCGTCACTGCGGATCTGGACAATCAGCTGGTGGAGCTCGACACGAGCCATTTCGCGCGACCCGCTTGTCCGGCGGATGACCATGTCGCCAAAGCAGGACCGGGCCACATTCAGCGGGATATAGGCGTCAACTTCCTGATCCGGCGTCTGAATCGTTCCGCCTTGTTCGGCTTCGCTCCGGACAATGCCGATCACCTCAAAAAACTCGCTTCCGATGCGCAGATTGGCGCCGATGGCGCGCTCGGTGGCCAGCAGCCTGCGCGCTCCGTATTCGGTGAGCACGACGACGTGGGCGTGGGTCGCGACATCCCGCGGCAAAATGGCCCGCCCGGCGATGAACGAGCGCTGGACAAGATCGAACCAGACGGGGGTGGTTCCGACCACGCGCAATTCGAGCGCGCGCTCATACAGGCGGCCCTCTTTACGGACCTCTTTCACGGGCGCGGTGTGCTCAACCGCGGGAAATGTCTCGATGATGCGCAACTCGTCATCGTACAGAAGGCCATACATGCTCATAAAGCTTCGAACGTTCGACACCGCTTCGTCTTCGACTGGTTTGACGGTGGAGATCAGGATATTGGTGCTGCCGAGTTTACGGATCTGTTCGAGGGCTTCTTTACTGGCGCCTTCGCCGATGGACAACATCGCAATTACGCTCGAGACCCCGAACACAATGCCGAGCATGGTCAACAGGGACCGAAGCTTGTGCAGCATAAGCGATTTGATGCCCAGGTGTATGTTCCGCACGACATTGAAAATCTGCATCAGGCGTCGTCCTCGATGCGGTCGAGGCGGCCGTCGAGCATGTGGATTCGCCGTTTTGCATGAAGCGCGATGCTGGGCTCATGCGTGACCATGATGATGGTCTTGCCCTGCTGGTTCAGGTCGCGGAGGAGCGCCATGATCTGGTCGCCGGTAGAGGTGTCGAGGTTGCCGGTCGGCTCATCCGCGAGGATGATCTTGGGATCATTAGCGAGCGCGCGCGCGATGGCGACCCGCTGCTGCTGTCCGCCGGACAGCTCGGTGGGCCGGTGGCTGAGGCGCGCGGCCAGGCCGACAATTTTGGCCAGTTCAGCGGCGTGCGCGGCACTCTTCTCCGTGCTCCATCCCAGGTAAAACAGCGGAAGGGCAATATTCTCGAGCACAGTCAGCTGAGGAATGAGATTGAAGCTCTGGAACACGAATCCGAGGTGCTTGAGACGGATATCGCTCAGACGGTCGTCGTCGAGTTTGCTCACATCCTCGCCGGCGATCATGTAGCGGCCGGCACTGGGGCGGTCGAGGCATCCGAGGAGGTTCAGCATGGTGCTCTTGCCCGAACCACTCGGCCCCATCACGGCACAGAAGGCCCCGCGGGCAAACGCGAGGGACACGTTGTCCACGGCACGCACTTCCTGCTCCCCCATCGTGTAGACTTTGGAGACGTGCTCCAGACGGATGACATCCGTGCTGGAATCAGACTGGGCGGTATTCACTGTCACGGATTCCCGGGTGCTCCCTCGGACGACCGTCCGCCGCCTCGCCGGCCTCTGCGTTGCTGCATAAACTGCTCCCGTTCCTCAGGTGACATTTTCTGCAAGCGCTCCTCCATTTCCTTGCGCATCTTCTCGCGTTCTTCCGGGGAGGCATTGCGGAAGCGTTCACGCGCGCCGTCGGCATTGGTGGCTTCCGCCCCTTCTGATCTCTGTTCGCGCTCTCGTTCCGGGGCGCGAGCGGCCTCCGGTGCGGGCGCAGCCTCCGGCGCGGGCGCAGCTTCCGGCGAAGCAGCGGGTTCTGCGCTAATCGCGAGGAAATCATCCTCCGGACTTTCGCCGTTTTCGTTCTTGTCGTCAGCAAGTGGCGGATTCAGCAAGACGGATTCTCCCTGTTCCAACCCGTTCAAGATGTGAATCATGCGGTTATTGTCGAGCCCAAGTTCGACCTGTCGCGGTGAAACGCCGGTGCTTTTCGCGACATACACGGTGGGCTTGCCTCCCACCCGGACGACAGCCTGCACAGGAATATAGAGCGCGTTGTCGTAACGCTCGACGATGATCTCGGCCAGGCATGTCACGCCGGTGCGGAGGCCGTTCGACTCTCCTTCGATGATGATGTCGGTGTTGTAGACCTTCAGATCCGGGTTGAGCCAGACACTCTGCGCATCGGGGAGCGGTGCAACCGAAGAAACCCGGCCCAGGTACGTTTTATCGGGCGCGGCTTCAGTGGTGATCCGGACGGGCAGTCCCGGCTTGATCTTGGTGAGACTGGCCTCGTGGACGTCGACCTCGGCCATGAACGACGACCCGGTTGGCAGATAGATGAGTTCCTGCCGCTCACGCACTACCTGCCCCTCTTCCAACGGTTCAGTGCTGCCGCGCCAGCTGCCCCGGACCGATGTGGCATACACGACCAGCCCGTCGGCGGGGGCATAGATTTTTGTCTTATCAATTTGAGCGATGATTTTTTCCAGTTTGCTTTTCTGGCGGAGGTATTCAGATTCTCTGGCCTTCAGGTCGGCTTCGGATTGCACGACATCGGCCGCGGCTTTCCGTTCCGTGCGCTCCAACGCCATGCGCGCTTGGCGGACATCGCTCTCCAGCTGCGCCATCGTCCGTTTGTAGGTGAAATCGGTGAGGAGGCGTTTCTGGTCTTCAGCCAGTTCCAGGTCGAGCCTGGCTCGGACGAGGTCCTGGCGATCGGCTTCCAGCTCGATGGGTGTAATGAAGTCTTCCTTGGCGAGTTTTTCGGAGCCCGCCATCTTCTCTTCGGCGCGCGCAGCCGTGCCTTTTGAGAGTGTGATCTTGGCTTCGGCTTCCTTCAGCTGTTTCGGGAAGTCGCCGTCGACAAAATTCTTGAGGTCTTCCTCTGCGAATTGCAGCGTGAGCTTGGCCTTGTCTACGTCGCTGGCGGCCTGGTTTTTGGAGACTTCAAGCTGTTCCCGCGCGCCGATGTACGAAGCTTCCGCGTTTTGAACCCGGATCTCCTGGTCCACGCGCAGATCCACGAGGCTGCTGGCATCCAGTTCGATCAGGAGGTCGCCTTTTTTGACGTTTTTGCCCTCGTCCACAATCGAAAGAATCTGGGTCTGGCCTTCGACCTCGCATTTGATCACTTCCTGCTCCCGCGCCTTGATCGTGCCGGAGACGTTAATGCTGATGGTCAGTGGGCCCCGCTGCACCTCGAAAATCGCGCGATCGGTCGCCGTGGTGCTGGTATCGGTGGTTCGAGCGAGGACGCCATTGAGGACGACCAACGAAAAAACGACTATGGCAAGCGCGCCGCCAGCGGCCGCCCACCGGGTTCGGTTCATGTGGGGGAGCTTCATATCACCTCTCGTGTAACCTGCGTTACTGGCCGGGTAGGGTCACGGCGACATGCCACGCTCTGCGTGGACAGTCCACTTGCTGCAGGCATTCCGCGCTGGCGCAGGTGTGGGCATGCAGCCCTTACAGAATGCTATTCCTCACGGCGGGCACCCTGGCCGCGTCCGCCTTGTCCACGTCCAACTTCCCCGCGTCCACCGGCGCCACGGCCGCGAAACGCGGTGGCTTGTTTCCAGGTCTCAAGCTGTTCAGTGGACAAGATTTCCGACAGATCGGCGTCAAGTTTGGTCTTGAGGGCGGTCATTTTCTCGCGAAGCGCGGCGAAATCCTGCGACCCGCCTGCGCCCGGAGTCCACAATTTCCCTTGTTCCCGGTTGTATGCAAAGACCAGATCAAAGGCCTTGGCCTGCTGGTCTTCCAGCTTGAAACCGGCCAGGATGTGAATCATCCGGTCGAGGGTGTTGCTGAATCCGCCAAGCTGAGCTGTGACCGTCTTAACCTGCTCCTCGGTAAGGAACTCGGCCAGGGCAGTTGCCCATTTGTCGTTCTCGGTTTTGCGGATCTCTTCAAGCGCCGCGCGCTGCGCGCCACGGGCTCCTCCGCCCTCCCCGCCTTCAGCCCGCATCTCTTCGCGTTTCTTGGTGACCGCGCTGGCGTACGCGGTCTGGGCATCGGCATACGACTTCACGAGCTTCCCGGTGGCATCCTCTTCCAGCTTGAGCTTGCCGGCTACGTGCTTTGCCTCGAGAGCCCAGGCCGCTTTCAGTTGCTCGGGGGTCATTCCCTCGGGCCGGCCGGGACCCTGCGCGTATGCCATTGTTGCCGCGAGCAGAAAAACAACGCCTGGTATACCGGCCAACAGAATAAGAACACGTCCTGCGGAGGCATGATTCCGCTTTCTCATAGTCGTGACCCTTTCTTGTCTGGCATTGCGCGGCCCTGCGCATGCCGTTGCCTGTATTCTCCAGTGACTCAAGGCGCGCCGGGGGAGGCAGAACTTCTGAAGAGGACGGTGCGCCTCCTGAACCCAGCTGTCCGGCATATCTCTCAAGGGCTTATAGTGCATCATCGGGCGGGCTCAGGTCAACTCAACTTTTAAGCCTGCGTGCCGGCGAGCACAGGGCGGAGATCTCCGACGCCCCATGCCCGATCAGCCCGAGAATCCGGTAAAAATCCACTTCTTTCCAATTAAATATAGTGCAATATGATCCAACGCCGTGCTGCGCAGGCATATTTCCGGCAGGCGCGTGTAACGGTACCGTATTCCAGCAGTCTGCGCCGGCCCAGGCGCCCGGTGCTTCTCAGAAAACGCCTGCGACAACATAGAGTCGGACACTTGAGCATCTCCGTGCATCGCCATCCAGGGAAATTGCATGGATACAGTCTCATGGCGGCATTTTTCGCTGGCAATCCCATCGCCGCCCGGAGACATGTTACAATGAGCGTGCGGTCTTGGGGATAAGGTGCGCTTGAACTCCGGCTGGCACTGTCCTGTGCATCAGGCGAGCGTTCAAGCGGGAAGCTCTTCAGTTGCCGGGGAAACTGTCGTCAGCAGACTCAGGCCGTGTGCGAACCTATGGGAGAGAACGCTGTCGGCAGGACTGGAATGCACTGATGATGTTCCCGCGGGCCGTCGCGTGGTCTGCCGCCTCGGGGTGGGTCAGAAGGCAAAAGCGCGGAGTTTTTTGCTTCGGTGTGCTGTCTGGGAGACGTGGCCCGGTTGCCAGGGAGGATGCACGGGATGGACAGGATTCTTGTCGGCAAAGGCGACCAGCAGGTTCATCTGCTCGCGAAATATGGCAACCGCCACGGCATGATCGCGGGCGCAACCGGCACGGGCAAGACCGTCACGCTGATGGTCCTGGCGGAAGGGTTCTCCCGGCTCGGCGTGCCGGTGTTCATTGCGGACGTTAAAGGGGACGTTGCCGGGTTGGCGGCCGCCGGCGCCGCCAGTGAAAAGCTTCAGCAGCGAGCGGAGCAAATCGGCATCGAGAGCTATGCCAATGAGGCGAACCCGGTGGTGTTCTGGGATGTCTTTGGAAAGAGCGGGCATCCGGTGCGCACCACGGTAAGTGAGATTGGCCCCAGTCTGCTGGCGCGGATCCTGAGTCTCAGCGACGCACAGACCGGGACACTGGAAATCGTGTTCAAACTGGCCGATGACCAGGGGCTGCTCTTGCTTGATATGGATGATCTGCGCGCGCTGCTCACTTTTGTCGCGGAAGAGCGCGCGGAAGTATCCAAAGTATACGGACTGGTGAGTTCACAGTCCGTGGCAGCCATTCAACGGGCGCTGCTGGGATTGGAGCGGGAAGGCGGGGGAGTGCTTTTCGGCGAGCCGGCACTGGAACTCAATGACCTGATGCGTACCGATCTTACCGGCCGGGGCATCATCCACATTCTGTCGTCAGACCAGCTCATCATGAAACCGCGGCTCTATTCAAGCCTCCTCTTGTGGCTCCTGTCGGAGCTGTTCGAAAACCTTCCCGAAGTGGGCGACCTCGAAAAACCCAAGCTGGCGTTCTTTTTTGATGAAGCCCATCTGTTGTATGCCGATGCGCCGGCGGTCCTGAAGCAGCGGGTGGAGCAAGTCGTCCGCATCATCCGGTCTAAAGGCGTGGGCGTCTATTTCTGCTCGCAATTTCCTGACGACGTGCCAAACGAAATCCTGGGGCAGCTTGGCAATCGCGTTCAACATGCGCTGCGCGCGTATACACCGCGTGACCAGAAGGCGGTGAAGAGCGCCGCCGAGACCTTCGCCGCCAATCCGAGCCTCAATGTGGTGGACGTGATTTCACAGCTGGGCGTGGGCGAAGCATTGGTTTCCACCCTGCAGGATAAGGGCATACCGATGCCGGTCGAACGTACGCTGATCTGCCCGCCGCGATGCCGGATGGGAGCGATTACACCCGAAGAACGGGCCGCGGTAATGGCGCGCAGCCCTGTGGGTGCGCGGTACGATACACCGGTAAACCGCGAATCGGCATACGAGATTCTCAGCCGGCGGGCCACAGCGAAGACGGAAGGGTCCCAGCTTCCCAGGGCGGAAGCTGAGAAGGCCGCCGAACGAGGCCGCGTGATGAAAGATCTGATTTGGGGCACCAAACG
>DAOSJS010000173.1:0-8299 GCA_035367355.1 Candidatus Hydrogenedentota bacterium
GCATTCACCGACGGCTTCGCGCGACAGGGTCACGGGCTGCTCGATCTCGATCTGTGGGTAAAAAATATAGTTCAGCTCAACCGGCGTTCCGCCACGGACGATCTCGAGTTTATCACGCGGTGGTTCGTCCATATCCAGGATAAACGTGGAGAGGGCGTCGATGAAGGATGCCCTGTCGGTGATGCGCGTGTCGTTGATTCGAGTGATTTGGTCGCCGGGCAGCAGGCACAGGCGCTTGGCGGCATCCGCCACCGCACCGGGTGTGATGACCATGTCGTGGGCGGAGGCCGCCGCATCCTCGTCTGGAATCAAGTCGTACAGGAGTGTGAAGCGTTCGTAATACCGTCTGTAGGTCGTATGTACGAAAGCCTTCGCGCCAGGAGCGGCCTGATCCGGATCGGGCCATCGCTCTTCCAGCCGGGAGGGTCTTGCTGCTTCGTACCGCGCCTGAAACGAATCGCCGGGATTGCCCTCCAGCTGCTCCCGGTGCCACGGGCCGGCGAAGTGCGCGGTGACGCACCCGTCCCAGGATGCGGTCAGGACATTGCGCGAGCCACGCACGAATGCCGCGTCCAGGAACGGATGTTCTCCCGTGCCGAACGACAGGAGTTCGTCGCCGGTTGCGGCGTCCCACACTCGGCAGGTCTTGTCCCACGAGGCGGTCAGGATCCGCTCGCCATTCGGGCTGAACTGCGCCGAAGCCACCTGGTCCGAGTGGCCCAGGAATTGTACTTGCGCCTCCCTGCGCGCCAGGTCCCAGCAAAGGACGGTGCCGTCGTTCGAGGCCGAAAGGAGGCGTTTTCCGGTCGCGTCGAACGCAACGGCGTTCACGCTGCCGGTGTGCTTGTTCAGGGTCTGAATCTCAGCCCCGGTCTGCGCGTTCCAGAGGTGGATCGTAGCGTCGTCACCGCCGGTGGCCACTACGCTGCCGTCAGGGCTGAAGGCTGCACAGCGCAGGGGTTTCGAGTGGCCTTTGAGCACGGTGTGCGTCTGGGCGTTTCCTGCGTCCCAGATCTGCGCCGTCCCATCGCGGCTCGCGGTGAGCACGCTGCTGCTATCCGGGCTGAACGCGGTGGCATATACACGGCCCCGGTGGCCCGTGTAGGTTGACAGAGCCTTGCCCGTGGACGTGTCGAGCACAAAAACGGTGAATCCGTCCAGCGGGGCGGCGAGAAGCGCACCATCGCTGGATAAGGCGACCGAGGCAGCCCCGAAATGCGAGAAACACCAGTGAGCAGGCATGGGCTGCAAGGTGCGGCCGTCGCATACTGAGAGAACACAGCTCTGAGTGGCGACGGCGCAGCGTTCTCCGTCGCCGCTGACAGCGACGCGGACGGCGGGGGATGATTGCTCAACCACCGCGCGGTGCGTCAACGGCCTGTATACGTCCCACACGCGGGCGGTGTGATCTCTGGATGCCGTGATCACGTGCTGGCTGTCCGGACTGAAGACCGCGGCCGCGATACCGGCTTCGTGGCCGGTAAACGACGCGATCCGAGCGCCGCTGTCGGCGTCCCATACCGTAATCAAGCCGGCGTCGGAACGAAGGAGGATAAGCCGCTGGTTCGGGCTGAACACGGCATCGGCAATTTCTTCACCGTGATTGAAGGAATTGAGGAGAGCGCCTGTCTCGACATCGTACACGCGGGCAATTCCGTCAGTGGCGGCGGTCACGAGCCGTCTGTCGTCGGGAGAGAAGCGCACCCGGAGCACCTGCGCCGTGCCCGGCTCGATCCGCAGCAACTCGCTGTCCGCGCCCGAATCCCACACAACCGCCGCTCCGTTGTCGACGAAGCAGATGAGGATCCCGGATGCGCTGTATACCGGCAAAGTGCCCGGCATGGAGCGCAGCGGCTCATCGGACAAAGACAGGTCCCACAGGCGCAGCATGCCCGTGCTGGTCGCGCTGACGAACCTTGTGCGGCCGGGACTGGGATAAGCCCCCATGATCTCGCTGCCGGGATCTTCGAGACAGTCGATCTGCGTTCCGGTTGTGGTGCTCCAGATTCGAAGGGTGCCGTCGTTTGACGCCGTAAGGAGCCAGTCGGTGTCAAGGAAGAAGCGCACGGACCTCACCGAGGCGGTGTGCCCCTTGAACGTCATTATTTCCTCTCCGCTGAAGGCGTCAAAGAGGCGTGCGGTCCCATCCCAGAGGGCCAGCGCGACGGAGGATTCGTCGGGGCTGAACTGCCCGTCATTGATAAGGGCGTACGGCGTTTTGATCTCGACGATCGGTGAACCGCTGTCCGCGTCCCAGATGCGTGCCGTGCGATCGCCCGCGAGCGTCAGAATGCGCTTTCCCCGTCGGTCCATGATGGCGCGAAACAGGATGCCGTGGTGCCCTCGAAGCGTAAAATGGTCCTGATTGCATTGCTCGAGAAGATAACCCCATTCCCAGTTTCGGTGCGGTTCTGCGATCTCCCAGACCAGTCTGTTGGCGCGGGCGAAATTACGGTTGCGCACATACGCGTCCAGGAGGCGGATCTGCGCGACATAAGCCGTGTGTTCGGCCTCCTCCCGGGCCTTTTCGGCCTTGTCTTCCGCAATAATCGCGGCATCTCGCGCATTTTCGGCAAGCAAACGCTGGTCATGTTCGCGGTTTCGCGCCTGATAGATCTGGCCGTAGGAGAACACGGCCAATCCGAGGACCACGGCCGCAGCGGCTGCGGCAACGTTTAACACGGCCCGGTGCCTCTTGTAATACCGGCGAGCAAGTTCCCCGAGGCTGTACCGGTAGGTCTGCACGAGCGCGCCGGTCTGGAAGCGCTTCACTTCATCCGCCAGCTCCCGAACTGACTGGTAGCGCTCTTCGGGAGCCTTGCGCAAGGCCTTTTCGCAAATGCTGACCAGTTCGGCGGGTGCATCCGTTTCCTTTTCGCGTGCGGGCTGCGCAACCTCCACAACCACCCGTCGCATGGTTTCGCTGACGCTGTCCGACCGGAACGGCGTGGTGCCGGTGAGAAATTCATACAGGACGACGCCCAGGGAGTATACGTCGGATCGCTCGTCGATTTTTTCCGCAGCGCCCTGGACTTGTTCGGGCGGCATGTATTCCGGGGTGCCTATGGCCTGCCCTGCCCTGGTTTCCGGCAAGGGCATTGTCTTGTCGGCAAAGAACCTGGGGGTCTCGCGAATCTGCTGTTCGAGCGGATCCTCGGCCTGGGCCTTGATCTTGGCAAGGCCCCAATCAAGCACCACCGTCTCGCCGAATTCTCCGATCATCACATTCGACGGCTTGATGTCGCGATGGAGGACGCCGCGGCTGTGGGCGTATGCGATGGCTTCGCACAGGTCGACGAAATGGGGAAGGAGGGCGAGCCGTTCCTCCAGATTGGCGCACGCGCTCAAGGTGTGAGACAAGGAACGGCCGCGCACCAGTTTCATTGTGTAATACAGGTTCCCGCTTTCCCTGCGGCCGATTTCGTATACCGGCACGATCGACGGGTGTTCGAGGCCGGCGGTAATCCGCCCTTCCTGCAGGAAACGCGCCGCCATAGCGGCGGTGTACCGCCTGGGGCTCTGCTCGGGAAGGATCATGCTCGTTTCTGTGGTGGGGAGCAGTTCCTTGAGCGCAATGTCACGGCCCATCTTGATGTCATGCGCCAGGAGGATCCGTCCCATGCCTCCCCGGCCGTGCTCCGAGGTCACGGTGTAACGTCCGGGGATCTCATGGATGGGATCGATCAGCGGAGCATCCGGGAATTGGAAGGTGCCGTTCTGCATCAAGGTGGTGGCCCGGCCACTGGAGTCGGGAGTGGTATGGGCCGGGTCCAGGGCTTCCCGCAGAGCGGCTTCACCTCCGAACGCATTCAGCGCGGCGCCTGCATCGCCCTGATTCGCCTCCACGGCGGCGTCGGCCATGCGCCGGATAAGATCGGCTTCTTCCGGTGACAGCACCCCCGCGCCGGTGAGTCTGGTGAGCAGCGACACGGAAGAGTCTTCAGCTGCGCCCTCAAGTGCCTCGTGAATGTGCGCCCGGGATAGATTCTTGAGCTGTGAGGCGAGGAACGCACACAACATGTCCCTCATCTCAGCCATGGCTTCTCTCCGCACATGGACACAATGCGACACCGCTAATCTACCCTTCTATCTCCAGAAACGCAAGAGAAAAATGCAGAAAGAACGGCACTGCATCCATCAGCGCGGCCCGTTCGTGCCGCTTTTTTCGTCTCAACAGCAGTAGAGCGCGTTTCTACAAACGGGCGCGGCCTTTTGTTAAGTATTTGCAATATTTTGAGTTAGATCTTGTGGCGAAAGAGCCGTCTCGGTGATTAGGCCGCGTGTTGAGCGCAGCGTGACCGATCATATTGCGTTCGTTGTCGTGTTTGGGCGAGCCGCAGACAGCCCGGGCCCCAAAAAGGCTTCGCCAAAGTCCAAAAAAGCAAAACGCGCGCAGTTAGAATCGGGACCGGCGGAAATCTTCGAATGTGCCGCCGCGCGGTGCCGTGTTGACTCTGGCGGGGGATAAGAAGTACAACACGGGGGTGCGTTTTTTGCCATGGGCCACGGGGGTCAAGCGCCGGAAGCCGCACAGTCTGCGCGTTCCGGCGTGGCGCCACTACCTGCGGAAGTGAGGTGGATATGCATCGGAAACTCAATCGTCGCACATTTCTTGGCTATTCCGTGGCAGCAGGAGCCGCCGCCGCCGCGCCCACCATCCTCCCCGCATCCGTCTGGGGCGCAGAAGACGCGCCGCCGCCCAGCGAGACAGTGTCCGTCGCATTCATTGGCGTGGGCGGTATGGGGCGGCACAACCTGAAGGATTTCCTGGCGCAAAAGGCATGCCGGGTCGTTGCGGTCTGCGATGTGTACCGGGACCGGCGCGAAAGCACCAAAGCGGTCATTGATGAAGCCAACGGCGACCAGGGTTGCGCCATGTACGGCGATTTCCGGGAGGTGCTGGCCCGGGAGGATATCGACGCGGTTTCCATTGCGGTGCAGGACCACTGGCACGCCGTGATGGCGGTCGCCGCAGCAAAGGCCGGGAAAGACATCTACTGCGAAAAACCGCTGGGAATCTCATTTGAGGAGAGCCAGTTGATTCGCAACACGGTCCGTGCAACCGGACGGGTCTTTCAGACCGGCACATGGCAGCGCTCGCTTGAACACTTTCAGCGGGGGTGCACGCTCGCCAGGAACGGGTATCTCGGGAAGATTCATACGCTTGAAGTGGCTGCACCAGGCCCGGTGTATGTGCCGAAGTACGACGGCCCGCTTGACCCGCAGCCGGTGCCGGACGGGTTTGACTGGGCCATGTGGCGAGGGCCGGCGCCCGACAAGCCGTACAATCCCGGCCGCGTCGCCTGGCCCGACTGGTACCTGATCTGGGACTACTGCGTGGGCTTCATCTGCAACTGGGGCGTGCACAACCTGGACCAGGCCAACTGGGGCTGCCCCGAGGTGGGTACGCAGCCGTTCGAGCTGCAATGCCGCGCCGATTACCGCAAGCAGGGTTTTACCGACAACGTCAACGGCTGGGATGCCACGTTTACCTATCCCGGCGGCCTGACGATGATCTTCAAAGACAGCGACAAGATGCTGCAGGGATGCCGCTTTATCGGCGATGAGGGATGGGTGCATGTGTCCCGCCAGGGGATTACGGCGGAGCCCGAATCGCTGTTGACGGTGGAGTTTAAGGAGAGCGACGCGCGCCTGACAAACTCCACGAACCACGCGGCCGATTTTCTGGACTGCATGAAAACCCGCAACGATCCCGTATCCAGCGTCGATTCTGCGCATACCGCGACGTCCCTGGGCATCCTGGCGGACATTGCGGCGCGTCTCGAACAGAACCTGTCCTGGGATCCGGCTGCGGAACGATTTGTGGACAACGACGCCGCAAATGCCATGTTGCACCGCGACATGCATAATGGGTGGGAGGTGTAGCCATGCGCTTTGTTCAACTGTCCGCCGTGTTCGCCGGCCTGGCGCTGCTGGCGGGAAGTCCGGAGGCCTTGGATGTGGAGGCGCCATTCGGCTGGCATGCCGGCCCGACCACGTGGACGTTCAACCGGTTTACGCTCTTTGAAGCCATCGAGAAGACCGCATCCGTTGAACTCAAATACGTTGAAGCCTTCGAGGGGCAGCGGGTTCGTCCCGATGCCGATCTGAAGCTGAACGCGGGATTGCCTGACGAGGCGATTGAGGCGATCCGCGCCAAACTCGACGAATGCGGAGTCGAAATGCCGGGGATGTACATCCATACGATCCCCGGAGAGGAAGCAGCGTGCCGGCGCACGTTTGAGTTCGCCCGTAAACTGGGCCTGCGGTACATCGTTTCGGAACCCGAGCCCGAGACCCTGGATGTCATCGAACGCCATTGCGACGAATACGGCATCAATGTGGCGATCCACAACCACCCGGAAGGCAAATCGTGGTACTGGAGCCCGGAGGAGGCGCTGAAGGTCTGTGAGGGCCGTGGCCCACGCATCGGCGTCTGCGCTGACACCGGCCATTGGCTGCGCTCGGGACTGGACCCGGCCGAATCCATCCGCAAACTCGGCAAACGCCTGCTGACCCTGCACTTGAAGGACCTGGACCGAGCCGCGCCGGATGGTACGGATCGGCCATGGGGCCAGGGTTGCGGTGACCTTGAACAGGTGCTGCGGGCTATCCGTGAACTTGAGCTCACACCGGCCCTGTTTGGCATCGAATACGAGACAAACTGGGAGAACAACCTGCCGGATGTCGTGGAATGCGCGGCGTGGCTCAAGAAGACCGTCGCCGCCCTGGCCGCCGAGGAAGCGCAGCAGAAGGAACCGGCACAGGAATAGCCCAGCGGTCACGCCGGGCGCTCAATTCATGCCGCGGCAGCGGTAAACGTGTACAGGCACACGCCGAAAGGCGGTAGATCCACCGCGAGAGGCCCGTCGTTGTTGAACCGCCCCATCTCCCGAACCTCGCTCTCATCGATGCGCCGCAGCTCGCTCCGCTCGGGGAGGGGGTACGCGTCACGGGGCAGTTCGAGCGGGAACTGCTGAGGCTCACCGGTCAGATTCGCGAGAACGATGGCCACACGCCCGTCGCCAGCCTGCCATGCGCTGGCCAGAACCCTCGGAATCGCTTTTCGGTATTGCTTCAATGCGTCTTGCTGCCCCGCATAGATGGACAGCCGCGAGATATCAATTTCCTCCTCCGTGAGCGCGATGGCGGGCGGCCGCAGCATCGTTCCATGGAGAAGATAATCCAACCCCTGCTGGCGGACCTTCGCCAGGCGGACCAGGTACGTCAGTTCCGCCGCACGCTCTTCAAACATGGCGGGGAGAAAGTTGGCGATCGTGGGCTGTTGTCCCCAGACAAACGCACGGGCCTGTTCCAGCCGGAACTGCGTCGAGAATTTCGTGTCGAGCAATTCGAGAGGATTCTTCGGCGCAAATTCAGCGGGCCACAAGTCGTCGTAAGGCGGCATGGTCAGCGATGAGTAATTCCCGAAAAAAATGGCGTAACCGTGATAAACCGCATGGAAGAAGGGGATGGGTTCCCAGATGCCTGGCTGGGCGTAGCGCTCGATGCTCACCTGAAGGCTGAGCATCAGATCGAGATAGGGCAGCCAGGCCTCGCCGCAGCCTTCACCGGCAAGAACGGCATTTGTCTGGCCACCGGCATCAGATGGCCTTGCGCACCGGTTACGGATATCGTCCTGCAGGCTGCGGAAGCCCTCCATCCAGTAGGTGCCCCCGCCTATGGGATGGCCGTGTGCCGGGTCGTAGCAGGGCAGGCTCGTGCAGGCCTGATCCATGTAGATGGCGCTGACGCCGAGGCCATTTATTGCCTGTTCCGCGAGTCCGGCGTAGGTGTTGCGCCAGAAGGCGGTGCCCATGCACATGGCGGCGCAGGGTGCGGGCTGGAAGGTATTGTAGATTTCAGGGCGCACCTGGCCGTCGGGCCCTTTCACCGCGAAACGTTCGGCGCCTTCCGCCACCCAGCTCTCCGTGGTCATCCCCCACAGACGCTGGTTCATGTAGACCATCGCGTTGACCCCCGCGTCTTTCGCGCTTTTCACGGCCTCGCGAAAGGGCTCCGCGCCTTCCCGCGGCGGAAAATATTCCGGGAATCCAATGTCGTAGGGGCAGCCGTGCCACCAGTGCCAGAAGACGCTCACGGGCAGGCCCGTGCGCTCCTGAAGGGCACGAGCCGGGGTGAGCACCTGGTTGGAGCGGCCGCGATTCCACACCCAGAGCGCGGTTTCGGTTGCCCAATCTTCCACCTGCCCGGTTTTCAGGCGTGCGTGCTGAGCCCAGGGCTGCTGCAGGGCCCACACGCGGTATCGTTCGGCAGCCGTGAACCAATCGCCCACAAA
>DAOSJS010000174.1:0-8263 GCA_035367355.1 Candidatus Hydrogenedentota bacterium
GGCCAGACCGGTATTAGTGATTGTGTATTCGCCCCCCGGGCCTTCGTGCTTATCACGATAGATCTCCGCTCTCTGAAGCGTCTGCTGTCCGTTCGGGCCGACGATCGTAGCGGCAGCCTGATCGGCGCTGACGGCCGCGGATTCAAAGTAGTCGCTCAAGGCTGAGGCAACAAACGCCTCGGCCTGCGGGTTCCACCCACGCTCGCTTGAAAGGTAACGAATTAATTCCCTGGCCTTATCGTGCAACTCGTTGGAGGCCGGATCGATTTGCGTCAGCGACAGAACCTCGACCGCGGTGTTGCGGATGTCCGAGTTGAGGGTGCCGCCGCGTTCCGCGATCGCATAGGGCTCAGAAGGTGTCGATGCCAGGTACAACGCGACCCGATCCTTGTCCTGGGTAGCCCGGGCCAAGGCCGCCGCCAGCAGGTACCGCGCTGAGCGCGGGATCGTGATGCTGTCGAAACGGCGTATCTGTTGGATGGCGTTGAGATCGCCGCCCAGGGAGAGAACGTACGTTGCATACGCGCGAAGGTACAGGTTGGATTTCGTGTGTTTCTGAGTCCAATCATTTGCGATGCCGCGCACATAATTCTTCAGAGCTTCCAGGGGTAGTTCAGGAAGCTCGAATTCACGGCCGTTCTGAACCAGCGTGAGGAAGTGGAGGCCGTACACCGAACCATACGGGTACGGTTCCACGCTTCCCGGCCAGTACCCCAGACCGCCCGAGGCCGTCTGCATCGCGAACAGGCGTGCAATTCCTCCCTTAATGTAGTCGTCCAGCCGCGCCCGGTCTTTCATGACCTCTTCGACGAGCTTCTGGCTTTTGCGCAATACATAGATCGGCATGAGTGCCGACGTGGTCTGCTCGGCACACCCGTAGGGGTAATGCACCAGATATTTTAGCGATTCGTAGAGCTGCGTTTGTGGATTTGCGCTGACCACAATCTCCATTTCAGATTGGTCATTGGCGATGAAACGGGTGTTTTTGAAGGTCTGCGACATGCCCGGGGCGACTTGTGTCAACTCATGGTGTGACTGGAATGCGGCGGGCGGTTTGACCGGTAACGGCGTTTCCTGCACGAGACGCTCCACTTCGCTGCCTTGCGCATCCGCTACGACCGCTTCCCACCGGATGTTGCCTTGTCCTATTACTTCGGTGGCGCGTAATGGGATTTCGACGCTGGCTTCGCTGTTGGCGGGCACAGTCACCGTCTTTGGCTCACCGGCAATCTGCAGCGGGCCGGTGACGGCGCTGGAAAGAGCTACCGTACACGGAGCATCCGTTGTGTTAAACAACACCGCTCTGCAGGTGGCCGCGTCGCCGGGGAGCAGGAAACGGGGGAGGCTGGTCCGCAGCATGTACGGGCGACGCACATACACGGAATTTCCGGACGCGCCCGCCGCCGACGTGGTGCATGCAACCGCCACCAGGCGCAATTGGCCCGAAAATTCCGGCACATCCATGAGCACGCGCGCGGTCCCATCGGCGCCGGTGTGTACTACGCCCGACCACAGCGCGACCGGTTTGATCCAACTTTCGTCGGCCGCTCCGGAGCGTTTGGCGAGTTGTCGTAACGCGTCGCCGCCCACCTCAGGCTTGTCGAAGTCGTACGCCACCTTGTCGTAATAGTGGGCACGGCGGAAATCGGGCCGGCGCGGGCGCGAGAAATGCTCATACGGCGCCGGGTTCTGGTAATCGGTGATGTCGTGAATGCCTTCATCAACCGCCGCCAGCGTCACTTCCGCTTCAACCGGATTGCCCTCATGATTGGACACCTGCACCGTGAATTCCCGCTGGCCCGCGGGTCGCACTTCCTCGGGCAGGTCAGGGAATGCCACGGCGAGTTTCCGCGCGGGATTCTCGACGTTCACGCTAGTCAGCGCAAAGCTCGAGAACGGATGCATCTGAGTCTTGCCGCTTTCAATGGCATGAAGCACCGTCACCTCCAGCCAGACGTTCGGGAAATGCGCTTCCGTCACCGGTAGTTCAATCTGGCCCACGTTGTTCACGATCGTCACGGGGATCATGTCCTGCAAGGAATCGCCCTGGACCGTCACGATCCCCTGGCCGTCAAACGGAGACTCAACCTTCAATGTCGCGGTTTCTCCGATCGTGTACAACGCCTTATCGAGCGAGAGCTTGATCAGGCTGGGGCGTGCTGTCGAAACCATATCAACCTGGCCGCCGTAGGAATAGAACGTCGCCGTGCTGAACTGTTTCGTTTTGTCCGAAACCACTCGCAGGCGGTAATACCCCCAATCGCTCAGGTCAAACGTTACCGAACCCTTGCCGCCCTGCAGGGCGACCTCTTTCGAGGTAATCGGGTCGAAAGACTCGGTCCAGTTCGAATCGTAGTGGCTGTAATAGCGCCGGACGTAGTAATTCCAGACCTGCTTCTCGAGATATACGGTCGCCTGCTCAAGTTCAGCCGGCGTGCCGTCGGGGTTGACCGCGGCCACAGACGCCTCAATGCCAGCGCCGCCTTCGGGTTTGGATACGCGAAGGCCCAGACACGGGCCGGATGGAAAATAGACCGCTTGGGCGGTGCCATAGACGGCACGTCCGCCCAGTTCAAAGACGCCAGCGAACACCGTCGCCGTGAGCGGGCTGGTGGCGTCAGGCGGCGCGGCGTGCGAAAACGTGAACGTCGTCTTGCCGTTCGAATCGGTCTGCTTTTCGCCGACTGGGATCGTGTCGGGTTTGAACTTCGAATCGTTCTCGAAACGATACCCTTCCCAACCGGCAGGGCTCCAGCCCTTCCGCTCGAGCGCGACTTTCGCGTTGCTCATGCGGTTGACCGCCGGGGCACCGAAGAGATGCCGCGCTTCCACGTGAATCTCATAGGACTGTCCCGCCAGCCACACGGTCAGCGGAAGCTCCACCTTCGTTTCAATGCGGTTGGGCACGAATTCCTCCAGGCTGAATTGATACGTGCCCACCGGCGTTTTGCTGCCCGGAACCTCCAGCGCAATCGTATATTTCCCCGTCGGATATTCCTTTTGCGTCTCGATATCCAGCTCGCCGCTCCCGAAGGCCGTCAAGTTGGTGATGCGTGACATCAACTCGCGCCCGTTGGGTTTCAGCACCTTCAGCAGCAGGGGCGTCTCCGCGAGGGCATCTCCGTAATTCGTGCGCACAATCCACCGCGCATGCACGGTTTCACCCGGACGGTAGAGGTCGCGATCGGCATAGATGAAACCATCGTAGCCATCCCGGTCGTATCCCGGCATGCCGGGGAGGATTTCAGGCGTAGCGTCGTTGCTGCGTTTCAGTTCGATCAGGGTGCAGTCGTCGCCGTGTTCCACAACGGCCACTGCGGGGTTTCCCAGATTCGTATCCAGGTTGGACATGTGCAGGATGCCCTGCGTGTTGGTGTGGCCAATGGCCAGCAACTGGTTTTTATTGGAATGGAGCGTTACCTTGGCGCCGGCCAGAGGTTCCAGAGAAAACAGGTTGTGTGCGAAAAGCATCAGTTCATTATTCTGCCAGTGCGCCATCACGCCAATATCCGTAAACAGCACGATTTTCGAAGCGCTATGGCCTCTGTCGGAACGCGCCTGGACGCAGAAGACCCCACGCTTGTCGCTCGGCAGGAGTCCCTCCAGGTTCAGTGCTGCGCTGACAACGACGTCTTGCTGGGTTGGCATTTCGAGCTCGCTGGAACCCAGCTTCTCGCTCCACTTGTGAATGAAATTGCTGCCAAACCGCTGAGATTCCCAGTAATCATCCTGCGATGCCGACATACCCATGTCGCTGACCGCTACCGCGACGTTCGACGGAAACATCCGGTAGATCTCCACCGACACTTTCTCGACATTGCGCGACTTGACCGCCAGCGCCGACGTGGCCCGGGTCGGGAAGTAGAATTTTCCGTCGTGATTGAATCCCACATACGAGGGGACCTGTTCTGTCTGCAGCTCTCGCGTCAGTGCCTCCTGGCTCTTGGCGCCGCCAGCGTAAGTAACGCCTTCCGCGATGTGAAGCTGATATGCCGTTTTTGAGCGGAATGTCCCCAATATTCGGAAATAATTGTTGCCTGTCGGTACGATTCGGATGTCTTCTACCGCCGGCGTGAATGCGAGGTGCTTCTCGAGTTCTTGCGAGCTTACCGCTGCATTCAAGCGCATCGTAAGAAACAGGCCCTCCCTGGAATCCTCGCCCCACCAGGTGTCTTCAAGGCGCAGGGGTTCTACGGGCCGGGTAGCCTCATATTGGTACGGTTCATTCAGCACCGCATTGGGCTCGCCCGGCAACCCTGCTTCAATTGCGAGTGTCACACTCTCCATGTCGCGCGTTACAGGTTCAAACTGCACGGTCTTGTCTACGGACAGGGCTTCCCCTTGTATTGAAAATGTCAGATTGTCGCCGGTGGCAGTATCGGTTAGTTTCAAGCGGTCGGCCAGGGCTTCGTTGCGGACTGGATGGGAAAATTTTAGAAACAATTGTTCGTTCCAGTCTCTGTTCGCGCTCCAGCGCACAGAGGCCACGGTAAGGGGGTCGGGCCGCGTGGCGAGCGTGGCCTCATAGCCCTCAACGAGATGCCGGCCCTGGCTGCCGGGCATGTCTTTCGCCAGTTGCACGGTCAGTGATGGAAAGTCGCCATCACTCAAATCCACCTGAATGCGATGTTCAGTGCGTGTGCCCCGCGACGCAATCTCGAACGGGACCGCACTCTGGTTGTCCGTGCGCGCAATCGAAACGCCTGTGGCCAGAGATTCTGCCGCGACGGGTTTCGTAAACTGAAGCACGATTTCCTTCTTCGGTCCTTCGAACTGGCCCCATTGAATGGACGTCACCGAAAAGAACGGCTCCTCCGGGTAGGTGAACGTATGGTCCGTCTCGAGTTCTGTGGTTCCCGTTTCGTCTTCCACCCCTTTGCTGATCTTGATGACAATGGGTTCGGCCAGACCCTCGGCAAACACAAGCCGTACGACTCCGTCTTCTCCAGATTCGAGCGCATATTCAACCGGTTGGTCTTGCTGACTTTCGACGGACAGGTGTTCGCGCAATGAATCAAAATTCACGGTCGTCGGAAACAATATGCCGAGCACGACCCGGTCCGGTTGATCTTCAATTTCCCACACCTGCTGCGGTTCAAAAATAAATGTCGCGAAACGGTGCCGGCGAGCGACCTCCGGGATTCTCGCTCCGGATGCCGACACCAGGTCGGGATTCAAGTCAACGGTATAGAGAGTATTTTCTGCGAAGCCATCCGCAGCCCGGAAAGCGACGAAATTGCCGCTGATCCGAAAGACTCCCTGAACGGGCGGATCTATCGTGAACGGTTCGCTGTATCCGGCCTCGGGCGCGACCTGCACCGGCTCGGTGAAAAAGAACACGATCTGCTTGTCGAGGGCCTCTCCCGCGAGAGGAAGAACGCCCGCGAGTGCCAGGGCGGATGGCTCGGGTTGCAAGCTCTCCTGCGGTGTCGGTGCTGTGGCGCGGGCGGTTTCCCCGGGCTGCGGAGCGGGCTGGGGCGGCGCCGGCTGTCCGCAGCCGGCGCAGGTCAGCATCACGGCACTCAGGAGGATCACGAGCGACCAGGAGAAAAGGGTGGAGTGGGGCTTGACGTACCGCATGAGGGGGCTCTCCCGCAAGTTATCGAACGGTCTTCGCCTTGGGCAACACGCGCTACCATTATGCGCGAGTCGCCGCAATTTCTCACTCTATTTATGGGGCTTCCGGCCGTGAAAGTTCCACCGCGCCATTCATCGGGGTTTGGCTCGCGCGCGGGCGGATACGTCGCAGTGAAAGCAGCCCGGCGATACTCCCCGCTGCCAGGGAGAGCACACTGCAGGCCAAACCAACCCGGAAGGTGGCTGGAAAATAGGTGAATCGTACTTCAGCACGCCCTTCAGGAACGGCCACCCCGCGAAAAACGGAGTAAACCGGCACGATAGCCGCAGGTGTACCGTTGACCGTTGCGGTCCAGCCGGGATAATACGCATCGGCCAGGATCAGCAGCGCGGCATCGTCTGCTTCGGTCTCTACAACGACTTCGGTGAAGCCGTGGCTTGCCACGGTTGCAGTTCCCTGGCCGGTGCCAGGCAAAGGCGTCGCAAGCGGCGCCTCGAGCAGGGCCGTGCGGGCTGGATCAAACCCGGGATCTGCCATCAAGGAGTACATCGTCTCCCGATCCGGACATACGCGCACGTCCGGGGCCAGATAAGCCCGGGGAAACGCGGCCTCATTCGCATACACCTCCAGACCGTCCAAAGTCTCCCGGTATTGCAGACGTTTCATGATTTTTTCGGGAAAGGCGTCCGTAAAGGCCGGGTGTTTCAGATAGCAATCGATCGCGCAGGCGGGTTCCATGGTGTCCCATAGATCGGGCCCGAGGGCTTTGAGAAACCGAAGCATGCGCTCGGGGTACATGCCGTCTTCACCCAGCCACTCCTCAATCCCGTACGCTGCCATCAACCCGCCGGGCACACCGCCCTCGGCTGTCCCCACGCGTTCTGCCAGTCCGTGCTCCTGTACGTACCGTGTTAAGGCGGTCTCGGGCATCAGGTGTCCGCGGTCGATTGTCGGGTTGAGGCCACGATGCGCCAGGAGCAGGTCAATGGCCAACAAGGCGGCCAGCGCGTATCCAAACAGGTGTTTGCGCTGGAACAGCGCGCCGGATGCCAGGAGCGCCAGGCCTGCCACTGCGAAACCTGCCGCCAGGCCCGTTTGAACTGTCAGATAGGCGGTCAATTCCCGCATCCGGATGAGGCCGCCGTTAAACTGCCATACGCTCGCGACCACAACACACGCGGCCAGCGCCAGAAGGATGGGGGAGAGGAGGATGCTGCGGCGGGTTTCGCGAAGCCAGGTGTCCAGGCCGATTGCGCCCAGGACCGGCAGCGCAAACACCGCAAAACAGACGTGGTAGCTCCGTTTGATCGCGTCGAAAAACGGGAGCCCGTGAAGGATACTGAATGGGTAGGCTTCAAAGGCCAGTGCGATGCCGAAGGCGGCCGCTGCGGTGAGTGCGATGGCCGTAGCCCCGGCACTCCGCCGGGCGCGCCATGCGTACAGCGCCATGGCCGCACAGAGCCAGACCGCCACGCCCGGATAGATCATCGAGTAGCGGTTGGAGTCGAGTTCACCCCAGTAATTGCCGTCAGCGGCGGTTCCGAAGAAGCGCGGCACCCAGAATGCCGCGCATGCGCTCAAAGGCAATCCCCGTTCCGCGCCGAAAGCGGCAAGGTCATGGCCCTGGTACTGGTTTCCCAGGTACTCAAAAAACGGAAGCAGGAGCGCGGCGCAGACCAGGAGCGCCAGGACCCACGCCCCCGTCCACGCCCCCAGCGGCGCAAGTACGGCCTGACCCCGGCGCACGTCCAGGGAAAGCCGGACCACGAAGTACACCCCGAGTCCCAGGGTCATCGTGAACGCGGACACGGGATGTCCCGCCAGCAGAAGCAATGTTGCGCCGAGCGCAATCGAGAAGAAACCTCTCTGGTACCGGCGCTGGAACAACAGTTCGCTCCCCAGGACCAGTATCGCCAGCCAGGGACTCAGGTCGGGCAGGCTCCAATTGCACCAAATCAGGTTGTACCCTGAAAACATCCAGCCGATCGAGCAAAATACGGCCGCCGGGCGCTGCAGGCGCATGGTTCGGGCGCAGAGATAGGCCGCCACGCCCGCCAGCCAGAGTTTGAGGAGAATGCAGAGCGTCGTCGCGACATCTACATCCAGAAACACGTGCAACAGCCGGGGCGGATAGAATACTGCGCTCTGGTAGTTGGCCAGCAGCGGAATTCCGGCAAATTCATACGGATTCCACAGTGGCCAGGCGCCTGCGCGAACCGATGCGCGCGTGGTCGTGTACCACGGACGGAACAGGGTCAGCGCATCTGCCATCAGCGGGTTGCTGGGGCCTTTCCAGTCGGCCGGAGCATAGGCCGCCCAGGGAGGCTGCTGGAACGCGATGTCTGCCGGGGAGATCATTTCGCCCCGAAAAAACACGCCCGGGAATGCCGCCACCAGGAGCGCGGCGAGGAGCACGGCCTGTCCTGCCGCTTCCCGTAAGCTGATACTTTCCACTCTGGCGGTTTCAGTGCCCTGCATACGGGGCCACCGCTGTGGAGATCGGGGCTCGTGCTGCGTCAATCGTGTTTCGATTCGTCATAGATTGCCCGGATCTCTTCCGGCGCCAGGCAGACATTATGAATAACGATGTCGTCCAGCATGCCACGCACAAAATACACATCTTCGCTCAAGGCATAGCGCCCGACCAGCAGCGGATTGGCACTGGGACGCGGCCGGCCCGCCACG
>DAOSJS010000175.1:0-8244 GCA_035367355.1 Candidatus Hydrogenedentota bacterium
CGTGTGCGAGGGCGTTCGGGACGCCAAGTATGTCATCAATCATATCCGGGTCGGGGGGATGCCGGCCCGGCAGCGCGATGAGGTTCTTCCCCCAAAATTCGGGATGATCGGTGATGAGACGCTGGGGGCGGGTGGCTGTGCGAACGCATTGCGGACCCTGCCGGTAGTGCTCCAGTATGCCGAACTCATTGCCCAGTCGAATCCCGACGCCACCTTCATCAACCTCACGAATCCCACGGGCATTGTCGTGGAAGCCCTGTCAAAATACACCCAGCTGCGCGTCATCGGCGTCTGCGACCTTCCCGGCACCTATGTCCGGAAAATCTCGGATATCCTTCGCGTGCCCCCTGAAGCGCTGCAAGTGGATTACGTCGGTTTGAATCATCTGGGATGGATTCAAGATGTCAAGCTGGACGGAAAAAGCCGCATGGAGCGGATATTAGAGCAGTTGGAACACCACCAGGATGACGGGTTCGACCACGAGCTGGTTCAATTGTTCCGGATGATCCCGACGCACACGGTCGGCCTGTTTTTCCATCAGGACGCCATCCTGAAGAAGCAGCTGGCCTGCGCCCGGTCGCGCGGGGAGATTCTGCACGAGGCCGAGCAGCAGATCCTGAGATTGTATGACGATGCCACGCTGGCGGAGATTCCGGAATTGACACGCGCTCGCAACGCGGTCTGGTATGACGAAACGATAGTCCCGCTCCTGCAGATGCTGGAAGAAAAGCAGGACAGGGACCCGATTCTCTGTGTGCGGAACGACGGCGCCCTCCGGGACCTTCCGGAGGACTGCAGTGTAGAGGTGCCGGTACGGATCAGCAAGCAGGGCCTGGAACCCCGGCGGATTGGCGATTGCCCGCGCTTTTTGAGAGGGTTGTTCCACAGCGTTAAGGAAAGTGACCGGCTGATCGTGGAGGCCGTCCGGCACAAGTCGTACGAATCGGCCCTCCAGGCGCTGACCATCAACCCTCTGGTGCCGTCGCTGGATGCCGCGCGCGGATTTCTGGATCGCATTATCAGGGAAGAAAGTATAGAATTGTATTAGCTTCAACGGCTTCCGGGAGAAACGCAGGAACGCGGTGAGAGGAATGCAGCGCCGCCACGATTGGGAGTAGTCGAAAGATGCAAAAGATCATCATGTTTGTTTTCGCGATAGCGATTGCGGTTCCCGCCCTGTGCCAGGACATTCCGATTACGGGAGTCTCGGGCGTGAACCTCAGGGAGATCGCCGGAACACCCACGCTCGTTACCGTCGTGGTCAAAAGCCGTAACGCCGAGGATCCCAATCTTCAAATCACTGACCTGGGCCCCGACTATGTGAGCGTCCTGAACCCGGAGACGGGCGATCGGCACGCGTATCTGTTCACGGACGTGAAGGAAATCCGCGTTCAGGGCGGGAAGCTCGAAGCCAAACCATTCAAGCAGGACGCAGAACGCAGCCTGACCCCAAGCCAGCAGCAGCTGGTGAGCCGTGCCATTCGCCAGGCCACGGAGGTGTTTGAAGAGGAAAACCGCGATCAGCCGACCAAAATGAACGCGGCCATGGTCATTGCATCGCAAGGCGATGAAGAAGCCTTGAAATATCTCCACGAACTGGCGCGCCAGAACGATCTCGAAACGGCCCTGGGAGCCTATTACCGCCTCTATATTGCCGGCAATAAGACGCTGGACAGTGAGTTGATCGAACGGGCGCTCACCAGCGGCGACCGCCAGATTCGCGGGATTGCGGCGCGAGTCGCCGGATTGTACCGTGAACAAACGGCGGAACCGGCACTGCTCCGTATGGTCAAGGATCGCGCAGCCGACCTGTCCGCCCCGGCGGCTTTGGCGCTGGCCCGTTTGGGCAACCGTGAGGCGATTCCCACGATGCTCGACATGCTGACGGGGCTCAATGAAGAAAAAGCCAAATCCGCCGCCAAAGCCCTCGTGATTCTGAAGGGCGACAGTGTGGTCGAGTCACTTGAAGAGATGCTGGAAACCCAGACCGGACTCGCCCGGTACCGCATTATCGAGATGCTCTACCTGCTCGGCGCCCCGAAAGGCAAAGAGCTGCTGAAGCAGGAGGCGCTTCAGATTCCGACACTGCGGGTGGAAGCTGCCCTGCGCCTGGCACCGGAGGGCGACCTGGATGCCATGGAGGCATTGCGCGAGCGTTTGTCGGAGCGCTACGACATTCAGCTGGACGTCATACGGATGCGGGCGAGAGCTGCGGGCGCCTTGATTATGGGCGGCGACCGCACCCGCATTGCAGACCTTCAGGAGCTGCTGCGCCTGGATTTCCCGGATCTGAAAGAGCCCGCGGCAGGAAATTTTGTTAAAGGGATTGCATCAATTGTCACCGAGGTCGTTGTGGAGACAGACGTCCGGCCGCTCATGGACATCATGCAGCCCGTCCTGCTGAGCCCCTATCCGGAAGCCCGCGTTTCTGCAGCCTCCGCCATCATCGCCCTGGGCGATTCAGCGCTGCGGGCGCGTATGCTGGAGCAATTCCAGTCCAATTGATGACCGGGCGGCTGCGCGTACATATCCAGGGGAGAGTACAGGGCGTCGGATTCCGCTACGCCACGTACCGCCAGGCGGTGCAGAGGGGTCTCTCCGGCTGGGTACGCAATGCCGTGGACGGAAGCGTGGAGGCTGAGTTCGAGGGCGATTCGGACGCCCTGCAAACCATGCTTGATTGGTGCCGTCAGGGCCCCGTCTTCGCTGTAGTCACATCAGTTGACGAGCAGTGGGAGTCCGGGGCCCCTCTGTATGACGGATTTCAGATCCGAAGCTGAACCGGCGCAGCCTTTTGCCTACACGGCAGGGCCGCCACCCGGCTTCTTTGCAACCCAGATCATCTCGGTACTCTCCGTGGTGAAGGGGCCGCATTCGAAATCCCCAAAGACCGCTTCCGTCGCAAACTTTTGACTCTGAAGGAGTTGTTGCATCTGAACGGGAGTGATCCAGGCACGGCGCATGGGCAGAATGGCGGAGTGCAGCACCTCTCCTCTCTGGTCGACCTCGTGGAGCAGATGCTGCTCGTCAAGAATCTGATTTTCTTCATCGCACCAGGCCGAAACATAATGCGCTACATCCAGCCCGGTTCCCGCCAAAGGATACTTCCCTCCAAAGACAAGGGCGCCACGTTCACGCGCGCGGTGGGCGGCAAGGTCGCACTCGCGGGGCCGCCAGGTGTTCAATATCAGCAGGCCGCCCGGGTGCAAATGGCCAGAGACACACGCCAGGCACGAGGCACGGCACTCCAGCGTAAGCAGGTGCATGAACGCACGGTAAGGCAATATCACGAGATCAAAAAGCTGCCCGAGGTCGAATTCACGCATATCCGCCTCAACAATTCGGAGGCGCCCCGAAGTCGCGCCCACTCGCCTCTTTTTCTCCCGGCAAATGCGCAACATCGCCTTCGAATTATCGATCCCCACTACATCGACGCCCGACATGGCCATGGGGATGGCGATTCGGCCCGTCCCACACCCCAGCTCGAGGGTTTTGGCCTGCATCCGAACGGCCTGGCCGATATAGAACTCCGCCTCGCCCGGGAGTCCCGTATGAATGGCGTCGTAATAGTCCGCCCAGGGATCATAGAAGGTTTCAGTCATTCCGCTCTTCGATTCCTTTCAAAGAAGACCGTGTCGGGCCGGCATTTGGGCCTGGGCGCATGATAGGGGATTGGGCACGCTAAGGCCAGCCTCAAAAGCGACATATCCTATCGCAAATCTCTTGTTTATGCGGACCAGAATATGCTAGACTGTGCCTGCGGGTAGAGGCTGGAATTCACCAGACATCATCTTCCCCATTCGAACGGGAGGGAGCATGCGTCGGCGGAGTATCGTTTTCGCCGTTGTCCTGTTGAGCGCCTTGGCTGGGATAGGTATGGGCGTGGGGTCATATACCTTCATCTATGCCAAAGGCTTCTCATATATGAGCAACGACGCGATAATCTGTGCAAACTGCCACATCATGAAGAATCATTTTGACGCATGGGCCAAAGGCAGTCATCATGCAGTGGCGGTCTGTAACGACTGCCACACCCCACATTCGCTGATCCCGAAATACTTCGTGAAAGGGCTCAACGGATTTAATCATTCCCTTGCCTTCACGACGGGGCACTTCCATGAACCGATTCAGGCGACCGCGTTCAACCACCGGGTTGCGGAGGCGAACTGCCGGTATTGCCATGAAGATATCGTGCATCAAATTGATGTTGGCGGCGGCCGGGAACCACAAGATTGCATCCGCTGCCACCGCTATGTCGGCCATTGGGAATAGCATCAAGGGAAAATGAGGAGCACCAGCCATGAGCGAGCCATCCCAAAATGGAGACCAAAACCGGACCGGACTGCGCCTGCAACGCCTGCTCCGGCTGTCGGCCATCCTGGTGCTGTTTGTCGCCCTGGCCGCCTTCGGGGTGACCGCGCTCCTGGTAAATATTTTTGAGCGAAAGCAGGAAGCGCGCAACCCTTTCTTCCGGGTCGTTGAGCTCACGGACGAGACGGAAGATCCGGCGATTTGGGGCAAGAACTTCCCCATGCAATACGACCTGTACACGCGGACGGTGGACATGCAGCGGACCCGGTATGGAGGCAGTGAAGCCATACCGCGGACGCCGACCTCGGACGACCCCCGGACAGTTGTTGCGCAGTCCCGCCTGGAACTCGATCCGCGGCTGAAAACGATGTGGGCGGGCTATGCGTTCGCCATTGACTTCCGTGAGGAGCGCGGGCATGCGTACATGCTGGAAGACCAGATGTTTACTGCACGCCAGCAGAAGCCTCAAGTGGGCGCCTGCATCCACTGTCACGCGTCGGTGTATATCCCCTATAAGAAGCTGGGGAATGGCGACCTCATCCGGGGCTTCGAGTTGATGAATCCGATGCCGTACGCGGAAGCCCGCAAATACGTGGAACATCCGGTGGCCTGCATCGATTGCCACGATCCCGAGACCATGCAGTTGCGCATCACCCGCCCGGGCTTTCTTGAAGGGATCAAGGTGGCCAAGGCCGCGGAAGGCATCCCCAACTACGACGTGAACAAAATGGCTACCCGCCAGGAAATGCGCGCCTTTGTGTGCGGCCAGTGCCACGTCGAATACTATTTCAAAGGCGAGGAAAAGCGCCTGACCTATCCCTGGTTCAATGGGTACAAAGCTGACGACGTGCTGGCCTATTATGATTCCATCGGGTTTGAGGACTGGACCCATGCCGACACCGGCGCCCCCATGTTGAAGGCGCAGCATCCCGAATTCGAGACGTGGAACCAGGGCATTCACTCACGGGCAGGCGTGGCCTGTGCGGATTGCCACATGCCCTACGTCCGTTCAGGCGCCATGAAGATCAGCGATCACCACGTGCGCAGCCCCCTGCTGAACATCAACAATGCCTGCCAGACCTGCCACAAGGTGTCAGAGGATGAATTGAAAGCCCGCGCGGAAAACATCCAGGCCAAAACCATGGAGATGCGCGACCACAGCATGGGCGCCCTCGTGGAATTGATCGGCGCCATCCAGGAGGCTCAGAGCGCGGGCGTGCCGGCGGAACGCCTGGACGAGGCCCGTCAGGCGCAGCGCCGGGCGTCGTTCCTGATCGACTGGGTAGAGGCCGAGAACTCCACTGGATTTCATGCCTCCCAGGAAACCGCCCGTCTCATGTTTATCTCGATGGACCACATCCGCAAAGGGCAGATCGCCCTGGCGGGCCGGAGCGAGCAGGCCGCAAGCGTGATGCAATAGCCTCAGCCCGGTTTTTGCGTGACGGCCCAGGGTTGCCGGCTGCACAAGGCGGCCGGATCGCCGGATGAGCGCAGGCAGACGATTGCGCCGTCATGGGGCTGCGTTCGCAATCGAATCCAGCTCCGACCAGCGCTCATACAACTCGTCCGCGCGTTTTTCCGCCGCCTGCAACGCGGTGAGCACCGGCTGCACTTGCTCGTTCTGTTGCTTATAGAAGGACGGCTCATTCACCAGGTTCTGCAGCCGGGAGATCTCCGCCTCCGCCTGGCTGATGGCCTCTTCGATGGTTTCCAGTTCCCGCTTTTCGTGCCAGGTGAGGCGGCGCGGCGCCGTACTCTCGCGGGGCCTTCGTTTTTTGGGTGGCGGCGCGGCTGAGCCGTCCGATGCGGCCTCGGCGGTTTCTTTCCGGTAGCGCAGATAATCGTCGTAATTGCCCGCTACTTTGACCAGATTCGGCCCTTCCTCGAAGGCGACCAGATGGGTACAGATGCGATTCAGAAAATACCGGTCGTGGCTGACCACCAGGGCGCAGCCTTCAAAGCCGGCTACCATTTCTTCAAGCACGCGCAGGGTCGGCAGATCGAGGTCATTGGCCGGTTCATCGAGCACGAGGAAATTGCCGCCCGCCATGAGCTTTCGAGCCAGATCCAGGCGGCTCCTCTCTCCCCCACTCAGGTATTGCATCTCCATGTTCATAACGCTGCGGTCGAACAAAAAACGCTCGAGATATGCGGGGATATGGATGCGCCGCCCATTGATCTCCACATCGCGCACACCGTTCGAGATGAACTGAAGCACGGTGTGGGCGGGGTTCACTTCCCGGTGGCTTTGATCGACATACAGGAATTCGGTCGACTCTCCGATGAAAATCCGGCCCGCATCGGGTTCGAGCTGCCCCATGAGCACGCGAAGGAGCGAGGTTTTCCCGCATCCGTTGGCGCCCACGAGACCGACGCGCATCCCGTTCTGCATGGCCAGCGAGAAATCGCGGAAAAGCTCACGGCCGTCCAGGGTCAGCGACACGCCTTCCGCCTCCAGTATGCGTTTTCCAAGCCGGTTGGGCGACAGGATCTCAAAGGATAAGGCCTCTTGCGGCTTGCAGGCTTCGCGGGCCTCCAGCTCATCGAAGCGTTTGATGCGGGCCTTCTGCTTTGTGCTTCGGGCCCTGGCGCCCCGCAGCAGCCAGGCCAGTTCGCGCCGCAATGCGCCCTGCCGGTTGGCTTCACTCCGCGCCGCGTGCTCTTCTCTGAGTGTCTTCTGTTGCAGAAAAGACTCATAGTTCCCGCCAATGCACAGAAGCTGCTGTTTCTCAAGCTCAACGATCCGGGTGACAACGCGATCGAGAAAATAGCGGTCATGCGTGATGAGGACACAGCTTCCCGTGTATGAAGCGAGGAAATCTTCGATCCACCGGGCGCTTTCGGCGTCAATGTGGTTGGTGGGTTCATCGAGAAAGAGCACGTCCGGCTGTCTGACGAGCGTGGCGGCCAGATACACCCGGCGAAGCTCTCCCCCGCTCAGCGTCGACAGAGAGCGGTCCAGGCCGGGCACCCGGAGCGCGGTGGCCATGCGGCCGACCTCGGCCTCGATATTCCACCCTTCCCGAACCCGCAACGCGTGCTGAGCCTGCTCAAATTCAGCCTCCAGCCTGTCCCGGCGCGGCCCCGAATCGGCCGCCGCCAGCTCACCCGCAAGCGTATGGTGCTCCTCTAACAGGGAGCGGATGTCCGCAGTCGCTGCCTCAAAAACGTCCCCGACGGTCTCGCTGGGCTGGCTTGGAGTCTCCTGCTGCAAGAGGGCCGTTCGGACGCCCTGGCGGCGCGTAACCGTCCCCGCATCGGGAGTCTCCAGGCCGGCCATCAGCCTGATGAGGGTGGTTTTTCCACAGCCGTTCCGGCCGATGATGCCTACCCGGTCATTCTCGTGAATCGTGAGCGACACGTTCCGGAGAAGGACCTGGTTGCCATAGCTCTTGGTGACATTCTGAATGCCCAGCAGCGGCTGAGAAATGCAATCGGAACCCATTACTGCGTTAGAAATTGCTCCCTGCGCTGTGCAGAAACGAACACCTCTTCGAATCCGCCCGGTGTGGATGGTCGAAAATCAGAAATCTGGCGTTTGTGAGTGCGTTTGAACAAAAGCCGGCCCAATGCGCGCATCCACATTATAACCTAAAGCGAAAACGATGAAAACGTGAGCGCGTAGGGGCAGACCCCTGTGTCTGCCCGCACAATCCCACCTCGGCCGCTTCGCGGCCACCCCCGGCCGCGGGGGACATAAGAACCCGAACCGGAGAGATTGAGATGCGGCGCACCTGTCCCCCGCGGGCGGGGCTCAGCCGTGTGCCGACGAGGACGTCGGCGCACCCAGGGCACCTGTCCCCCGCGGGCGGGAGTGAGCCGTGTGCCGACGAGGACGTCGGCGCGCCCAGGGTACCTGTCCCCCGCGGGCGGGGCTCAGCCGTGTGCCGACGAGGACGTCGGCGCACCCAGGGTACCTGTCCCCCGCGGGCG
>DAOSJS010000176.1:0-8224 GCA_035367355.1 Candidatus Hydrogenedentota bacterium
CTTTACCGAGCCCGTGTGCCACCCAGAGGAGCGGCGGGCCGTCCTCTGGCCAGGTTTTCAGCAGCCCCTCCTCGTCGAAGCGCCCATCGCGATGGGGCCCGCGAAACTGAGGCGAATCCCCCGCCAGAGCCACGTTCCCCAGAAAAATACCAGCCAGGATCAGGAGCAGCATCTTCCGCATTCGTTTTTACCTCGTATTCCATAAGGCCATTGAGCCGTTGCCTCAGCCAGCGGCACGATGTCCACGAGAATACCGTTCAGAGGCGGAGGAAGCAACAGCAGGCAGTGTTCATTCTACGTTTAAGCGCATTCGTTGAGGGCAACCACGGAGTGCTCCAGAATTCTCGGAAAATGGCCGCCCTGCAGCAATACGAGAACCGGGTTCAGATGGCGCCGACGTTCCTGAGATTCCTTCAAATCCCAGCTTGACGTAATCGCTGGCGTCGAGCGGCATGGTCCACCGGATCGTGCCGGGTCGGGGCGATTCAAACGTCAGCCGGCCATAACGAACGGATTCCACATATGCGATAGAGCGATCCATCAGAAATTCCAGGTTCAGGTGCTCGAGCGGGCGCAGTGTGTGGTTGGCCAGCACGACCAGGATTCCCTGAACGCAGGGCAATTCGACGGCATCGACCAGCGGTGTGTCGCATGTGAGCCGCGGGCGGATGTCTGCGTCCCGGATCGGTGTCAAAAGCGCTTCGCGGATGGCTGCAGGAAAATCCCAGGGGTTGTACGAGCGATCGAGCAGCTCCCGTTCAACGCTTGACGGAGCTGCAGCGCCGCCGGTAGTTAGAGCGACCGCCAGAGACGCAGCCGTGGCTTCGGGCTGCCCGTCCTCGGGCGGGCGGGTCTGCGCAACGGCAACCGCCTCATCCCGGCTCTTCTCGGCGGCGCGGCGCGCGTTCAGCGCTTCTTTGATGTAGCACAGCGCCGGCAGGAAGCCCGTCTGCATCACCCGGCCTTTGCCTGCGCCGCTACGTACAACAGCAGCTGCGCCATCACGGAACGTTGCCCGTACCTCAGCGCCGGACTGCGGTGTGAGGGGCTCTTTGACGGACAACACCTCCAGCTCTTCACTTCCCCACGTCACAGCGTCTATCGCATTGAGGTGATGCAACAGGCGCCCCGAATAGTGAAAAGCCTCGAGTGTTTCGGTCGTTCCCCGTTGAGCCGGGAGTATGGGGGCGAGTTCGTCCAGCGGACGATTGTATTCATCCCGGGTTGCCGCGCCCGCCGTGAGCCAGAGCGTGCCGCCTGACTCGACCCAGGCGCGCAGTTGGGCGGAAGCCGCGCGCGTCAGATTGGGTCCGGACACGTAGCACACCGTATACCCGGCGAGGTCGCCATCCGCGACGTCGCGCTCGGACAGGATGTCTACCGGAATTTGTGCGTGGGCGAGCGCCAGCCAGGTATGCATGCGGTCAAAACCGAACGCGAGATTGTCCCACATCGTCCAGATGTCGGAGGACGAGCTGTAGAGGAGGGCCACCCTGGCGGGAGCGGGGGCTGCCGTTGTCAGCCAGTCCTCGACGGCGCCAAGCTCCCGGGTGATTTCGGCGTTGGCCCTCCACACGTCCGGTTTTGCGTACCAGACGTGCGTGCGCCACGGCGGGCCGCCTTCATGAGTGCCCCAGGCGGGTCCATAGCTGAAATTCTTCCAGATGCGGACGCCGCGGGCCGTCTCACCGGCCGCTTTGGTTTTTGTGTCCCACGCGGTGCGGCCGGCGTGGGCGATCAGATAATGGCCGACCAGCTGGCCCCGCTTACGGGCCGCGGCCTGCATGAGCGCCACGTTGAATGCGGCGCACTGGTAGGTCGAGGAGATATTGGCCCAGTCTTCCCCCCAGATCGCGTTTTGCTGGCCGGAATCGAGTAATTCAAAGTAGTCGACGCCCTGTCCACAGAAATTGCCGTAATAGATGGCGCCATCGCTGAAATTGACAAGGGTCGGGAACGAGCGGCCATAGGCCTCTTCAATGATGCGGCGCTGGGTGGCCATGAAATCGCCGAGCGCGCGCGTGCGAAACCGCTGCGTGAAGTAGTGCAGGGCGGGGAAGTCCGCGCGTTCGGTTTCCTCCACCGGGCGGACGTGTTCCCAGCTCTCGACCAGGAGCTGCTCCGGAGTTTGCCCCTGCCCCTGGAGCCATTCGCGAAACTTGACGCGATAGGCCTCATCCTGTGCGCAGAAGGCCGCGGGTTGACCTGTCGGCTCGTCCATCAACATACATACCGCGATCTGCTCCAGGTTTCTGCCCGATTCGCGAAAATCTGCGGCATTCTCATTCGCCCGCTTTCGCATGGCATCCAGATCGGGGCGGCAATACGAGCCATCCTTCATAAACCACAGCCCGTGAAGGACGCGTTCGCCGGAGCCGTTGAATCCGAAATAGTCGAGCGTCTTCTGTTCGCGGGCGGTCACCGCGGCATCCACGGCCAGGCCGTATCCGCCAATATTGGCCGTAACGAGAAACGGAAACGCCTCGGGCGGTTTACCGTAGTCAGGCCAGTCGAACGCATCGGCCAGCCGCCCGGTTTCTTCGGCAAAATCACGATCGCGTTTCAACAGGGCGACATGTTCCGGGGTGGTGAGATCAGGCGGTACGACGATCACCAGGCCGTTGGGCGTGGCGTCGATGCCAAAAGTCTTCACCGGCTTGATCTTGTCGTCGCTCGCCGAGTCCGTGTACGCGAATTCCACGGTTCCGCGAAAAGTTGCTGCTAGTTCGTAGTAGCTGTGACGGATTGACAAATTCAACGCCGCACCGCTGTCTTGATAGATGGTGGGGGAGAGATTGCACCACGGCGTCGACTGCCCGGGCCCAAGCATCTGCTCCGCGGGCACCGCTAACCCTTCGCGTATCCCGTCCAATCCCAAAGCGAAATGTGCGTACCACGGTGCGCGATAATGATCGACGAACAGGAGCACATAGACCGGCCGGTCGTATCCCTCGGCAAGCCGGATGCGCATCAGGGTTTGTGGGCCATACGGGACGTGGTCCGGCACGAGTTCCGGATCCGTCGTGAGCAGGAGGCAGTCTACGTGGCGCACATATGGCGACGAGGCGACCGGCTCCTGTTTTGCCAGCGTCAGCGTGACGGAGTCCGCAGGAAGCTCTGCCTCCAGGAATTGCCAGGTGTATTCCCAGTTCGAAACCTCGGAAATTGTTTCCAAATCGAAGGTTTTCGACGCAATTTCCTTCGCGCCCGCGGACACCATGACGCTGAATGGTCCACGCCGATCCACCACGTTCAGATAACGCACCCAGATGCGGTACAGTCCCGCCTCATGCAACACGGTGGTCCTGGCCGCGGTGGCATCCGCAGGCCCCTGCGCACCGTACAGGGTCCGGATACGAGACGCGGCCCGGGTCTCATGGTTGGACACCGCCCGCCACCCCTCGGATGTCGGGACGAAATCCTCGGCTTCAACAAATACCGTCTCGGCCCGGGAGGCGCCGGCCACCACGGCCGCGGCGCAACACCAGGCGCAGAGAGCCCACACCGGAACGCGAGACAATCGTCTTGACGACAATGGTTTTGTGGACACACATGCATCCATATCCGGTGGAAACCCTTTCCGTTTCGAGGTATCCATGGCCGCGGCGCGGGCTTTCACGGCACAGCAGGCTTCGTTTTATTCTTTTCCGCCAAGCAGGCCCTCGTGGAAGAAGACCGGTTCATAGCCGTATTCAGTGCAAAAGCGGATAGCAGTCTCGAGCCGTTGGAAATGGTCCGGCCGGTGGGCGCTGTAGAACGGCCAGAAATACTGCTCATGCGTGAACAGATCCATGACTTCAGCCGTATTTGCGTCGTGGGCAAGCGGTTCCAGCGTGGCCACGATCTGGTCCTCAGGCACGTTGTTGCACACGATGTCCATCTTCGAAAAGAGGAGGCCGCTTTCGAAATCTTTCAACGCATCATGCCGGCTCAGATACTCCGAGCGGGCGTTGTCCAGGCTGTAATTGACGTCGTAGCCAAATGGGGCGCCGGTTTCCTCGATCGGGAACGATTCGCCCTCGGCGGTATAGGCACTGCCCATGTTGGGATAGAACATCCCGCTGAGGACTTTCACGCCCCGCTCAGTCAGGACTTTCCAGGCTGAAGGATGAACCATGCCCCAATGAATGACGGTGGAGGGGGAAAGGCTGCGTTTTCCTGCGAATCGCTTGATTTCTCCGGCAACGAGGTCGTAATCGGCGGCGAGTCTCTCCGGTGTGCAATGCTGATACGGCCGGTCAGGAAATTCCGCACATGCGTGGAACGCCAGCCGAAGCCAGTCCGCGTTGTCGGCCCATTCCGCTTTGTAGTCTGCCGGAAACTGCGCGAGGTTGAAGTCATTTTCCGGAGTGGCATAGAAGCAGTTGAGAACGAATTTTGTCCTGTATTTGCGGTGCAGTCTGCGGAGGCCGGCGAGGTAGAAGTTCTGAAACAGCGATTTCGGGCGTTTCGCGGCAATGTCGCGAAGAAAGAAGCTATTGTCGTCGATGGCAAAGCGGTACCGGGGCTTGGAAAAGCGATCCCAGACCACCCGGATGCGGTGTTCGCTGCAGCCGGTGGGACTATTGACGGCGGCTGTGATGTCGGTTTCGGGCCCGGGGAGCGTGACCGTAGCGAAAAATCGTTCTCCCGCGCGCTGGGCGAAAGCGCCGTTCACGGTAACGGCCTCCCCCGCAGGCGCGGCGCCCCAGACGGGTATCTCGAGGCCGTTTCTGGTCTTTCTGCCGTGGCGGTGGTTCAGAACAGCGCCGTGGAACGGTTCATGAATCCGTATCATCAATGTACCCTTCCATTCGTGATTTCCGGCTAAGGCGCTGAGGAAGTCCCGGAAGTCTGCCGGCGCGCGGCCGCAGCCTGCACCACGGAGACCGCCTACTCGCCTTCTTTAGTCCAGATGGGCCGTTCGATGAGTCCGATGTATTCGGACCAGTCCTGACCACGGAGCCTGGCTTCATCAACGATGCGGAGGAAGGCATCGACCTGAGCGCCCAGGTTGTCGATCTGATGCAGAACCATGGCTTCGACGGTTTTAGGGACTACCGGCGACCCGTTGACCAGTTCCCCGTGGTGTGCGAGGATGCAATGGAGGACCTGCAACCGCAGGGATTCGGGGAAGCCTTCGATCGCGCGAATACGCTCCTGCACCATGTCCGCGCCAATAATGAGATGCCCCAGGAGTTTTCCGGGGGTGGTGTAGTCGACGTACATGCCGTGTGACATTTCCTCGATTTTGCCGACATCGTGCACGAGAATGCCGGTGAGCAGGATGTCGCGGTCGACTCCGGGAAAGATGGTGCATACGGCGTCGGCCAGCTTTGCCAGTTCGAGGCAATGCTGCACGAGGCCCCCGGTGTAGGCGTGATGCCATTTCTTGCCCGCGGCGGCTTCGGCAAAGGCGCCCATGAAGGCCTCATCGTCGAGGAAAGAGCTCACGAGCCGGGCCAGCCACTCATTTTTGACCGTGCGCATGATTTCGATGAACTCGGCGAGGCTCGTGCCCAGCGTTTCCGGCACGTAGGCGAGATCGGCGAGGTCGAATTCGCCTGTGCGCAGTGGAAGTACCTGGTCGACCCGGATCTGGAGGCGGCCCTGATAACTGGTGACCGTGCCCTGCACGTTCACGACATCACCCAGCTCGAAGAGCCTGGCTACCGCCGCTGCATTGTTCCACAGGATGCCGCCAATCTCCCCGGTCCTGTCTTTGAACATCAGCCCCAGAAATTTTCCGCCGTTGCGCTGGTCGCGCAGATCTTTGCGGACGGCCAGAAAATAGTCATTTATGCGATCGCCCTCCTGGAGGGTTTCGACAAACTGCCGTTTCATGAAATCTCCTTCTGGGAGCACCCGGCGGGGGCGGCTCCGTATCAATTCCCTAGAGTATCGTTTGCGTATGCCGCCTTGCAAATGCCCGGCACCGGCGGCTACCCTGATTTCTTCGCTGAAACCGAAGGAAGGAGACCGGTATGCCAAAACCGCGAACCGTGGTGCTGCTGACGCGCGAGATGCAAGCCAGCGTTTTTTCTGAACCCCATCTGGCCCGGCTCGGCGCGCTGGTCGAACTGACGCCCGCGCGCGAAGACGAAATCACGCCCGAAGGGCAGCAATCGGCCATGAAAGGCGCGGAAATCATCATCACCGGATGGGGAACGCATGAAATCTCGGGCCCCATGCTTGATGCGGCGCCGGATTTGAGGCTGATGTGCCATTCGGCAGGCTCGATCAAGCACCTCATCTCTCCGGAGTTCGCCGCGCGCGGAATCCGCGTGACTTCGGCGGCGCCGGCGCTTGCGGTCGGCGTGGCGGAATTCGCGTTTGGGCTGATGCTGATGTCGATGAAGGCGGTCTGGGCGTGCATCGCCGCCACGAGCGCGGGCCGCTGGGAGCGCGAGGCGGTCATGGACTGGATTCGCGAGCCCCACGAAGCAACGGTAGGCATTATCGCGGCGAGCCGCGTGGGACGCGAACTGCTGCGCCTGTGCAAAAACCTCACGCTCAAATCGATCCTGTTGTATGACCCGTTTGTGGATGAAGAGGAAGCGGCCGGGCTGGGTGTGGAAAAGGTTTCCCTGGATGATCTGATGCGGCGGTCGGACGTGGTGCAGCTCTGCGCGCCGGATCTTCCGGCAACGCGGCACATGATCAATGCTGAAAAGTTGGCGCTGATGCGCGACAAGGCGATCTTCATCAATACGTCCCGGGGCGCGCTGGTCGATGAAGCCGCTCTGGTCGCGGAGCTCAGGAAAGGGCGTATTCTGGCCTGTCTCGATGTGACGGATCCGGAGCCACCGGAGCCCGGAAGCCCCTTGTACACGGCTCCGAACTGCATTCTCACGCCTCACATCGCAGGGGCGGTAAAACAAAATATCCGGCGTCAGGGGGAGTCGGTTCTCGAACAGATCGAGGCGTATATCGCCGGCAGGCCGATGCCGTGTGAAGTGGCCCTGGATCGGCTCGATATCCTGGCTTAGCCAAAGAGTGAACTGGGCGCGAATCCGGAGGGCATCCCATGATGTGGATATCGTTGCTGCCGATGGCGTTGCTGTGTTGCGGGCAGGTGCAGTGGGCGCATCCGGCCGGGATCGTGTCGGCCGAAACCATAACGGACGTTCAGAACCGCGTTGTAACGCTCGATTGGGCGGCAGCCCTGCTGGCGTCGCGCAAAGAGACGCTCCGCCCGTGGGTGGAAGCATCGCCCGAGGAGCTTGCGCGGGTGTTTCCCAGGACGCGCGGGAACGTGTACCACAACTTCTCGTGCCCGCACGACCGCCACCGCTTGAATTTCAACCCGTTTGAGCCGGACACATACACCTGCCCGTCGTGCGGAAAGAGCTATCCCGCAGATACCGACGCGGGCATTTATCCCGAAGACGACCGCTATCACGGCACGATGCGCGACGGCTGGGAATGCCTCTTCTACCAGCGGGCAGGGTCCGTGGCGCTGACTCTGGGGCTGCTGGGAAAACTGGAACCGGATCCTTCGCAGTACACCGCGCGCGGGATCGCGATTCTCATGTTGTTCGCGCAGACCATCGAGGGCCTGAAAACGGATGTGTGGGAAGACCCGGAGCGGAGCCGCATTTTGACCTACCACCGCGAGGGCGACAACAAGATCCTCAATGATCTGGCCTGCGCGTATGAGCTTCTGCGAGACGCCATGACGGCGGAACAGCGCGCCCGGTTCCAGGCCTCGGTTCTGGAGCGCATGCTCAACGACATCATGCTCGAGCCGGTATACCGGTACAACCACAACAACATCTATCAATGGTACCGCACGGTGCTGCAGGTCGCGCTTTGCCTGGAGCGGGAAGACCTGATCGACTGGAGTTTTGGCTATGGACCCTATTCGCCGGAAGCCCTGCCGGAGCATATAAGCATCCAGCGCATCGTTGAAACGCATTTCAAACCGGACGGGGCGTTCTGGGAGCTGTGTTCGGGGTACCACCTGTACCCGATGCATTCGTTCTGCGAGATCGCGGTTTTGACGCGCAACCTGTCGCGCATGGACCCGGTCCGGTTTCCGCCGGAGCGATACGATCTGACGCGGCCGGACAGTCCCGGCGGCAGGGCCATCAAGAATGCCCTCGAATGGTTCGTGTCGATGGCTATGCCGGACCGTTCGATGCCTGTGGTGGGGGATTCCACCATCTCGCGGGCGGATATGGCGGATTACCAGATTACCGCCGAGGTCGGTTACCGCTTTTTTGACGTGCTGGCCGTGGGCGAT